>DASSQI010000265.1:0-44472 GCA_035702585.1 Anaeromyxobacteraceae bacterium
GACGAGCGGACGCGCATGCTGCTCGTGATGCTGCGCGACCCGAAGCCGGAGTAGCTGCTCGCTCGGTCGTCGACGCAGCGCGGTGGGGGCTGCGGCGGCTCGCGCGCGGAGGCGCTCTTCATCCCCGGGGCGCGTTGGTGCAGAATCGACCCCATGACCGAAGCGGTGATCGCATTCGTGGCCCTGGCCGTCTTGATGCTCGGGGGCCAGTACTTCCTCCGTCGCCGCCACCGGCGGTTCACCCCGTTGCACGTCGAGCCGAGTGACGGCGCGTTCATCCTGCGTCCGCCGCTCCGCAACGCGATCATGCTCGGCGTCACCGCGCTCATCCCGGGCGCGGTGTTCGGTCTCGTCACGGTGCGGACGTGGCAGCTCGGACGGACCAGCACCCTCGGGTTCGCCGCCGGCACCGTCGTGACGCTCGTCACCGTCGGCGTCGCCGTGTACTTCTTCGCGTCCGGCTTCAAGAAGTGTCTCGTCGTCCGCGACACGGGCATCGAGCGCGTCGGCATGTTCACCCGCCGCGTGCTCGGGTGGAGCAGCATCGCGAAGATCGGCTTCAACCCGCTCCAGCACTGGTTCTTCGTGACGGCGGCCGACGGGTCGCACCTGTGGCTGCCCGCGGACCTCGCCGGCATGGGCGACTTCGCGGTCGTCGCGCTGCGCCGCATCCCACCGACGGTCCTCCAGGGCGCCGACCCGATGGTTCGCGAGGTCCTCGACGAGCTCGCGGAAGGCGTCCAGCAGCCGGCCGTGTCGGCCACGCGTACGTGACGCGCGCCGGTCGGGATCAGTGACCGCCGCCGGGGCGCGCCGGGGCGCCGCCGGTCTCGCCGGCGCCCTGCGAGCGCTCGGGCAGGCGGCCTCCGCGCGGCACCGCCATCGGCGACAGGATGTCGGGCCCCGGCGGCATGAAGCGCTCGTTCCGGTCGTTCACGGGGTTGGACAGCTCGAAGCGCGTCGCGTTGTCGAGCACCGTGATCCCGATGAGCAGCGCGAGGAAGACGAGCGCCGTCACGAGCACGAGCCGCGTCGTGCCGCCGTGATCCCACAGGTGCATGAAGAAGAGCGCGACCAGCGCCGCCTTGACGACGGCGATCGCGAGGCCGACGAGCAGGTGCCAGGGCGACGGTATGTGGACGCCCCTCGCGGTGAAGATCGTGAGCGCCGTGAACACGAGCAGCGCGACCCACACCACGTAGTAGCGCGACGCCGAGATGTGGCGGACGCGCTCCTCTTCGTCGTGCGAGACGGGAGCGGACGGATTGGCCATGGTCAGATCAGGTAGAAGAGCGGGAAGAGGAAGATCCAGATGAGGTCGACGAGGTGCCAGTACAGGCCGCTCAGCTCGACCGGCGTCGAGTAGCCGTCGTCGTAGGCGCCGCGCCAGGTGCGGAACGCGATGACCGCGAGCACGCCCATGCCGATGATGACGTGGATGCCGTGCAGCCCGGTCATGAGGAAGTAGAGGCTCCAGAACATCGCGGCGCCGTGCGCCTGCAGGCCCTCGTAGGAGTAGTACCGCCCCGGCAGCTCCCCCGCCTCGATGTGGTGCGTGTACTCGATCGCCTTGATGCCGAGGAACACGAGGCCGGCGAAGACGCTGGCGGCGAGCAGCAGCGCCGCCTTCCGTGACTGGCGGTGCTCGACGAAGTGGTGCGCGAGGGCCACGGTGAGCGACGAGGTGATGAGGACCACCGTGTTGATCGCGCCGTAGTGCGTCTCGACGAGCTTCGACGCGGCGACGAACGTGTCGCTGAACGTGTACCGGTACACCACGTACGCGGTGAAGAGGCCGCCGAACAGCAGCACCTCGGTCGCGAGGAACAGCCACATGCCGAGGCGCGCGGCGTGCGCCTGCATCTCGAGGTTCGAGTAGTGGTGCGCGAGGTGCGGCACGCCCTCGCCGCCGTGCGTGACCTCCGCCTCAGTGCGCATGAGGAGCCTCCGGCGGCGATCCGGCCGGAACCGGGCTCGCCTCCTTGTCGTACTCGTGCGGCCCGTGCGTGTAGACGGGGTTCCGCGGCCCGAAGTTGTCGGTCGGCGGCGGCGACGCGGTGATCCACTCGAAGCCGCGCGAGAACCACGGGTTCGGGCCGGCGACGGGGCCGTGCTTCAGCGAGATGAGGAGGTAGATGAGGATGATGATGAAGCCGAACGCCAGCAGCGACGCGCCGGCGGTCGACGCGACGTTGAGTGGCCAGAACTCCGCGGGATAGCTGTAGTAGCGCCGAGGCATCCCCATGTTCCCGAGCAGGAACTGCGGGATGAACGTCGCGTTGAACCCGAGGATGATGAGGACCGCCGAGACGAGCCCCCAGCCCTCCGGGTACATGCGGCCGAACATCTTCGGCCACCAGTAGTGCAGGCCGGCGAGGAACCCCATCATCGTCCCGCCGACCATGATGAAGTGGAAGTGCGCGACGACGAAGTAGGTGTCCTGCCAGTGGACGTCGAGGGCGACCGTCGCGAGCGCGATGCCGGTCATCCCGCCGAACACGAGGAAGAACAGGAACCCGCAGAAGTACGCGAACGGCGTCTTGAACGCGACCGAGCCCTTGTAGAGCGTGGCCGTCCAGTTGAAGACCTTGATGGCCGTGAAGATGCCCACGAACATCGAGAGCACGCCGAAGATGCCGGCGTTCACGGTGGACTGCCCGCTCGTGAACAGGTGGTGGCCCCAGGTGAAGAAGCCGACGAACGCGATGCCGAGGGAGCTGAAGGCGACCGCCTTGTAGCCGAACATGTTCTTGCGCGCGAAGGCGCAGACCACCTCGCTCACCACCGCCATGGACGGGAGCACCATGATGTAGACGGCGGGGTGGCTGTAGAACCAGAACATGTGCTGGAACAGGATCGGATCGCCGCCGCGCGCGGGGTCGAAGACGCCGAAGCCGAAGACGTTCTCGACCGCGACGAGGAGCAGCGTGATGCCGAGCACCGGCGTCGCGAGCACCTGGATGATGGCGGTGCCGTAGATCGACCACACGAAGAGCGGCATCCGCAGCCAGGTGATTCCCGGCGCGCGCAGCGTGTGCACCGTCACGATGAAGTTCAGGCCGCTGACGATCGACGACATGCCGAGGATGAACGCGCCGAGCAGGATGGGCGCGACCTTCGTCACGGTCGTCGTGCTGTACGGGACGTAGAACGTCCAGCCGGTGTCCGCGCCGCCGTGGATCATGCCCCAGAGCGCGATCGCCGCGCCGAGGAGGTAGAGGTACACGGTGAGGAGGTTCAGCCTGGGGAACGCGACGTCGCGCGCGCCGAGCATGATCGGCAGGAAGAAGTTGCCGAAGACGTTCGGGATGGCGGGGATCATGAAGAGGAAGATCATGACCACGCCGTGCAGCGTGAACATCCGGTTGTACGTCATCGCGCTCATGATCGTCGGGCCGGGCGTGAGCAGCTCGATCCGGACGAGCATCGCGAACACGCCGCCGAGGAACAGCGCCCCGATGACCAGCACCAGGTACATGACGCCGATGCGCTTGTGGTCCACGGTCGTCAGCCAGGACCAGACGCCGCTCTTCTCGTTGAGGTAGTTGCGCTCGTTGTAGAGCGGGGCCTCAGGGGTGGCGAGCGGGGTCGTAGCCTGGGACGGGGACATACACTGGACCCTTCGATGGTTCGGGGCGCACCGCGTCGGTGCGCAGGGACTTGATGAACTCGACGATGGCGGCGATCTCCGGCCCCGGGATGCGCCCCTGGAAGGTGGGCATCACCGGCTCGTAGCCGTCGACGATGCGCGCCCGCGGATCCATCATCGACTCGGTGAGGTACCCCTCGTCCGCGACGACGGTGGCGCCGTCCTTGAGCTTCTCCGTCTTGCGGTAGAGATCGAGCCAGGTCGGACCGATGTGGCGGGACCCGTCGACCGAGTGGCACTTGAGACAGCCGTACTCGGCGGCGAGGCGCTGGCCCTGCTCGACGAGCGAGCCCTTGATGTCGATGGCGCCTCCTCCCATGTCCTGCGCCTGCGCGACCGTGGCCCGGCGAGTCTCCGCCAGCCACGCGTCGAACGCCGCCGGCTCCATGACCTCGAGCTCGCCGAGCATCGCCGAGTGGCCCAGCCCGCAGAACTCGGCGCAGAAGATCGGGAACCGGCCGAGCTTCGTCGCCTCGAACCAGGCCTCCGTGTAGCGGCCCGGCAGGACGTCCATCTTGAAGCGCATCGTCGGGATGAAGAACGAGTGGATCACGTCCTGCGACGTGAGCAGCAGCCGCACCGGCCGGTGCGCCGGGACGCGCAGCACGTCGGCGCCGTTCGGCCCGCCGGGATAGGCGAACTTCCACATCCACTTCTTGCCCTGCACGTAGATGTCCATCGCGTCGCGCGGCGGCGTCCGCAGGTGCACGAACTGCGTGAAGCCGATCGCGAACCACAGCAGGAACAGCCCGAGCGGCACGCCGATGAAGAGGACCTCCGCGAGCGCGGTCGGCGCGACGTGCGGCGTGAGGTCCGTGTCGGAGCGGCGGCGGTACTTCACGAAGAACGCGAGCGCGACGACGGCGACGCCGAAGGCGCCGAGCATCGTCGTGGTGATCACGAACGCGTGGAGCTTGTCCACCTCGCCCGCCCAGGCGGACCCTTCCTCCGGAAGGAACAGCATCCTTCTGACGAGATCCATCATCGCGCGCTGCCCTTCCTCTGCCTCAGCTCGCGGCGCCAGAGCACGCCGAGCATGAGCGCGACGCCACCGAGGATCGTGGCCCCGCCCAGCCTGATGAAGCCGATGACGTACGGCCGGTAGCCACGCGCGTCGTTGTCGTAGCGGTAGCAGGTGAGCAACAGGCGGTCGAAGCTCGTCCCGACGCGCCCCTGGGCCGCCTCGACCAGCGCGAGCCGCAGATCGCGCGGCGGGAAGTCGACGCCGTACATGTAGCGCGCGACCTTGCCCTCCGGCGTGAGGACCATGATCGCGGCGGCGTGCGCGAACTGCTTCGTCTTCTCGTCGTACGCGTACCGGAAGCCCACCGCGTCGGCGACGCGGCGGATCTCCGGCTCGTTGCCCGTGAGGAACGCCCAGCTCGCCGTGCGCTCCGGCCAGCCGGCCTTGCGCAGGTACTGGCGCTGGCGCTCGGCGGCGAGCCGCGAGCTCTCGCGCGGGTCGAACGAGATCGTCACCGCGTCGAAGTCCTTGCCGAGCTCGAGCCCGGTCTTCTGCATCGACGTGGACTGCGCGCCGAGCACGAGCCCGCACAGCATCGGGCACTCGTAATAGACGAGCGTGAGGATGACCGGCCTGCCCTTGCCGACGAGGTCGGCGAGCTTCACGGCGTGACCGTCGCTCGACGTGAACCCCGCGTCGAGCGGCACCGGCTGGGACAGCTGCTCCACGATGTCCACGCCCTCGAGGATGCTCGGCACCGAGGCCTGCGTGTCGGCCGGCTTCGGCGGATCCATCTTCACGGGCCACGCTGCGCTCGCGGGGAGCGCCGCGGCGGCGAGCACGGCGGCGATCGCGAGCCTCGTCATCGCGAGCCTCCGGGCTCGGGCCTTGGGATCGCGGTCGTCGGCGCGCCCTCGGGCCGCTCACCGGCGATCACCTGCTGCATCCCGCGCTCGATGGGGATCCGGATGATGCCCTGCTCGCGGTCGATCCAGCCGTAGGACTCGAGCTTCGAGCGCTGGACCGTGCGCATCACCTCGGCCTGGTTCGAGTTCTCGAAGAGCCGCTGCTCCAGGATGCCGATCTTCGACTGCCCGAGCTCCGCCGGGAGCGGCGCGGGTCCCTCCGGGTTGATCCGGCTCTGCTGGCGCTTCATCGCGCCGATCGCCGCGAGAGAGGCCACGAAGAAGACGAGCAGCGCGCCGACGCCGACCATGACGACGGCGCGCGAACGGATCCGGTCCTCCTCGGCCGGAGGATGCGCGGACGCGTGGTGCGCGTCGTCGTGATGCAGCTCGGTCATGACGGGTCGTACCTCAGCGAATCGGCCAGGTAGGGATCGCCGACCGGTACGGTGCGCACTCCGCGCATCCGCCACACGACGAAGGCGAGCGCCGCCGCGCCGACGCCGACGAGCGCCGTGAGATCGGTGAAGTGCAGGCTGGGCGCCTCGGGCTCGAGGCCCGGCATCATCACCCAGTAGACGTCCACCGCGTGGACGACGAGCGCCCAGATCGCCATGACCGAGAGCTTTCGACCGTCTCGCTTCAGGTCCCGCGAGAGCAGGATGAAGAACGGGACGACGAAGTGGAACAGCACGAGGAACACGCCCAGCACGAGCCAGCCGCCCTGGTTGCGGTGCACGTACCAGGTGACCTCCTCGGGGATGTTCGCGATCCAGATGAGGAGGTACTGCGAGAACGCGATGTAGGCCCAGAAGCAGTAGAACGACAGCAGGAGCTTCCCGAGGCTGTGGAAGTGCGCGGGCGAGACGTACGCGCCGAACAGGCCGCTCGACCGCGTCCACTGCGCCGCGAGGATGATGACGGCGAGGGCGCAGAGATAGCTGCCGGAGAAGTAGTAGACGCCGAAGATCGTCGACGAGAGGTGCGGGTCGAGCGACATCTGCCAGTCGAACGCTGCGAACGAGATGGCGAGCCCGACGAGCGGCAGCGACACGGCGGCGATCCGGCGCTGCCGGTCGGTGAGCGCGAACCCGCCCTCCTCGTCCTGCCGCACCGAGAGCCGGTAGAGCGTCCACGCGAAGCCGATCCAGAGCGCGAAGTAGATCCCCGTGCGCAAGAGGAAGAACGGCACGTTCAGCCAGGGTCCGCGCACCTCCACGAGGTGCAGGAGCTCGCCGTCGAGGCCGTAGCCCTGCGGGTCGGCCCACGGGAACAGCTTCTTCACGCCGATCGCGATGGGGATGAAGAGGACGAGGAACAGGATGCCGGTCGCCGAGAACGTCTCGGTCATGCGGCGGATGACCACCGGCCAGCGGGCCTTGGTCGCATGGAAGCTCCCGAGCACGAGCAGCGCGCCGAGGCCGATCCCGGCCCAGTACGTGAACGCGAAGTGGTAGGCCCACAGCGCGCGGCGCGCGTCGAAGAAGCCCCCGACGAGCGTCAGCGCGAGCGCGATCACCGCGACGGCTGTCGCCTTCGTGACGAGGCCTCGCCCTCCGGTGTACGGCGCGTCGTTCATCGCGACAGCTCCCTCTGCTCGCTCTCGAGCCTGCTGCGGACGTCGGGCGGCGCCTGATCGAGGCGGGCGCGCTGGCTGAGCTGCAGCGCGCGCACGTAGGACACGACGGCCCAGCGCTCCTC
The DNA here is from genome assembly GCA_035702585.1 of Anaeromyxobacteraceae bacterium. GTDB lineage: Bacteria > Myxococcota > Myxococcia > Myxococcales > Anaeromyxobacteraceae > DASSQI01. Next base: position 7,220 of record DASSQI010000265.1, read on the forward strand.
GACGGTCAGCTCGCTCGCGTAGGACGGCATGACGCCGAACCCCGAGCTGATCACCTGGTAGTAGTGGCCGTCCTCGAGCCGCACGCGCTGGTGCAGCGACGGCGGCGGGCGCTGCGCCATGTTCTTCGCGACGAGGCTGTCGCCGTCGCCGAGGATGCCGTGGCACGCGGCGCAGTTCACGTCGAACTTCTTGCGTCCGAGCTGGAGCAGCTCGGGCGTGACCTTCACCGGGATGCGTCCGATCGGGCGCCCGTCCTCGCTCGCTCCGAGCGCGATGTCGTCGCCCTGGTACGCGGCGGCGGCGACCGTCCCGGGCGGAGGAGCGCGCATGCCGATCCCGTTCGGCCAGAAGTCGCTCGGCCGGTAGGTCTTCTGCTTCTCCTGCACCATCATCGGATCGAGGACGTTGCAGCCGGCGAGGAGCACCGCGAGGGCGGCGGCGACGCGGGCGCTCATCGCTCGTCCTCCGGCACGGTCGAGACCTTGGTGCCGCCGAGCCGCTCGAGCTCGTGCGTGATCCCCTCGGCGCGCGTCCGGTCGGTGCGCACCGAGAGCCACAGCGCGTCGACCGTCGCGCTCTCGAAGCCCGGCGCGTCGAACGCGGGGTGGTACGGCCGCGGGAAGCCGCACAGCGCGAACAGCCCGAACACGATGAACAGCACCGAGATGAGGACGCCCGACTCGAACGTGATGGGGATGTTCGACGGCGGCCCGTGGAGCGGGCGGTTCGCGACGTTGATCGGGTAATCGAGGGCGTTCATCCAGAACTGCATGAGGTAGCCGCCGCTCGCGCCGAGGACGCCGCCCACCAGCGCGATGAGCGGGACGGCGCTCTTGCGGAGCCCGAGCGCCTCGTCGATCCCGTGCAGCGGCACCGGCGAGTGCGCGTCGAGGTCGGTGTGACCGAGCTCGCGCAGCCGGCGCGCCGCCTCGCACAGCGCATGCTCGTCCTGGAACTGCGCCAGTACGTACGTCGCCATGATCACCTCGCGGCGCGCTCCACCGGGTGCGGCGGCGCCGCCTCGTGCTCCAGCTCGCGGCGGAGCTCCTTCACCTCGCTCGCGGAGACGGACGGGACGAACCGGAGGAACAGGAGGAAGAGGAGCCCGAAGAATCCGATCGTGCCGATGAGGATGCTCCAGTCGACGACGGTGGGCTTGAAGATGGCCCAGCTCGACGGCAGGAAGTCGCGGTGCAGCGACGTCACGATGATGACGAACCGCTCGCACCACATCCCGACGTTGACGAGGATCGACGCGATCCAGAGCACCCAGATGCTGCGCCGCGCGCGCCCGGACCAGAAGATCTGCGGCACGAGGACGTTGCAGAACAGCATGAGCAGGTAGACCGGCGCGTACGGACCGTTCGCGCGGTTCCAGAAGACGAACTGCTCGTACTTGTTCCCGGAGTACCAGGCGATGAAGTGCTCGGAGAGGTAGCCGTACGCGACCATGAGACCGGTCGCGAGCAGCACCTTCGCCATGTTCTCCAGGTGCTTTTCGGTGATGACGTGCTCGAACCCGAACGCCTTCCGCGCGGGGATGATGAGGGTCAGCACCATCGCGAAGCCGCTGAAGATCGCGCCGGCGACGAAGTACGGCGGGAAGATCGTCGTGTGCCACCCCGGGAGCTGCGACACGGCGAAGTCGAAGCTGACGATCGTGTGGACCGACAGCACGAGCGGCGTACAGAGGCCGGCGAGCAGGAGGTACGCGATCCGGTAGTGGCGCCAGTGGCGGGCCGATCCGCGCCACCCGAGCGAGAAGATCCCGTAGACGACGCGCTTCGCGTGGCTCTTCGAGCTGTCGCGGAGCGCCGCGAGATCCGGCAGGAGGCCGACGTACCAGAAGAGGAGCGACGCCGTGAAGTACGTGGAGACCGCGAAGACGTCCCACAGCAGCGGGCTCTTGAAGTTCGGCCACACGCCGAGCGTGGACGGGTACGGGAACAGCCAGAACGCGAACCAGGGTCGGCCGAGGTGGATGAGCGGGAAGAGCAGCGCCTGGATGACCGCGAACAGCGTCATCGCCTCGGCGAAGCGGTTGATCGACGTGCGCCACTTCTGCTGGAACAGGAGCAGGATCGCGCTGATGAGCGTGCCGGCGTGGCCGATGCCGATCCACCACACGAAGTTGACGATGCCGTACGCCCAGGCGACCGGGATGTTGTTGCCCCACGCGCCGATGCCGACCGCGAAGGTGTAGCCGATCGCGGTGAAGAGCAGCCCGGTGAGCGCGAGCGCGAGCGCGAACAGTACGAGCCAGCCCTTGCGCGTCTTCGCCCACACGGGCGCGAACAGCGTCTGGTTCAGCTCGCGGTCGTCGGGCCGGCCGACGAGGACCGGCACCGGCTCGAGCGGATCGACCCGGTTCACGACGGCGGCGTGGCGCTTCGTGTCGACGCTCATGCGGAGAGGGCCGGGTTCGGGTTGCGGATGCGGACGAGGTACGCGGTGCGCGGCCTCGTGCCGAGGAAGTGCAGGAGGTCGTAGCGGCGCTCGTCCTGGTGCATCTTCGAGACCCTCGACTCGGGGTCCGCGAGGTTGCCGAACACGATCGCCTGCGACGGGCACGCCTGCTGGCAGGCCGTCTGGAGCTCGCCGTCGGGGATCTTGTTCTGGCCGGAGGCGCGGACCGCGATCCGCGCGCGCTCGATGCGCTGCACGCAGTAGGTGCACTTCTCCATGACGCCGCGGTAGCGCACCGTGACGTCGGGGTTCATGCGGAGCTTCTCGAGCGGCGCCTTCCCCTTCTGATACTCGAGGAAGTTGAAGCGGCGGACCTTGTAGGGGCAGTTGTTCGAGCAGTACCGCGTGCCGACACAGCGGTTGTAGACCATCTCGTTCAGGCCCTCGTCCGAGTGCACCGTCGCGTTGACCGGGCAGACGTACTCGCAGGGCGCCGCCTCGCAGTGCACGCACATCAGCGGCTGCGAGACGACCTCCGGGTTCTCCGGAGGTCCGCTGAAGTACCGGTCGACGCGGAGCCAGTGCATCTCGCGGCTTCGCGCGACCTGCGCCTTGCCGACCACCGCGATGTTGTTCTCGGCCTGGCACGCGACGACGCAGCCGTTGCAGCCGGTGCACTTCGCGAGGTCGATGCCCATGCCCCACTTGAACGCCTGCTTGTCGTAGCCGAACGGCGAGTACATCGCGTTCACGGCGCCGCGCAGGTGCTCGAGGCGCTTCGGGCCCTCCTCCTCCCAGGCGCGCGCGTCGAACGAGAGCGCGAGGTCGCGCCCCTCCATCGAGAAGTGCTCCTGGGTCTGGACGAGCTTGTGCTTGCGCTTCCCGAACGGCGCGAGGGCGAGGCCCGGCTCGATCCACGCCGCCTGCGACCCGCGCAGCGCCCCGGCGTCGAACCCGACGTTCGTCGCCGTCGGCCCCGCGGCCTCGCGGCCCCAGCCGAGCGGCAGCGTGACGACACCGTCGGCGTGGCCGGGCGCGACGAAGACCGGCGCGTCCACCTTGCGGCCGCGGAGCCGCAGCTCCACGCGCGTCCCGGTCTCGACGCCGAGCTCCTGCGCCGTCCTCGGCGAGACCATCGCCGCGTTGTCCCAGCTGATCGTGGTGATGGGGTCGGGCAGCTCGAGGAGCCAGGCGTTCTCGGCGAAGCGTCCGTCGTCGAGCTTGTCCACGACGAAGCTCGCCTCGAGCCCCTCCGCCTTCGGCGGCGGCTGGCCCGCCGCGCCCGCGACGTCGGCGAACCGCACCGTGGGCGCCTCGCCCTTCGCGGCGGTGCCCTCGACGACACCCTTCGCGAGCCAGGTGCCCCATCGGGCGGCGAACGCCGCGCCCGCGCCGGAGCGCGCGCGCCAGAAATCCTGCACGAGCTGGTACGCGCCCTTCTCGGCCTCGCCGAGGAACGCCGCGAGCAGCTCGACCTCCGAGATGCTCTCGAGGAGCGGCTGCACGAGCGGCTGCACGATGGAGACGGTCCCGTCGTGCGCGCGGGCGTCGCCCCACGTCTCGAACGGATGGCTCTCCCCGATGACCCACGTCGCCCGCGCGCTGGTCTCGTCGGGGCGGTACGCGAGGTAGAGGACGTCCGGCACCTTCGTGAGCAGCGCCTCGAGATCCACGTCGGCGGGCGCCGTGTACACGGGGTTCCAGGCGGTGATGACGAGCGTCTCCACGGCTCCGGCCGCGAGGTCCTTCGCGAGCGCGGCGAGCTGTCGCGGACCGGCGGGCTCCTCGGTCGGCGGCGCCGCGTAGTCGACCGTCTTGCCGGCGTTGCCGAGCGCGGCGTTCATCGCGTGGGCGATCGCGTGCACCGCCGCGGGCTGCCGCGGGCCGGCGATCACGAGGGACGCGCCGCGGTGCCGCGCGAGATCCTCCGCGACGGCGCTCGCCTCGCGCGTCGGCTTCGCGTCGCCGGCGATCCGCGCGAGGTCGCCGAGCCCCTGCGAGCTCGCCAGCGCGGCCGCGACCTGCCGCGCGAACCCGAGCACCTCGCTCGGCTTCATCCGGAAGCGGTGGTCGGCTGCGGCTCCGGTCGTCGAGAGGTGCGCCTCGGCGACGTAGAGCCGGCTCATGTCCGGCCCGGGGGTCCGGTGCGCCGCGAACTCGCGCGCGAGGCGCAGCGCCGACGGTCCGTCGGAGAGGAAGTCGGCGTCGAGCGCGAGGACGATCCGCGCCCCGTCGAGGTGGAGGCGGGTGTCGAGCGCACGGCCGAAGGCGAGGCGCGCGCCGTCGGCGGTCGCCTCCTCCGTGAGGCTCTCGTAGGCGTGGAAGCGCGCGCGCGGGAACCGCTCGGAGATGCGCCGCCGCAGGTCGAGCAGCAGCGGCGAGCCGGTGGCGCCGGTGAGGAACCGCAGCCGTGCGCCGCCGTCCTTCTCGTGCGTCGCCGCGACCGTGGCGAGCTCGCGGAGCAGCGTGCGGTAGGCCTTCGGCTGCTTGCGCGCGGTGAACCCCTCGATGCGGCGCGGGTCGTACAGATCGAGGATCGTCGCCTGCTCGAGGCGCCCGGACGCGCCGAGGCTCTCTGGGTGGTCGGGGTTCCCCTCGACCTTGATCGGGCGACCGTCCACGGTCGTCACGAGGAGCCCGACCGCGTGGCCGTGCCGCGCGAGCGCGGTGGCGTACGGCACCGGGTTCCCGGGGAAGAGCGCCTGCTCCGGGTGCCTGACGTACGCGTGGATCTCCTGCCGCGGCGGCCGGCACGCTGCGACCCCGGCGAGCGCCGCCGAGGCGCCGAGCATCTGCAGGAAGCCGCGGCGCGTGAGCGCCTCGGGCAGGAAAGCGGCGCCGCGCGGGAACTCGGCCTTCGCGGCCGCGGCCCCCTCGGACCACTCCTCGAGGCTGCGCCAGTGCCGCCGCCCGTCGGCGCCGCGGCAGTCGGGTGCGTCGTCCGGGCCGTCCTGTCCTACGACGGGGAGGCCGATTCGTTTCACCGATGACATGTCGTGCAACTCGTGCGGGCATGAACGTCGTAGCGCTTCATGAGCTCGTTCCCGAGCGCGACCGGATCCCCCTCCGGCTGCCACCCCATCACGGTGATGTCCTCGCGGGGGCGCAGGTTCGGAGCGGGATTGCGGTGGCACTCCAGGCACCAGCTCATCGTGAGCGGCTGCACCTGGACGATGGCGGGCATCTGGTCGACGCGGCCGTGACAGGTCTCGCAGCCGACGCCCTTGTTCACGTGGATGGAGTGGTTGAAGTAGACGAAGTCCGGGAGCTGGTGGACGCGCACCCAGGGGATCGGCTGGCCCGTGAAGTAGCTCTCGCGGACCGGCTCGAGCCGGGGGCTGCGGTTCCACACCTGCGAGTGGCAGTTCATGCACACCGCCGTCGACGGGATCCCGGCCGTCGCCGTCCGTTCCACCGTCTGGTGGCAGTAGCGGCAGTCGATCCCGTCGTCGAGGATGTGGTGCCGGTGGTCGAAGAGCACGGGCTGCTGGATCTCTTCCTGCTGACCCGTCCCGGCCGGCACGCGCGCGTACCCCATGAGCCCACCGAGCGTCGCGGCCGCGCCGCCGGCGAGCAGCACCAGGACGACCCTGAAGATGGTGTTCGATCGAGGTCGGAAGACGCTCATGAGGATCGCGGGGCCCCGGTCGTCCGGTGAACGCTCGCTTGGCCGGTGCCGGAGGCAAGTTGCGTCTGACACCGTGCGTCTTCAGCGCTCTTTTGGGGGCAGGCTCGACACGACTACACGGACAGTGAACGGGGTCCGTTCGCCGCGGCGTGAGCGTCCGCGTCCGCGGCGGCACCGCGCTTGTGGCGCGCGCCCGGTCCGGCTAACAGTCGCGCCATGGAACCGAACGACCTCGAGCTGCTGCAGCAGGCTCGGCAGGGAGATCGCGCCGCGCTCGAGGCGCTGCTCGATCGCCACCAGCGGCAGGTGTACCGGTTCGGCCTCAAGATGTGCCGCGACGAGGAGGACGCGAAGGACGTCGTCCAGGAGACGCTCCTCGCGATGGCCCGCAACGTGCGCGACTTCCGCGGGGCTTCCTCGGTCTCGACGTGGCTCTACTCGATCGCGCGGAGCTTCTGCATCAAGAAGCGCCGACGCTCGAAGTTCGCGCCCGAGCACGAGGACCAGCTGACCGCGGTCGAGGCCGAGGTCCAGCGCGTCGCCGATCCGGGGCTGCTGCAGGACGATTCTCTCGCGGGGCGCCAGATCGAGGCGGCGCTCGAGCGGGCCATCGCGTCCCTCGATCCGATGTACCGGGAGATCCTCGTGCTCCGCGACGTCGAGGGGCTGACCGCGCCCGAGGTCGCCGAGGTCACGGGCCTCACCGTGGAGGCGGTGAAGAGCCGGCTGCACCGCGCCCGGTTGCAGGTGCGCGAGCTCGTGGCGCCGCTGCTCGGCGTACCCGAGCCCGCGGCGGAGCTCGCGGACGCCTGTCCCGACGTGCTCGACCTCTTCTCGAGGCACCTCGAGGGGGAGATCTCCTCGGACGTGTGCGCCGAGATGGAGGCGCACCTCGCGAGGTGCGGCCGCTGCACGGCGCGCTGCGCGTCGCTCCAGAACACGCTGCTGCTGTGCAAGCGCAGCCCCGCGCCCGAGGTCCCCGCGCCGGTGCAGCAATCGGTGCGCGACGCGCTGCGCCGCTTCCTGGCGGATCCCGCGTCGCGCTGAGATCGCTTCCCGCACGGGTTGCCGCGCGCCTCGCCGCGCTGAACGTTTCCTTCAAGGAGCCGGGAGCACCACCCGGCGGGAGGATACGATGACGACCCGCTCGCTCGCTGCAGCGGCGCTGTTCTGCCTGGCCGGTCCAGCCCTCGCGCAGGACCGGACGACCACGACCACGACCACGCTGCAACCACCTGCACAGGCGCCGGCTCCGGCCACGGCGCCCGCAGCGCCCGCGCCGGCGACGGCACCCGCTGCTGCTGCGCCCGCGACCGCACCGGCGGCGACCGCGCCGGCGGCGACCGCACCGGCGGCGACCGCTCCCGCGCAGACCGCACCGGCGCCCGCTGCACCCGCTACGACCGCCACCGCGCCGACCGCGACCATGACCGCGCCGGCTACGACCGCTCCCGCCACGACGGCGCCTGCCGCACCTCCGGCGTCGTCCGCGACCGCACCTGCTCCGTCCTCGGGCGCCTCGCAGCAGGTGGTCGTGAATCCTCCTGCGCAGACGCCTGCCGCGACGGTGACCCAGCCCTCGACGGCCGCCGCGACGGGGGCGACGACCACCACGCCCTCCGCGACCGGCATCCAGGTGAATCCGTCGCCGGCGCTGGCCTATCCGCAGTCGACCGTCGTCGTGCAGGACAGGACGCGCTCGCCGATCAAGATCGTGCTCACCGACATGCTGTACGGCGGCGGCGCGGGCGCGCTCGTCGGCCTCGGCGTCAGCCTGATCGAGCAGGACAACTACGCGCGCGACGTCCTCATCGGCACCGGCGTCGGGCTCATCGCCGGAGGCGTGGTGGGCGGCTTCCACGCGTACTCGACGGAGACCGGCAGCTCGGCGCTGGCCCAGTCCTCTTTCGCGCGCGACGGCCTCGGCACGCTCGCCCACGACCGGCTGATGCAGCGCCCCATGACCCGCCTCGGTGCGCTCACCTTCCGATACTGACGCCCGTCGCGCACGAGGAGCGGACCGAGGCGCCGCGAGCCGCTACACTCGCGTCGTGCCGATCTTCCGGCTGCCGCGCGACGCGGCCGTCTTCCCCGACCCGCGCCACGCCGAGCCCGACGGGCTCCTCGCCGTCGGCGGCGATCTCTCGCCGCAGCGGCTGCTCGCGGCCTACCGCGAGGGGATCTTCCCGTGGTTCGACGAGGAGAGCCCGATCCTGTGGTGGTCTCCGGATCCGCGACTCGTCCTCTTCGCGGGCGAGCTCCACGTGCCGCGGTCGCTCGACCGCACCATCCGCCGCGGCGCCTACCGCGTCACCGCCGACGCGGCGTTCGGCGCCGTGATCCGGGGCTGCTCCGAGAAGGAGCGGCCGGGCCAGGACGGCACGTGGATCACGCGGGACATGATCGCGGCATACGAGGAGCTGCACCGGCTCGGCTATGCCCACTCCTTCGAGGCGTGGGACGGCGCGGTGCTGGCCGGTGGCCTCTACGGCGTGTCGCTCGGGAGCGCGTTCTTCGGCGAGTCGATGTTCTCGGACCGGCCCGACGCGTCGAAGGTCGCATTCGTGACCGCCGTGCGCTGGCTCGCCGACCACGGCGTGGGGCTCGTCGACTGCCAGGTCCGCACCGAGCACCTCGTCCGCTTCGGCGCCCGGGAGGTGCCGCGAGCCTCGTTCCTCGCCGAGCTGAAGCTCGCGCTGCGCGCCCCCGTCCTGCGCGGGAAGTGGGAGCTCGAGGCCCGCGCCCGCGGGTTGCCCGGCTGAGCCGAACCTGCGGGCGGCACCACGCCCCCACGCCGGATCGAGGAAGTCGTCCGCCCGCCGGTTACAATGGGAGCCGATGCCGGAGCGTCACGGGAGCGAGGGCGGAGCGTCCACGGCGGTCCCCAAGACCAGGACCGCGAAAAAGACGGCCAAGCCGCCGCTCTACAAGGTGCTGTTGCACAACGACGACTATACGACCATGGAATTCGTGGTGCAGGTCCTGGAGACCGTCTTCCACCACGACGCTCAGCAGGCGATGCGAATCATGCTCCACGTGCACACACGCGGGGTGGGAATCGCAGGCACTTATCCCTGGGAGGTGGCGGAGACCAAGGCCGAGAAGGCGATGTCGCTCGCTCGGGATTCGGACTTCCCACTCCTCTGTACGGTCGAAGCGGAGTAGCGATGGTGACGGTCACGAAGGAACTGCAGATCACGCTCCAGGCGGCAGTCGCCGACGCGAGGCAGCGGCGTCACGAGTACGTGACGCTCGAGCACCTCTTGCACGCGCTCGCGAAGGACAAGCTGGCCGGCGAGATCCTCCTCGCTTGCGGGTGCGACCTCGACCTTCTCCAGCGCGAGCTCGAGGAGTACCTGGAGCGCACGCTCGAGGCGCTCCACAACCGCATGCAGGATCCGGAGCAGACCGCCGCCTTCCAGCGGGTGCTGCAGCGCGCGGCGTGGCACGTCCAGGGGAGCGGGCGCACGGAGCTGAACGCCGGCGACGTCCTCGTCGCGCTGACGCGCGAGCGGGGCTCGCACGCCGTCTACCTCCTCGAGAAGCAGGGCGTCCGCCGGCTCGACATCCTGTCGTACCTGTCGCACGGCATGGCGAAGGACGGCTCCGCGCCTGGCGGAGAGGACGACGACGGCGCCGAGGGGCCCGGCGGCGACGACGCGCCGCGGCCGGTGAAGGACCCGTTCCGGACGTTCTGCGTGAACCTCGTCGAGCGCGCCGCGAAGGGGCTCATCGATCCGCTCATCGGGCGACGCCACGAGATCGAGCGGATGGTCCAGGTGCTGTGCCGCCGCCGCAAGAACAACCCGGTGCTCGTCGGCGAGCCGGGAGTCGGCAAGACCGCGCTCGTCGAGGGGCTCGCGCTCGCGATCCACGAGAAGCGCGTCCCCGAGATCCTGCAGGACGCGAAGATCTTCATGCTCGACCTCGGCGCGCTGCTCGCCGGCACGAAGTTCCGCGGCGAGTTCGAGCAGCGGCTGAAGGGCGTCGTCGCCGGCGTGAAGAAGACGCCCGGAGCGATCCTGTTCATCGACGAGATCCACACGATCGTGGGCGCCGGCGCCACCACCGGCTCGTCGATGGACGCGTCCAATCTGCTCAAGCCAGGCCTCGCGTCCGGCGAGCTGCGCTGCATCGGGTCCACCACGTTCCACGACTACAAGCAGACCTTCGAGCGCGACCACGCGCTGGCGCGGCGCTTCCAGAAGGTCGAGATCCACGAGCCGACCGTCGAGCAGACGGTGAAGATCCTGCGGGGCCTGAAGAAGGTCTACGAGGAGCACCACGGCGTCGTCTTCACCGACAAGGCCCTGCGCGCCGCGGCCGAGCTGTCCGCGAAGCACATCAACGAGCGCCAGCTGCCGGACAAGGCCATCGACGTCCTCGACGAGGCCGGCGCGTTCGACCGCATGCGCTCCGCGGCGAAGCGGCACCACAAGGTGTCGGCGCGCGACGTCGAGCGGGTCGTCGCGAAGATCGCGAAGATCCCGGAGAAGACCGTCTCGGCGGACGACCAGTCCGCGCTCGCGCGGCTGGAGCCCGAGCTGAAGCAGGTGATCTACGGCCAGGACAAGGCGATCGAGGCGATCGCTGCGTCGATCAAGCTGAACCGCTCCGGCCTCGGGAGCCCCGAGAAGCCCATCGGCTCGTTCCTGTTCAGCGGGCCCACCGGCGTCGGGAAGACCGAGCTCGCGAAGCAGCTCGCGCGCGTGCTCGGCGTCGAGTTCATCCGCTTCGACATGACCGAGTACCAGGAGAAGCACACGGTCTCCCGGCTCATCGGCGCGCCTCCCGGCTACGTCGGCTTCGACCAGGGCGGCCTGCTCACCGACGCGATCCGCAAGACGCCGTTCGCGGTGCTCGTCATGGACGAGATCGAGAAGGCGCACCCGGACATCTACAACATCCTGCTCCAGGTGATGGACCACGCCACGCTCACCGACAACAACGGGCGCAAGGCGGACTTCCGCCACATCGTCCTCATCATGACGACGAACGCCGGCGCGCAGGAGCTGTCGGCGCGGCGGCTGGGCTTCGGCGCCGACGGCTCCGATCCCGGCAACGCGCGGAGCGCCATCGAGCGGACGTTCAGCCCCGAGTTCCGGAACCGCCTCGACGCGTGGATCGCGTTCGACTCGCTGCCGGGTCACGTCATCCGCCGCGTCGTCGACAAGCTCGTGAAGGAGCTCGCCGATCAGCTCGCCGAGAAGAAGATCTTCGTCGAGCTCACCGACGCGGGACGGGAGTGGCTCGCCGAGCACGGCTTCGATCGCACGATGGGCGCGCGCCCGATGGCGCGCCTCATCCAGAACGAGGTGAAGAAGCCGCTCGCCGAGAAGATCCTGTTCGGCGAGCTGCAGCACGGAGGCAAGATCCGGATCGGCGCGGCGGGCGGAAAGATCGTGCTCGACGTCGAGCCGGCGACGCCGCTCGTGCCGGCGTAGGCTATCCTTCCGGCCGTGCGCCCGGGAGACCCGACCCTCGAGACGATCCCCTCGTCGCAGTCGACGACCGCGCTCGCGACGCGCCTCGAGTCGACGCCGCAGCTCGTGGTCCGCCAGTACCGCGAGCCGTGGGAGTGGATCGCGGGCTTCGAGACGCGGAACCGTTACCTCGTCGGCGACGCGCGCGGAGGGGCGATCGCGTGGGCCGCCGAGCACGGCGAGGGGCTCGGCGCGTTCGTGCTGCGCCAGCTCCTCGGCCACTGGCGCCGCTTCGAGATCCGCTTCTTCGACGAGGCGCACCGCCCGGCGCTCCGCGCCGTGCACCCGTTCCGCTGGTTCTTCCAGCGGCTCGAGGTCCACGGCTCCGACGGACGGCCGCTCGGCGCGATCCAGCAGCGGTTCTCGATCCTGAAGAAGAGCTTCGACGTCGAGGACGCGCGAGGGAACGTCCTCCTGCGGGTCCGCTCCGGGCTGTTCCGCCCGTGGCGCTTCGACTTCGAGCGCAACGGACGCGCGGTCGCGCGCGTCCAGAAGCGCTGGACGGGGCTCTTGACCGAGGCGTTCACGGACACGGACCGCTTCGGCGTGTCGTTCGAGCCGGCGCTCGGCGCAGAGGAGCGCCTCCTCGTGCTCGCCGCCGCGGTGTTCGTGGACCTCCGCTTCTTCGAGCGGAAGGCCTGACGCGCGCGTGCAGCCGCTCCCGATCGATCCGCTGTTGCCCGAGGTCGCGGAGTCGCTGCGGCGCTCGCCGTCGCTCGTCATCGAGGCGCCGCCCGGCGCCGGTAAGACGACCCGCGTCCCGCGCGCGCTGCTCGAGGCGGGACTCGCGGGCGCCGGCGAGGTGGTCGTGCTCGAGCCGCGGCGGCTCGCCGCGCGCATGGCGGCGCGGCGCGTGGCGGAGGAGCTCGGCGAGCGCGCGGGCGAGACGGTCGGGTACCAGGTCCGGTTCGAGGACGTCACCTCGGAGCGCACCCGCATCCGCTACGTGACCGAGGCGCTGCTCACGCGCCGCCTGCTCGCCGATCCCCGGCTCCCCGGCGTCGGCGCCGTGGTGCTCGACGAGTTCCACGAGCGCCACCTCGACGGGGATCTCGCGCTGGCGTTGCTGCGGCGGCTGCAGCGAGGGCCGCGACCGGAGCTCAAGCTCGTCGCGATGTCGGCGACGCTCGACGCGGCGCCGGTGGCGCGGTTCCTGGAGGCGCCGTCGCTGCGGTCGGAGGGGCGCGCGTTCCCGGTGGACGTGCAGTACCTCTCGCCGGAGGAGGCAGCGCGCCCGAACCCGCGGCTCGAGCAGCTCGTGTCCGCGACCGTGAAGCGGCTGGCTCGCGACGGCCTCGACGGACACGTGCTCGTGTTCCTCCCCGGGGCCGCCGAGATCCGCCGCTGCGGCGACGCCCTCGCGGAGTGGGCCGAGGCGACCGGAGCCGAGGTGCTGCCCCTCCACGGCGACCTGCCGCCCGAGGCGCAGGACCGCGCCGTGCGCGGGAGCGCCCGGCGCAAGGTGATCCTCTCGACGAACGTGGCGGAGACGTCCGTGACGATCGAGGGGGTGAGCGTGGTCGTCGACTCGGGGCTCGCGCGCGTCGCGTCCCACTCGCCGTGGTCGGGCCTGCCTCAGCTCGAGGTGCGCAAGGTGAGCCGCGCCTCGGCGGCCCAGCGCGCCGGTCGCGCGGGCCGCACGCAGGCTGGGCGGTGCGTGCGCCTCTACACGCGGCACGACCACGACTCGCGGCCGGAGTTCGAGCTGCCGGAGATCGCGCGCGAGGACCTCGCCGAACCGCTGCTGGCGCTCGCGGCCGCCGGCGCGGACGGGTTCGAGTGGTTCGAGGCGCCGCCGCCCGCCGCGGCCGAGGCCGCGCACGCGCTGCTCGCGCGCCTCGGCGCCGTCGAGCCCGGCGGGACCATCACCGAGCTCGGCCGGCGGATGCTCCGGCTGCCGCTGCACCCGCGCCTCGCGCGGCTGGCGCTCGAGGCCGACGCCCGGGGCGCCGGCGAGGTGGGGTGCGTCGCGGCGGCGCTGCTCGGCGAGCGGGACGTGCGCGAGAGGTGGGGCGCCGCGACCCGCTCGACGCCCACCGGACCGAGCGATCTGCTCGAGCTGGTCTCGCTCTTCGAGCAGGCGACGCGGGCGCGGTTCGACGCCGGCGCCCTGCGGCGGCTGGGGCTCGCCGAGGGGCCCGTTCGCGCGGTGGACCGGGCGCGCAGACAGCTGCGCCAGAGCCTCACGCGCACCGGGACGGCGCGACCTCGCGGTCACGACGAGGCGGCGGCGGAGCAGGCCGTCCTGGCGGCGACGCTGGCCGCCTACCCCGACCGCGTGGCCCGCCGGCGCTCGCCCGGATCCGACGAGGTCGTGCTGGTGGGCGGCGGCAGCGCGCGGCTCGCTCCGGAGAGCGTCGTGCGCGACGCCGCGCTCCTCGTCGCGGCCGACGCCGAGCTGCGCAAGGGCGCGCGCCCGGGAGAGCGGGCCGGCGTCCTCGTGCGCGTGGCGAGCGCCGTCACGCAGGAGCTCCTGCTCGACCTGTTCCCGAACGCGCTCCGGTACGAGGAGAGCGTCGCGTGGAACGCCGCCGCGGAGCGCGTCGACGCGACCGAGCGGCTGCTCTACGAGGACCTCGTCCTCGAGGAGACCCGCGCCGCGCGCGTCGATCCGCTCCGCGCGGCGGAGGTGCTCGAGCAGGCGGCGCTCGCGCGCGGCGCCCGCGCGTTCGCCGACGAGGGCGCGGTCGACCGGATCCTCGCGCGCGTCGCGCTCGTCGCCCGGGCCGCGCCCGACGCGGGCGTGCCGCCGCTCTCGGAGGACGACGTCGCGGCCGCGCTGCGCGACCTGTGCGCCGGCCGCCGCAGCTTCGCGGAGCTGCGCGAGGCGGGGCTCTCCGACGCGCTCCTCGCGCGGCTGGGCCCCGCGCGAGCGTCGCTCGACCGCGTCGCGCCGGATCGCGTCACCCTCCCCGGCGGCCGGGGCGTGCGCGTCCAGTACGAGGCAGGGGAGAAGCCGCCCTGGATCGAGAGCCGGCTGCAGGACTTCTTCGGGCTCGCGAAGGGGCCCGCGATCGCCGGCGGGAGGGTCCCGCTCGTGCTGCACCTGCTCGCGCCGAACCAGCGCGCGGTGCAGGTGACGCAGGACCTCGCGGGCTTCTGGGCGCGCCACTACCCTGCCATCCGCCGCGAGCTGATGCGCCGCTATCCGCGGCACGCCTGGCCGGAGGATCCGCTCACGGCGAGGCCGCCGGAGCCGCGGCGGAGGTGAGGGCGCCCCGATCGCGGCGTGCGGCGACGCCGACACGCGGGCAAGTCGCGGACGTCGTGTCGCGAGGAGGACTGCAATGCCTGCAAGGAATCCCGAGGAGCTCGACGCCGGTCGGTGGACGCTCGAGGGGACCGGCGAGGGCGGAAAGCCCGTGAGGCTCGAGGGCCGGAGCGTCGAGGTCGCCCGGCGCCAGCCGGACGGCAGCTGGCTCTACGTCATGGACGCGCCGTTCGGCGTCGGGTGATCTACGGGACGCGCACCTGGACTTCCCTGACCCCCTGGACCGTGTCGAGGATGGAGACCAGCTTCCCGAAGTCGAGCGAGTCCGGCAGCAGGATGTCGAAAGACAACGTGGTGCGCTTCGCCGCACGGTCCTCGTGGTAGTCGAGGTCGAGCACCTTCGCCTTGAGGACCCCGAGCTCCGCGGAGACGGCGTCGAAGGGGCCCGTCGCGCGCCCGCCGGGTACGGTGTCGAGCGTCAGCACGACACGCCGGCGAACGACCTTCTTGTCCTCGAGCACGCGCAGCACCGTCAGCGCGAGCAACCCGACGACGGTGACGAAGACGCTCTCGATGTACATGCCGGACCCGGCGCACAGGCCGATCGCTGCGACGAGCCACAGCGCCGCGGCCGTCGTCAGTCCCTGCACCGTCGCGCCCGTCCGCAGGATCGAGCCGCCGCCGAGGAACCCCACGCCCGCGACGACCGACGCGGCGATGCGTGACGTGTCCACGGTCACGAGCTGCCCGGGCACGTAGTTCTGGAAGTAGACGAAGTGGCCGGAGACGACCATGAACGTCGCCGACGCCATCGACACGATGAGATGCGTCCTCAGGCCCGCTTGCCGGCGGTGGATGTCCCGCTCGGCCCCGATGACACCGCCGAGAAACGCGGCGACGGTGATGCGGAGCAGCATCTCCCAGTGCGTGATCATCCATCTCTCCCGCGGAGTCCTCGACGAACATACTCCACGCAGGTGGCGGCGGGCGGCCGCGGTGATGGACGGCCCTTCGCCGCGTGACGAAAGCAGGGGCGCGAGGCGTCTCGAGAGTCGCCCTGTCCTCCTTCGCGTCCGGGCGTGAACACCTTTCGACGGTGATCCACGTCGGCACCAGCGGCTTCGTCTACAAGCACTGGAAGGGGATCTTCTATCCGGCGGATCTGCCCGCGAAGCAGTGGCTAGCCCGCTACGCCGCCGAGTTCCAGACGGTGGAGCTGAACAACACGTTCTACCGGCTGCCGACGGCGGACGCGGTCGACGGCTGGCGCCGCGGCTCTCCGGCGCGGTTCGTGTTCGCGGTGAAGGGGAGCCGCTACCTCACGCACGTGAAGCGGCTGAAGGACGCGACGACGGGCGTCGACCGGTTCTTCGACGTCGTCCGTCGACTCGGTCCGAAGCTCGGC
This sequence comes from Anaeromyxobacteraceae bacterium, assembly GCA_035702585.1. GTDB lineage: Bacteria > Myxococcota > Myxococcia > Myxococcales > Anaeromyxobacteraceae > DASSQI01. The sequence goes on from DASSQI010000265.1 coordinate 23,354, forward strand.
CCCGTGCTGTGGCAGCTGCCGCCGAAGATGCGGCCGGACCTCGACCGGCTCGAGACGTTCCTGCGCGCGCTGCCGCGCGGCGTGAAGCGCGCATTCGAGTTCCGCGACGCCGCCTGGTACTCCGAGGAGGTGTGCGACGTCCTCGACCGGCACCGCGCGGCGTTCTGCGAGCACGACCTCGTCCGCGGCCCCGACGGCGCCGCGCTGCGCCCACCGCGGCTCACCGGCGGCTTCCGCTACGTCCGCTTCCACGGCTGGACCGGCAAGTACGAGGGCCGCTACGGCACCGAAGGGCTCCTGCCGTGGGCGCGCGACCTCGCGTCGGCGGGCCTCGAGTCGTGGGTCTACTTCAACAACGACATCGGCGGGCACGCGCTCGTGGACGCGCGCGCCCTGCTGGAGCTGCTCGGACGATCGGTCAAATTTCCAGCAGCAGCCGCTCCGGATCCTCGATGCAGTCCTTGAGGCGCACGAGGAACGACACGGCCTCGCGCCCGTCGACGAGCCGGTGGTCGTAGGACAGCGCGAGGTACATCATCGGCCGCACCACGACCGCGTCGTCCGCGCCGACCTTCGGCCGCTTCTCGATCTTGTGCAGCCCGAGGATGCCCGACTGCGGCGGGTTCAGGATCGGCGTCGACAGGAGCGAGCCGTAGATGCCGCCGTTCGAGATGGTGAACGTGCCGCCCTGGAGGTCCGCCATCGTGATGCGGTTCTCGCGCGCCTTCTTGGCGAGGTCGGCGAGGGACTTCTCGATGTCGGCGAACGACATCCGGTCCGCGTCGCGCAGCACCGGGACGACGAGGCCCTTGCCGCCGCCGACCGCGACGCCGATGTCGTGATGGTCCTTGTAGACGATCGAGTCGCCGCGGATCTCGGCGTTCACGACAGGGAAGGCGCGCAGCGCCTCGACGGCCGCCTTCACGAAGAACGACATGAACCCGAGCTTCACGCCGTGGCGCTCGAGGAAGGTGGCGCCGTGCTTCTCGCGGAGCGCGATCACCTTCGCCATGTCGACTTCGTTGAAGGTGGTGAGGATCGCCGCGTTCTGCTGGGCCTCGAGCAGCCGCCGCGCGACGGTGCGCCGCAGCGGCGTCATCGGCACCGCGCGCTCGTCCTCGCGGAGCTCCAGCGGCGCGGGCGGAGCGGACGGGACCGGCTGGGGGCCCGAGCGGAGCGCGACCGCGCGCGGATCGACGCCGGTCTCCGCGATGTGGCGCCGCACCGACGGGGGCGCGCGCAGCGGGACGCGATCGGCACCCGCACCTGGCGCAGCGGCGGCTTCCGCGGGCGAGCGCGGCGCGGGCGTCGCCGCGCGGATGGGAGGCGCCTCACGCACCGCGTCCGACTTCGGCGCGGGCGGCGCGGCGGGCGGCGCGGGCGCCGCCGCGCGGGAGGGAGCCGCTTCAGGCGCCGCCTCCGACTGCTGCGCGGTCGACGCGGTCGGCGTGGCCGGCGCGGGGCTCGGGCTCGGGCCGGCCGCCTTCGCGGCGGCGCCCTCCTCCAGGACCGCGATGACCTCGCCGATCTCGACGGTGGCGCCCGACTCCTTCAGGACCCGGGAGATGACGCCCGCGGAGGGTGCCGGCACCGCGACCGTCGCCTTCTCGCTCTCGACCTCGACCACCGGCTCGTCGGCGGCGACGGCGTCGCCTTCCTTCTTGAGCCAGGCGCCGATGGTCGCCTGGGTGATGGACTCTCCGAGCGACGGCACGCGCAGCTCGATGGGCATGTCGAGGATCTCCTGGCGCGCCGAAGATTAAGCGACCGCGACGCGAGGCGACACGCCAATCGCCTGGTTCAGGAGGGCCTCCTGCTCGAGCTTGTGCCGCGTCGCGGAGCCCGCCGCCGGGCTCGCGCTCGGCGGCCTCGCGATGACGCTCAGCGCGTAGCGCCCCGCGAGGAGCGTCCCGACGCTCGGCTCGATGTAGTCCCACGCGCCCATGTTCCTCGGCTCCTCCTGGACCCACACCACGTCGATGCCCTCGCGGTAGTGCGAGAGCGCCCCGAGCAGGGCCTTCGACTCGAGCGGGAAGAGCTGCTCGAGCCGCACCACCGCGACGTTCTTCGCGCGGGACGCGTCTCGCACCGCGACGAGCTCGTAGAAGACCTTGCCCGAGCACAGGATCACGCGATCCACCTGCGCGGGATCGGCGCCCGCGTCGGGGATGATCGGCAGGAAGTCACCCTCGGTGAATGCCGAGATCGGCGACACCGCCGCGTGGTGCCTGAGCAGGCTCTTCGGTGACATCACCACCATCGGCTTGCGCCACGGCGCGAGCACCTGCCGCCGGAGCGCGTGGAAGTACTGCGCGGGGGTCGTGAGGTTCATCACCTGCCAGTTGTCGTCCACCGACAGCTCGAGGAACCGCTCGAGCCGCGCCGACGAGTGCTCGGGGCCCTGACCCTCGAGGCCGTGCGGCAGCAGCATGACGAGCCCGGAGATGCGGTTCCACTTCGCCTCCGACGACGACAGGAACTGGTCGATGATCACCTGCGCGGCGTTCACGAAGTCGCCGAACTGCGCCTCCCACGCGACGAGTCCGTCCGGCAGCTCGAGGCTGTAGCCGTACTCGAACCCGAGCACCGCCGCCTCCGACAGGGGGGAGTCGCGCACCTCGACGACGCCCTGGCCCTCGCGCAGGTGCGAGAGCGGCGAGTACGCGGCGCCGGTCTGGACGTCCATCAGCACCGCGTGCCGGTGGCTGAACGTGCCGCGGCGCGTGTCCTGCCCGGTGAGCCGGACGCGGACGCCTTCCCACGCGAGCGACGCCAGCGCGAGCGCCTCGCCCATGCCCCAGTCGATGCCCTTGTTGCCGCGGGCCATCTCGGCGCGCGACTCGAGCACCTTCGCGAGCTTCGGGTGGACGTTGAACCGCGGCGGGACGCTCGTGAGCAGCTCACCGAGCTCCTTCACGCGCGCCTCGGAGATGCGGGTGGGGATCGGCGGACCGCCTGCGATGGGGCCGCCTCGGTAGCGCGCGCGGACGCCCTCGATGACGGGCACGCTCGGCGTGGCCGCGATCGCGGCCGACTGCTGGTACGCCTCGTCGAGGCGCGCGCGGTACGCGGCCGCCATCGCGTCGACGTCCTCCTGCGAGAGGACGCTCCTCGCGACGAGCTCCTCGGCGTACACCTGCCGGAGCGTCTTCTTCTCCTTGATCGCCCGGTACATCACCGGCTGCGTGAACGACGGCTCGTCGCCCTCGTTGTGCCCGTACTTGCGGTAGCACCAGAAGTCGAGGACCACGTCGCGGTGGAACCGCTGGCGGAAGTCGACCGCGAGCAGCACCGCCTGCGCGATCGCCTCGAGGTCCTCCCCGTTCACGTGGATGACCGGGATCTGGAGCATGCGCGCGACGTCGGTCGGGTAGTACGTCGAGCGCGCGTCGCGCGGGTTCGTCGTGAAGCCCACCTGGTTGTTCACGACGACGTGCAGGGTGCCGCCGACGCTGTATCCGTCCAGCTCCGACTGGTTCAGGCACTCGGCCACGATCCCCTGCCCCGCGAACGCGGCGTCGCCGTGCAGCAGGATCGGCAGCACCGCCGCGCGCGCGGAGTCTCCCATGCGATCCTGCCGCGCCCGGACCTTCCCCTGCACCACCGTGTTCACCCACTCGAGGTGGCTCGGGTTGAACGCGAGCGACAGCGTGACCTCCTGGCCGTCAGGGGTCTCGTGCTTGCCCTGGTAGCCGAGGTGGTACTTCACGTCGCCGCCGCCGGCGCTCACGATCGCGCGGTCGCGAAACTCGGCGAAGATCTGCCGGATCGGCTTCCCGATGACGTTCGCGAGCACGTTGAGCCGGCCGCGGTGCGCCATCCCGATCGCGATGCTCTTCACGCCGTGGCCGACCGCGCGGTCGACCGCGAGCTCGAGCAGGGGCACGACCCCCTCGGCGCCCTCGACGCTGAACCGCTTCGCCCCGAGGAAACGCGTGTTGAGGAAGTGCTCGAAGAGCTCGGCCTCGGTGAGCTTGCGGAGCAGGAACCGCTGCACCTCCGGCGTGAGCGCGATGCGGTTCTTCGTCCGCTCCATCCGCTCCTCGAGCCAGCTCCGGAGCGCGACCTCGTGGAGGTGGGCGAGCTCGACGCCGATGGTCCGGCAGTAGGTCTCCTCCAGGCGGCCGACGAGCTCCCGCAGCGTGCGCGTCGGCGACCCGCTCGTCCCGCCGACGTGCACCGGCCGATCGAGGTCCGACTCGCGGAGTCCGAACGCGTCGAGCGGGAAGCCGTCGTGCTCGCGGTGGTCGAGCCCGAGCGGATCGAGCCGCGCCCTGAGGTGGCCCTGCTCGCGGTACGCCTGCACGAGCTCGTCGACGCGGAACTGGAACGCCTCGTACTCGTCGCCGACGCGGTCCCTCATCGGCTTCGCCGCGGCGCGCGCCTCCCGCGCGACCGCGTGACCGTTGCCGCCTCGCAGCGAGCCGGCGCGCTCGCCCGGAAGCGCGGGGAGCGACTCGAAGTAGGCGCGCCACTCCGGGTCGACCGCCTGCGGATCCTCGAGCCACGCGTAGTACAGGTCTTCGACGAAGCCGAGGTTCGAGGCGTTCGGCGCCGCCGGAATCTCGTAGGACATGCGGGCTACCTAACGGCGACGGCATGCGGGTGCCGCCGCGTGGAGGGGGCTGCGGCGTCAGCTCTCCCGCACCGCGAGCGCGTGCGGCGGCGCGTCGTTGCCGTAGTACCTGAGCACCTCGTCGACGCTCCGGCGCGGCGTCGGCCGCGGCTCGCTCGTCGCGTAGCCGAGCCGGAACACCACCTGGGGATTCGCGACCTCCCCGAGCGCCGCGCGGAGCCGCGTCCGGACGTCCGGGACCTCCACCACGGCGCTGAACCCGGAGGCGGACATCCCCGCCGACGCGGCGAGGAGCAGCACGCGCTGGAACGCGCGGCCAGCGGCGACCCAGTCGCGGGCGGCGTCACCCGGCGTCGAGAGCGCGACGAGCACGGGGCCGTGCAGCGCGTACTGCCGGTCGCGACGCTCCTCCTCCGTCGCGCGGCGCGGCGTCCGCAGCCGGAGGAGGAGGCGGTCGAGCCGCGACTCGGGCGACGCCCGGCCTCGCGCCTCGGGGGGGACGCCGTCGCCGTGCATTCCGGACGTCGGCCGGCTCCAGGCGTCGAGCTCCGCGACGAAGGCCCGGTCGGACCACTGCGCGCGGTCGGCCTCCATGATCAGCTCGGCGACGGCCGCGCGACAGCCCTCGTCGACGGCCCGGAGCGACGCGCCGCGCTCGCTCGCCTCGCGCGCCAGCGTCGCCACCAGACCGGCGGGCGCCGGCCGCTCCGCGAACGCGGCGCGGCTGGTGCGCCGCTGCGCGATCGCCCGGAACAGCGCCTCCTCCGCGCCGTCGGCCCGGCGATGCTCCTCGAGCCGGACGCGCGCGAGCACGCCCTCCGGATGGACGCCGGCGAGGATCTCCACCGAGGTGGCCTGGCCGTACGCCGCCGCGGCGATGCAGAGGTTCTCGATCGCCGCGCCGCAGGCCATGACACGCTGCCGCCCGGACGGGTCCGCGTGTGGCAGCGCGCGGCGTGCGTCCGTCGCGATCCGGACCTCGGCCCCCGCGACGTCGAACAGCCACGGCTGCGAGTTGTGCCGCGACGGCGCCTGCACGGCGTACGCGAGCAGCACCCGCAGCCGCTCCGCGGGCGACAGCCAGATCGGGAATCCGCGCTCGCCTCCGGCGCGCGGTGCATCGACGTGCGGCGCCATCGGGCAACCTCGTCGGAGCACAGTACCGGGGCGCTCGACGGCCGGCAAAAGCCCTGCCGGGTCGGCGGGTTGTGCCGCATTCCCCCGCGGAGCGCGTGGCGCGACGGGGTGCCTCTGGTACAACCGAATTTCGCTCGTGGCCCGAGGAGGGGCCCCGCCCTGTCCGAAATGGCAATCATCCTCGGCTTGATCCTCGCGAACGGCGTGTTCGCCGGAGCCGAGATCGCCGTCATCGCGGTCCGCCGCACCCGTCTGCAGCAGCTCGTCGACGAGGGGCGCGGAGCCGCCCGCGCGGTCCTGGGGCTGCGCGACGATCCGGAGCGGTTCCTCGCCACGGTGCAGGTCGGGATCACGGTGGTCGGGGCCACCGCCGCCGCGTTCGGCGGCGCCACGCTCGCGGAGGGCCTGGGCAAGTGGATCGCGCGGGTGCCGGTGCTCCAGCCGTACGCGCCGGAGCTCGCGATCGCGCTCGTCATCGCCGTCGTGTCGTTCCTGCAGCTCGTCGTCGGCGAGCTCGTCCCTAAGTCGATCGCGCTGCGCTCCGCGGAGCGGTACGCGCTCGCCGTCGCCCGCCCGCTGCTCGCGCTCGCCTGGGTGGCTCGCCCGCTGATCTGGGTGCTGACGAAGACCTCGAACCTGTTCCTCGCGCCCTTCGGAGATCGCACCACCTTCAGCGAGTCGCGCCTCTCGGTGGACGAGCTCGCGCAGATGGTCCAGGACGCCGCGCGCGCCGGCGCGCTCGACGCCAACTCGGGCGAGATCGCGGGCCGCGCGCTCGAGTTCGGCGAGCTCACCGCCGCCGACGTGATGGTCCCGCGCAACCGGATCGACGCGATCCGCCGCGACGCGAGCGAGGACGAGCTGCGCCGGCTCGTGCTCGAGGAGGGCCACGCCCGGATGCCGGTGTACGACGGCACGCTCGACAACATCGTGGGCTACGTCGTCGCGAAGGACCTGCTCGGGCTCGCATGGGAGCGCGGGCTCCTCGTGCTCGAGGACGTGATCCGACCTCCGTACTTCGTGCCCGAGAGCGCGATGGCGGTCGAGGTCCTCCGCGAGATGCAGAAGCGCCACACGAAGCTCGCGCTCATCGTCGACGAGCACGGCGGCGTGTCGGGCCTCGTCACGCTCGAGGACCTCGTCGAGGAGCTGGTCGGCGACATCGTCGGCGAGGGCGACTCGACGGAGCCGATCATCCGCCGCGAGCCGGACGGCAGCGCGGTCGTGCGCGGCGACGCGCCGATCCGCGAGGTGAACCGCGCGCTGGATCTCGACCTCGAGGAGGGCGAGGGCTTCACCACGGTCGCCGGCCTGTCGATCGCGCTCGCGGGCGGCATCCCGGCCAAGGGCGCACAACTGAAGACCGAGGACGGCACCGCGCTCGACGTGCTCGACGCATCGCCTCGCGTGGTCCGCATGCTGCGCGTCACGCCGCCGCCGCGGACGCCGCCCGAGGACGAATAGCGCGACACCGCGGCGCCGGGTGAGCACCTGGCGGCGTCGCTCCCACCGCGGCGCCGGTGATATGAGGAATCGTGCCGGTCGCCGCGCTCGCGCTCTCGCCCCAGCCGCTCCCCTCGCTGCGCTTGCTCCGCGCCGAGGGGCGCGTCCGGGCGCTCCTCGCGGACGTGCTCGAGCTCGAGGACGCGCGTGACGCGCTCGAGAGCGCGCTCGCGGAGTTCTCGGCGTGCTGGGCGCGGGAGGCCGGCGCCGCCCTCGCGGAGCTCGACGACGCCGAGCGGCTGGTGCGGCGGCTCCGCCGGCTCGAGGACGAGATCGATCGGCTCGTCGCCGCGACGCTGTCGAGCGGCGTCGCCGAGGCGCGGGCCCCCGCCGCAGGACGCGCCGCGGCGCACCCGCGGCCGAGTCGGTCGGGACGCGCGCGGCCGGCGCCGCGGCCTCGCCCCGGTGCTGCGCCCTCCGGCGCGGCCGGCGATGACGCCGGACCGGACGCGGCGGTCACCATCGAGCCGGAGGACGTCGCGCTCAAGCGTCTGCACCGCCGCCTCGCGCGCGCGGTCCACCCCGACGTCGCGCGGGGCGACGACGAGCGTGCGCTCTTCGCGGAGTGGATGGCGCGCGTGAACGCGGCGTACCACCGGCGCGACCTCGCCGCGCTCGAGGTCCTCGCGGAGAAGATCGGCCTCGGCGACGCGCCCGGAGATCCGTCGGAGGTCGAGCGCCTGTCGCGCCTCGAGCGCAGGGTCATCGCGCTCACCGCGGCGCGCGACGCCCTGGCGCGCGACCTCGAGCGGCTCAGGTCGAGCGAGGCGTTCCGGCTCAGGCGCGAGGCGCAGCGCCGGGGCCTCGCGGGCGGGGACCTCGCGGCCGAGACCCGGGCCGGAGCGGCGGAGCGGATCGCGGCGGCGCGCGCCGATTCGCTGCGGCGATACGATCTCACCGCCGCGAGGGCCGCGGATCTCGAGCGCGCGCTGCGTGCAGGCGGCGCCGGCCGCGCCGGGACACGTCGCGACGCGACGGGCGCGATCGCGGCGTCGCCGCTCGTGCGCCGCGGCCTCGCGCTCCCGGAGATCGCCCGCCCCGGCGTCCGCGCTCTCGAGCTCGCGCGCGAGCTCGAGGAGTCGGCGCGCGCTGCCGAGCCGTGGGAGTGCGCGCTGACGCTCCTCGCGTTCTACGCCGAGGTCGGCGGCGACGTCCCCGACGGCCTCGCCACCGCCGCCGCGCTCGGCGAGCGCTGGGACCTGCTGCGCTCGGGGTGGCCTCGCGCGCCCGACCTCTCGCGCGCGCTCGCGCGGCTGCCGAGGCACCTCGACGTGGGGGTGCGGGTCCGCGGCGACGGGGTCGCCGCCGGGCTGCAGCTCTCGTCCGCCGACGCGGTGGCCGGGGTGCGGCACGCGCTCGCGTCCGGCGCGCTCCGTCCCCTCGCCCGCGACGTGCTCGCCGCGTGCGGCCCGCGCGAGCGCTGCGAGGCGTGCGAGGCGACGGTCGCGGCGGTGCACCTGCTGCGCACGCGCGGGCTCGACGAGGTCCACGGCGTCGTCTGCCCGCGCTGCGGGAGCGTGCTCCGGTCGTACTGGCGGTACGGCGAGCGCCACGGGCTCGAGTGCCTCGCGCCGCTGGCGCTCGAGCTCGGCCTCGTCGCCGAGGCCCACGTGCGGATCGGCCGCCGCACGGTGGGGTTCCAGATGCTGCCGGCCGTCCGCGCGGCGCTCACCGCCGCGCGGCTCGCGCACCTGGTGCACGCGCTGTACGCGCAGCCGCACGAGCTGCCGCTCCGCGCGAGCCACCTCGCGTTCCAGGCGGAGGGCGCCCGCGCCGCGCTCGCGCCCGACGACCTCGTACCGGAAGGCGCGGCGGTGAGGCTACGCCTCGCCGGCGCCGCGCTCCGCGAGCAGCAGGTGATCTCCTGGGTGAAGCAGCGGATCGAGGAGCGGTTCCGGCGCTGAAGGGTCAGTGCGCGTGCTGCAACCCGACCCGCCGGTACGTCGCGAGACGCCACACCCCGTACGCCCAGAGCGCGAAGCAGAAGTACTGCGCCGGCGTCAGCCCGAGGTAGCGCGCGTCCGCGTACGCGACGTCGCCCGCGTACGCCCGCAGGAAGTCGAGGAAGAAGCGCTGGGTGCCGTACAGGATCGCGAGGATCGCGAGCAGCCGGCCGCGCATCGCGCCGGAGCGCCGGAGCGCGAACAAGAGCGCCCCGATCGCGAACAGCGCGATGGCGTCGTAGAGGCCGAGGTCGTGGCGCGCGCCGCCCGGGAACGCCACCGCGAGCGGGAAGTCGGTCCGGACGCCCGGGTGATCGTGGATGGCGAAGCAGCCGAGGCGCGCGATGCCCCACCCCGGCGCGAGGCCGAGCGCGAACGCGTCGGAGTAGTCCTGCAACCGGATGCGCCGCTTGCGGAAGAAGATCACGGCGGCGATGACCGCGCCGAGCAGCCCCCCGAACGACGAGAGCCCCTCCCACCCCGCGAAGATGCGCCAGGGCTCGCGCAGCTCCTCGGGGTGGTACAGGAACAGGTGGACGAGGTGGCCGCCGACGACGCCGGACGCGACTCCCCACACGGCGTAGTCGCCGACGACCTGACCGTCGAGGCCGTCCTGGCGCGCCATCCGCATCGCGATGCGCGCGCCGGTGTACACGCCGAGGGCCGCGAGCAGCCCGAACACCTGGATCGTGAACGGGCCGAGGTGCAGCGACGGAGGTTCGAAGTACGGGATCACGCGCGGGATGCTATCCCAGCGGCGCCGGCCACGCCGCACGCATTCCCGCGAGGCTGAAGCTCTCCGGAGTGAGCCCCGTCGCCTTCTCGAACGTGGCGTCCCGCAGCCACGACAGCGCGAACCGCACGCCCTCGAGCTTCGCGCGCGTGAAGCGCGCCGCCGACAGCCGCGAGAGCACGAAGCTCGCGCGGGCGGCCCGCGCGCCGGTGAGATCCGCGCCCGCGAGGCTGGTCACGACGAAGCTCGCGTCCTCCAGCTTGGCGCGCGACAGGTCCGCCGCCGCGAGGCTCACCGCGACGAAGCTGCCGCTCGCGAGATCGGCGCGCCGCAGCTGCGCGCCGCGCAGGACGCAGCCGATCCAGCTCGCCGCCCGCAGGTTCGCGCCGTCCAGGTTCGCGTCGCGGAGGTCGCAGAACAGCAGGCGGGCGTCGTCGAGGCGCGCGCGCTCGAGCTTCGCGCCGCGGAGATCGCACGCGAGGAGCGTCGCCCCGGCGAGGACGGCGCCGGACAGATCGGCGGCTCGCATGCTGCGGCCCGACAGCGACACCGCGGAGAGGTCGGCGTCGGCGAGCGACGCGCCGTCGAGCGCGCGCTGTCCGTCCACGAGCGCCCGGGTGGACGCCGTGGGCTTCCTGGCCCGACGCGGGGGCGACTTCACGGTCCGGTTTCGTGCCATGGCCGGCGTTCTTAGCAGAACGCGCTGCGTCACCGGACGCCGCCGGCGTCGCGCCACCCCGATGGCCAACCCGTCGGGGTCGGAGCGCCCCGCCGGTCACGAGAACCCGAACGGTCCTCGGGCACGGTACTATCCGGCGCATGGCGGGCCTCGACCCGGTTTCGTTCCTTCGTTCGACTCCCCCCTTCGACGGGCTGCCGCCGAACCTTTTCCAGGTCGCGTCGGACGTCCTCGAGATCGTCTACCAGCCGGAGGGCGCCGTCCTCGTCGAGCGCGGCGGCCCTCCGATGGATCACCTGTACGTCATCAGGAAGGGCGCGGTCCGGCTCGAGCGAGACGGGCAGACGCTCCAGATCCTCGAGGAGGGCGAGACGTTCGGCTACACGTCCCTCATCACCGGGAAGGCGACGCTCGACGTCACGGTGGACGAGGACCTGCTCGCCTACCGCATCCCGAGCACCGCCTTCAACGCGCTCCTCGCGTACGCGCCGTTCGCGGGCCACTTCGCGACCGGCCTCGCCGAGCGGCTGCGCAACAGCCTCGAGCGCGCGTCGGTCGCGACGTTCCACACGGACCTCGCGACGCCGGTCGAGTCGCTCGTCCGGCGCGGACCCGTGAGCGTCGCCTCGACGGCGACGATCGGCGAGGCCGCGCGGGTCATGCGCGAGAACGACGTCAGCGCCGTGCTCGTGAACGCCGAGCCGCCGGGCATCGTCACCGATCGCGACCTGCGCAACCGCGTGCTCGCGAACGGCCTCGGGCCCGACACCCCGGTGACGCGGATCTACAGCCACCCGCTCCGCACGATGCCGGCCCGCACCGCGATCTCGGAGGCCTGGCAGACGCTCCTCGACGCCGGCGTCCACCACCTGCCGCTCACGCGCGAGGACGGCATCATCGGCGTGCTGAGCAGCACCGACCTCCTGAAGTGCACCGCGCAGGGGCCGGTGGCGGTGCTCCGCCGCGTCGAGCGGATGGCGTCGCGCGACAGCCTGCCGGGCTACGCCGACAAGGTCGCGGAGATGGTGTCGTCGCTGCTCGTCGGCGGCCTCGAGGTCACGGCGATCGCCGGCCTCGTCGCGCGCCTGAACGACGCGCTCATCACGAGGATCCTGCGCTGGGCCGAGGCCGACCTCGGCGGCGCGCCGTGCGCGTACGCCTGGATGGTGTTCGGGTCCGAGGGCCGCATGGAGCAGACGCTCCTCACGGACCAGGACAACGCGCTCGTGTACGAGCGCGACACGCCCGAGGTGCGGAGCTGGTTCGCGCAGTTCGCCGAGCGCGCCAACGACGACCTCGAGGCGGCAGGCTTCCCGAGCTGCGCGGGGCGCTACATGGCGCGCCACTGGCTCGGGCCGTTCCCGGAGTGGCACGACCGCTTCCGCACCTGGATCGACGACCCGAACCCGCAGGCGCTCTTGCAGACCGCCATCTTCCTCGACTTCCGCCGGGTGTACGGCACGCTCGACCTCGAGCCGCTCGACGCCGCGCTCAGCAGCGCGCGCAACCACCGCACGTTCATCGCCGCGATGGCGAAGGCCGCGCTGAACTTCCAGCCGCCGCCCAGCCTGCTCCTCAGGGTGAAGTCGGGGGCGGAGGTCGATCTCAAGCTGCACGGCGTCTCGCCCATCGTGTTCCTCGCGCGCTGCTACGGCGTCGAGGCGGGATCGCTCGAGCGCAACACGTTCGAGCGGCTGCGCGCCGCCGTGCGCAGCGGGCTCATCGGCGACGACGCGCGCGAGACGATCAGCGAGGCGTACCGCTACCTGCTCGGGCTCAGGCTGCGCGCGCAGCTGCGCATGATCGCGGGCGGCAAGCGCGCGTCGAACCTCGTCCGGCTGTCGGAGCTGTCGTCCGTGGAGCGGAGCCGGCTCAAGGAAGCGTTCCGCGCGATACGCGACTGGCAGGACAAGGCCGCGTACCACTACCGCACGGATCTGTTCTGACGTGTTCTGGAGCTCTCCCGCCTGGGATTCGGTCGTCTACTGGTCCCTCGATCTCGAGACCGGCGGCTTCGATCCGAGGCGCGACCCGATCGTCTCGGTAGGCATGGTGCCGGTGGAGAGCGGCGTCATCCGCCTCGGCGAAGGGTGGGAGTCGCTCGTGCGGCCGGCGCTCGGCGGCGCGATCTCCGAGGCGTCGATCCAGGCGCACCAGCTCGTGCCGGAGGAGGTCCGCGAGGCTCCGCCGCTGCCGGAGGTGCTCGCGCAGATCGAGCGCCGCATGCGGGACTCCGTGCTGCTCGTGCACCACGCCTCGATCGACGTCCGGTTCCTGCGCCACGCCTTCCAGGAGTGCCGCATGCGCTGGCCGAGGCCGCACGTCGTCGACACGGTGGACCTCCTGCTCAAGCTCGTGAAGAAGGAGCGGTTCACGAACCCGGACGCCCGCGACGGCGATCCCGTGCTGAACCTCGCCGCCGCCCGCTCGCGCCTCGGGCTCCCCGTCTACCAGTCGCACGACGCGCTCACCGACGCGGTCTCCGCAGCGGAGCTGTTCCTCGTCCTGCGGCGGCGGCTCGCCGCGCGCACGCTGCGGGATCTCCGTTAGAGGCGCGTAGCAGCCGCGAGGGCGGTCGGCTGCGCGGCCGTCTCGCCGTCGGCCTCGGTGACCACCTCGGCGATCGCGGTCGGGGCGGCGGCGGCGCGATCGGGCCGCGCGATGACGCTGATCTGGAACAGGAACGCGGCCTCGAGCGTGAGCGAGAGGGCGAGCAGCGCGATGGCCTTCGTCATGACTTCCTCCGTGGTCGGAGAGCACTACGGAGACGCCGCGGCGCTATTTCGCGACACGTTCGGGGCGCGCGTGCACGCGCCCTCGAGGGCCCCCAACTTTCGGTGATGGACTCGAACGAGAAGCAGCGGCAGCGCGAGCTGGATCTGCGCCGCGAGAACGAGAAGAAGGACCTCGAGGTGGAGCGGACGATCGGGCCGCGGCCGCTCGAGGGCATGTCGGGCGGTCACACCACCTGGACCGGCGAGCAGAACGACGCCGAGCGGTCCGCGCACAGCCACGACGAGGAGCGATCCCGTCGCGCCTCCGAGGAGCAGATCCCGGATTAGCGGACCGTCACGCCCCTCCGGACCGCGCCGCTCGTGCGAGGCGTCTGAGATCATCGGGCGCCGCGGGTGGTGGACCGCGCGTGGAGGTGGCAGATGAAGGCGCTCGTGAGCGGCGCGACCGGGTTCCTGGGGCGCGCCGTGTGCGCGCGCCTCGACGATCCGACGATCCTCTCCCGCGATCCCGACCGCGCGCGCGCCGCGCTGCGTGCGTCGCGCTCGTACGCGTGGGATCTCTCCGCGCCGCCTCCCCTGGACGCGTTCGACGGCGTCGAGGCGGTGCTCCACTTCGCGGCGGAGCCGCTCACCGGCGGGCGGTTCGATCGGTCCAAGGCGCGCCGCGTTCGCGAGAGCCGCGTCGGCGGGACGCGCCTGCTCGTGGAGGCGATGTCGCGGCTCGAGCGCCGGCCGGCGGTGCTCGTGTCCGCGTCGGCCGTGGGCTTCTACGGGTCGCGCGGCGACGAGCTCCTGACGGAGGAGTCCGGACGCGGCGAGGGCGCGCTCGCGGAGCTCTGCGAGGAGTGGGAGCGCGAGGCGCTGCAGGCGTCGCCGCTCGGGGTCCGCGTCGTCACGCTGCGCATCGGGGTGGTGCTCGGCCCCGACGGCGGCGCGCTCGCGAAGATGCTGCCGGCGTTCCGTCTCGGCCTCGGCGGCCGGCTCGGCTCCGGACGCCAGTGGGTCCCGTGGATCCACCGCGACGACGTCGCGGCGCTCGCGCTGTTCGCCGCGCGGACGCACGCGCTGCAGGGCGCGCTGAACGCCGTGGCACCGCTCCCGGCGCGAAACGCCGAGCTCACCGCGGCGCTCGCCGCGGTGCTGCACAGGCCGGCGGCGCTCCCCGTTCCCGCGGCGGCCCTCCGCCTCGCGGTCGGCGATCTCGCGGCGGCGGTGCTCGCTTCCCAGCGCGTGGTGCCGAAGCGCGCGGTCGAGGCGGGCTTCGCGTTCGCGCACCCGGACCTTCGCGAGGCGCTGCGGGCCGCGGTGAGCGGCGAGCGCGTCTCCACGACGGCGTGAACCCTCGAAACGAAAAGCCGCGCCCGCGAGCCACCCGGACGGGAAGCGGCGACGGGCGCGGCGGCTCCGCGATCCGGCGGGCGGCGTCCTGGGCATCCCTGCAAATGCCGGACGGCACGCCTTGCAGCACCGGACCGGGCCTGCTCCTGTCTTAGGAGGCCGGGCTGTCCGGCGCAGCTTCCTTCCAGTTCGTCACCAGGAACTCGACCTCCACGGGTGTGAGGTCGAACCGCGTGGCCGCCTCGTCGATGAGCCTCATGCGGGGCGCGGACGGATCGTCGAGCCGACGATCCGAGAGCCACCTGAGAGCGCGCCGAATCCCCTCACCCTCCGGCATGATTCCGGCCATTCGTTCCTCCTGGTTCGCGGCGCGCGATGCGCTCAGGCGACCCTTGCGTGTCCTTCCGGATGCACGCTCAGCACGGGGCAGCCCGCGCGCCGCACGACCCGCTCCGCGATCGAGCCGACCAGCGCGTGCCGCAGGCCGGTGCGCCCGTGCGTCCCGATGACGAGCAGATCCTGCCCGGTCTCCTTCGCGAACTCCACGATCTCGACCGACGGCTCGCCGATGCTCTTCGCGGTCGCGACGCGCGGCGCGCCCATCTGCTCGGCCATGCGCTTCCATTCCTCGAGGTGGTGCTCGGCCTGATCGGCGAGCTCCTGCAGCATCTTGGGGCTCGCCACCACCGATCCCTCCGGCAGCGTGTACCCGGGGAGCTGGTACGCGTGGAACAGCGTGAGCTGCGCGTCGAAGCGCCGGGCGATCGCGACCGCCGTCTCCATCGCCGCGCGCGCCGGCTCCGAGAAGTCGACCGGGCAGCAGATCTTCGACCACGTGAGTTCGGGCATGACGCGAGTCTCCATCGGCGATCATGGCGCCCAAGCCGCCGGAAGGGGCAGGTCCCCTCCGGGTCGTGCCGCCGGGATCGTGCGCCGCTGAGCGGGGGTCTTCCGCGGCGCGGCCCTCGACACCCCGTTGCGACCGGCCGCGGAGCGCCGCGCCGGCGCCTGCGCCGCCTCGAGCAGCGTGACGAGGGCCTTCTCCGAGCGATGGAGTCCGCGGCGGTGGTGCACGAGGTCCTCGACCGTGTCGAAGTACTTCTCGACGACGCGGCCCCGCTCGAACGACGAGAGCACGCCGGGGTTGATGTACGAGCTGCGGCACACCGCCGGCGTGTTGCCCAGCACGCTCGCGGTCGCCTTCACCGCCGCGGTCACCACGCGCTTCGTCGACGTGCGCCCCGGTACGAGCTCCGGCGCCGCGCGCGCGAGCTCGCACGCGGCGATGAGCGTCCCGGCCCAGGTCCTGAAATCCTTCGCGGTGAACGGGCCGCCCATCACGTCGTGGATGTACGCGTTGATGTGCCGCCGGCGGACGTCGACGATGCCGTCGTCCGCCTCGAACTTGAGGAGGTCGCGGCCCGGCACCTTGCGGAGCTTTCGCAGGATGCGCGCGACGCGGGCGTCGCGCAGCTCGCGGACGTGCCACTTGCCGGACTTCCCGGGGAACTCGAAGTGCACGAGGTCCTTCTCGATGGTGACGTGCTTCGGCCGCAGCGTCGCGACCCCGAAGCTCCCGTTCGTGCGCATGTAGACCTCGCTGCCCGCGCGCATGAAGCAGGTCATGAGGATGCGGACGGCGCAGGCGAGGACCTTCTCGCGAGGCAGGCCCGGCAGCCGGAGATCGCGGTCGATCGCGGCGCGCATCTTCGGCAGCGCGCGCGCGAACCGCAGCAGCCGGCGGTACTTCGCGTCCTCGCGGCGCCGGCGGAAGTCGGGGTGGTAGCGGTACTGCCACCGGCCGGCCTTGTCGCGCCCGATCGCCTGCAGCTTCGCGCCCGGAGCGGTGCTGGCGTGGACGTCGGTCCACGCCGGCGGGAGCCGCAGCGCGTGGAGCCGCGCACGCTCGGCCGCGCGCACGGCAGCGCCGGACGCCGTCAGCCACCGAAAACCCCGCGCGGGGGTTCCTACGCGCCGGTACCCGTCCTGTTGCAGCTTCTCGAGCTGGCTCATCGGCCCCACCTGAGCGTCGCGCTCCCGCGTCCGCTTGAGGGTCACGGTGAACACCGTTAGAGCCGATCGCATGAGGCTCGCGAGCATCAGGGATGGCGGCCGCGACGGGCGGCTCGCGGTCGTCCGCCGCGACGGTGTCGCCTTCGCGCTCGCGGAGGGGATCGCGCCCACGCTCCAGGCCGCGCTCGAGGAGTGGGAGAGCCGCGAGCCGTTGCTCCGGGACCTCGCGGAGCGGCTCGACCGCGGCGAGGCGTCGGCGCACCCGCTCGACGCGACGCGACTGCACTCCCCGCTGCCGCGCGCCTACGAGTGGGTGGACGGCTCGGCCTACCTGAACCACGTGCGCCTCGTCCGGAAGGCTCGCGGCGCGGAGCCGCCTGCCACGCTCGAGACCGATCCGCTCGTGTACCAGGGCGGCGCCGGCGTCCTGCTCGGCCCGACCGATCCCATCCCGCTCCTCGACGAGCGGTGGGGGCTCGACTTCGAGGGCGAGGTCTGCGCGATCCTCGGCGACGTCCCGCTGGGCACGCGCGCGGCGGCCGCGGCCCCACACGTGAAGCTGCTCTGCCTCGCGAACGACGTCACGCTCCGCAACCTGGTCCCGGCGGAGCTCGGGAAGGGGTTCGGCTTCTTCCAGTCGAAGCCCGCCACCGCGTTCAGCCCGTTCGCGGTCACGCCCGACGAGCTCGGCGCGGCGTGGCGCGACGGACGCGTTTACCTGCGACTGCGCGTCTCGCTCAACGGCGCCGTCGTCGGCGACTGCGACGCGGGCCCGGAGATGCACTTCTCGTTCTACGATCTCGTCGAGCACATCGCGAAGACGCGCGCGTTCTGCGCGGGCACGATCCTCGGCAGCGGCACCGTCTCGAACGCCGACCGCTCGCGCGGCATCTCCTGCCTCGCCGAGCGCCGCACGATCGAGCTCCTCGAGCGCGGCGAGGCGACGACGCCGTTCCTCAGGCGCGGCGACGCCGTGCGCATCGAGATGCTCGAACCCGGCGGCCGGAGCGTCTTCGGCGCCATCGCGCAGGAGGTTCGCTGATGCGCGTCGCGCTTTACTCGTACTGGCGCTCGTCGTCGGCGTGGCGCGTGCGCATCGGCCTGCACCTGAAGGGCGTGCCGTTCGAGTACCGCCCGGTCGATCTGCGCGAGGGCGCGCAGTTCGGCGAGGCGCACCGCGCGCGGAACCCGCTCGGCCAGGTCCCGGTGCTCGAGGTGCAGGAGGACGGCGGGCCCACCCGGCACCTCGCGCAGTCGATGGCGATCCTCGAGTTCCTGGAGGAGCGCTTCCCGTCGCCGCCGCTCCTGCCGGCCGATCCGTACGGACGCGCGCGGGTCCGGATGATCGCCGAGGTGGTGAACTCGGGCATCCAGCCGTTCCAGAACCAGGCGCCGCAGAAGTGGCTGCACGCGAAGCAGCCCGGGCTCGAGAAGGCGTGGGTCGAGCACTGGCTGTCGAGCGGCATGGCCGCGCTCGAGCGCGCCGTCGCGGCGGGCGCCGGGCGCCACGCGCACGGAGACTCGGTCACGCTGGCCGACGCGTACATCGTCCCGCAGCTCTACGGAGCACGCCGCTTCGGCATCGACCTGGGCGGCTGTCCCACCCTGCTCGCGGTGGAGGCGGCGTGCCGCGAGCTGCCCGCGTTCCAGGCCGCCGACCCGGAGCGCCAGCCCGACGCGCCGAGCAGCGAAGGTCCGCATCCGGGGAGGAGATGACGCATGGCCAGGCTCGAGCCCATCGGGATCGTCCGGCTGGAGGCGCTGCACTACTACGTGCGCGACCTCGAGCGGAGCCGCAGGTTCTACGTCGATCGGCTCGACTTCGCGGAGGTCGCGGTCTCGAGCGTCGAGCTCTCGAGGGCGGGGCGGCAGCGGTCGGCGATCTTCGAGGCCGGCGGCGTCCGCGTCGTCTGCTCCGAGCCCGTCGGCGAGGGCGGCCGCGCCTGGCGCTGGCTGCGCAAGCACCCCGACGGCGTCGGCTCGCTCGTGTTCGAGGTGGAGGACGCCGCGCGCGCGTTCGCGCTCCTCGAGGAGCGGGGCGGCACGCCCATCACCGACGTCCAGCGCGTCGAGGACGACGGCGGCACGCTGCGCACGTTCAACGTCGCGACGCCGTTCGGCGACACCAGCTTCCGCTTCGTCGAGCGGCGCGGCTATCGCGGGCTCTACCCCGGGATGACCGTCCACCCCGAGCGGCGCGGCGGCGCGAACTCGCTCGGCTTCGGCGACGTGGACCACGTCACGTCGAACTTCGAGACGATGAAGCCGGCGCTCCTCTGGATGGAGCACGTCCTCGGCTTCGAGGAGTTCTGGGAGATCCAGTTCCACACCGCGGACGCGGCGGCGAGCGAGGCGCGCAGGCAGGCGATGATGGCGAAGGGCTCCGGGCTGCGATCGGTCGTGATGCGCGATCCGAGGAGCGGCGTGAAGTTCGCGAACAACGAGCCGTGGCGGCCCGCGTTCAAGTCGTCCCAGATCAACATCTTCCACGAGGACCAGCGCGGCGACGGCATCCAGCACGCGGCGCTCACGGTCGCGGACATCCTCTCCTCGGTGCGCGCGATGCGGGCGCGCGGCGTCGAGTTCATGCCGACGCCCGGCGCCTACTACGACCTGCTCCCGGAGCACCTCCAGAAGATCGGCGTCGGGCACATCGAGGAGGACGTGGCGACGCTGCGCGACCTCGAGATCCTCGTCGACGGCGGCGCGCCGGGCTCGTACCTGCTGCAGATCTTCCTGAAGGACGCCGCGGGGCTGTACCACGACCCCGAGGCGGGCCCGTTCTTCTTCGAGATCATCCAGCGCAAGGGCGATCTCGGCTTCGGCGCCGGCAACTTCCGCGCGCTCTTCGAGAGCATCGAGCGGGAGCAGCAGGCGCACGGGCGCGCGTGAGCGAGGAGGCCAATGCTCGACCGCATCGTGCAGGGGCAGGTGCCGCGCAAGCACCACATCGCGTTCCGCGACGCGGAGGGGAAGCTCCTGTACGAGGAGGCGTTCACGCAGAGCGGGTTCGAGGGCCCGTACACCCTCGCCTACCACCGCGACCGCCCCCACGCGCAGCACGCCGCGAACATCGCCCACGGCTGGGAGGTCCCGCGCGAGGCCGCGCCGCGCCCGCTCGCGAAGCGCCATTACCGCACGACGCAGGTCCCCGCTCACGGCGGGCCGTCCGTCGACGCGCGGACGCCGCTCTTCTTCAACGCCGACGTCGTCGTGTCGGTGGTGACGCCGTCCGCCGAGGACCCGGTCTACTTCGCGAACGGCGACGGCGACGAGCTGCACTACGTGTTCGAGGGCGGCGGGCTGCTCCGCTCCACGCTCGGGGATCTGCGGTTCGGCAAGGACGACTACGTCTTCGTGCCGCGCGGCCTGGTGCATCGCATCGTGCCGGACGCCGGACCGCAGCGGTGGCTGTCGTTCGAGTGCGCCGGCCCGGTTCACCTGCCGCGCCAGTGGCGCAACGAGACGGGCCAGCTGCGGATGGACGCGCCCTACTCTCACCGGGACTTCCGCCGCGTCGAGCTGCGCGGGCCGCTCGACGAGGGCATCCGCGAGTGCCTCGTGAAGCGCGGCGGCGCGTTCCACGGCTTTCGCTGGGACCACTCGCCGCTCGACGTCGTCGGGTGGGACGGGTCGGTCTACCCGCTCGCGTTCCCGATCCTGAACTTCCAGCCGCGCGCCGGCCTCGTGCACCTGCCGCCGACGTGGCACGGCACGTTCGCGACGCGCGGCGCGCTCATCTGCTCGTTCGTGCCGCGCGTGCTCGACTTCCACCCCGAGGCGGTCCCGTGTCCGTACCCGCACGCGTCGGTGGACTGCGACGAGATCCTCTTCTACGTGCGCGGCAACTTCACCTCGCGGCGCGGGGTCGGGCCCGGCTCCGTCTCGCATCACCCCGCGGGCGTCATGCACGGTCCGCATCCGGGCGCGTACGAGGGCAGCATCGGTGTGACGCGCACCGACGAGCTCGCGGTGATGATGGACACGACGCTCCCGCTCGCCGCGACCGCCGCCGCCCTCGCGGTCGAGGACCCCGGATACATGGAGAGCTTCTTCTAAGGCGGGAGCAACTGCCCGACCGGACGAATGGCGGACCATGGTCCGCCATTCCGTACTCTCGGTCTGGCGTTTGTGCGGAACCTGCGCGGGCGAGGCGGGCGCGACGCCCGGCGCGCATCCGTTTCGCGGCTCAACCGCGCAGAACTGCGCGGAATTTGCGCGGCGTGGCCCACTGGATCTGCGTCAAGCGGAACGGGTAGTCTTCGACCCCGTGACGCCGTCCCGCCCCAGCGCTGCGAAGCCTCTCGAGTACGTCTGTGCGGACCCCTGCTCCACGCCCAAGGGCTGTCCGTGTCCCGACCGGCAGATGATCGACGCCGCGCTCGCGAGCGTCCCGCGCGCGCCGGCTCCCGCGGCCGCGGCGCCCGCTCCTGCTCCTGCGGCGACCGCGCTCGCCTCCGAC
>DASSQI010000266.1:0-20928 GCA_035702585.1 Anaeromyxobacteraceae bacterium
GTCGCGCCGCTCGTCGCGGATCCGCTCGACCTCGGTGGCGATGCCGACGCGCTCCGTCGAGGCCGCCAGCGCGTCCGTCGAGATGCCGAGCGCGTGGGCCGCGCCCGCGAGCGTCCCCCCGGATGCGCGCACCGCGTGGAGGATCTCCTCGCGCTCCCGCCGCTCGAACGGGCGCGTCAGACCGTGGGCGTCGAGGAGGCGCGCCAGGTCGTCGTCTCCCGGAGGAGAGCCGTCCGGCCGCCGCCACGCCGAGAGCTCCTCGACGAGCCGCGCCCGCCGCGCACCGTGCCGGCGCACCCATCGCTCGAGCACGGCCCGGCCTTCGGAGAGGAACAGGTCGTCCAGGAGCGGAGGCGGAGCGTCCCCCGGCGTGTCGTCCTCGCGGCGATCGCGCGCCCGGCGGATCACCACGGTCGCGATGCGGCGGGTCGCCTTTCCGCGCGCCTTCTTCGTCTCCGGTGCGCGGGCGGCGGGCGGCGCGGATGGCGCCGCTCCCTCCTCGCCGGTCGCGCCGACCGGCGCGCCGGGCGCGCGATCCCGCTCGCGCTGCGCCGCGATCTCGGGAGCCGTGCCGCGGGCGATGTCCGCGAGCGCGGCCGGGCCGAGCGGCTGCGTCGGCGGCGGATCGGCGAGCACCGCCCGGACCGCGAGCAGCGCGTCCCAGGAGAGGGACGACAGGGCATCGCGGACCTCCGCGGGGGAGGAGGGGTGTCCTGCCTCCGCGCACCACTGCAGCACGCGCGCCATCAGCTCGTCGTCGATCTCGGCCACGGGCGGGATCTGCGCTGCCGCCCCGGGCAAGTCAAGGGACCCGACATCCGAGCGCTTGGCCTCGGCGACCTGCCGTGATTGACTCGGTCCATGCGTCCGGATCCACGTACGCCGTTGCCGCCGGCCTTCGTGAGGCCGCTGCGGCTCCTGCTGTACGTGCTGCTGCTCGCGTCCGCGGTCGTGACCCTGAACGGCCTGCCCGTGCTCGAGCAGGCGGTTCGCGAGGGGCGCCGCTCGCCTGCGACGCTCATGATCGCGCCGGCGCTGCTCGCGATCTTCGTCGCCGGGTTCGCGGTGTACCGGTTCGCGCTCGTCCGCGCCGGGCGCTATCACGCCGGCAAGGCGTTCGTGCACGTGGGGCTCATGATCCTGGCGCTCTCGCTGCTGCTGCCGGGATCGCTCGAGCGCTACCGCGCCGCGGGAACCGTGCGCCCCGTCGATCTCTCGCGGCACCTCTCGTCTCCCGACGCCGAGGCACGCGCCATGGCCGCCGAGCTCGCGCGGCACCGCGACCCGACGGACGCCGCCCGGTACGTGCCGCGGCTCGTGGAGCTCACCGAGGACCCGTCGGCGGAGGTGCGCCGCCAGGCGCGCGCCACCCTCGTGATGCTCGCCGGCCGCGACGCCGGTGGCGAGGGGCCGGGAACTGCCGAGCGCTGGCGCGCGTTCTGGGAAGCGCGCGGCGTCCGCTTCGGCAACCCCTGAGCGACGAACCCGGCCCTCCGCGGGCGGGGTTCCCCACCACGGTTGATCCCGATCAAGGCAGGCGCGCACCGATCTCGCCGGATCGGGACGAAGCGCAGTGTTTGCGCGCGAAAAAGGCGATTCCGGGCCTTGTCCCCCGGCCGCGGTCCTGATATTGAGAATCAGAATCAAGATGCGCGACCCCGACGACAGCGGCGCCTCGAGCGCGAACCGGCAGGGCAGGGCGACGCGGACCGCGCTGCGGCTCGCGTCGCGGTCTCCCCTCGCGGCGCTCGCCACCGCCATCGAGGCCCGCGGGCTCAAGCACTCGCGGCAGCGGAACGTCATCGTGGAGACCTTCTTCGCGATGGGCGGCCACGTGCCGGTGGACGCGCTCGTCGCGCGGGTGCGCGAGCAGGATCCGCGCGTCAGCGTGGCGACCGTCTACCGCACGATGAAGCTCCTCTCCGAGTGCGGGCTCGCGGTGCCGCGCAAGTTCGGCGACGGGCAGACGCGCTACGAGCCGGCGACCCAGCGGCACGGGCACGGGCACGATCACCTCATCTGCACCGACTGCGGCGCCATCGTGGAGTTCGAGAGCGAGCTCGTCGACGAGGCGCAGGCGCGCGTCGCGCGCAGGCACGGCTTCGAGATCGCCGAGCGGCGGCTCGAGATCTACGGCCGCTGCTCGTCCTGCCGCCGCCCGTCCGACCGGAAGGAGACATCGGCTTGACCCCGTCCTCTGCGGGCGCTGCGCGCTCGGGCCTCGAGAAGCACGTCGTCGCCGCGCCCCGCACGGTGATCCTCGTCGGCAACCCGAACGTGGGGAAGAGCGTCCTGTTCGGCGCGCTCACCGGCAAGTACGTGACCGTGTCGAACTACCCGGGGACGACGGTCGAGGTGACGCGCGGCTCGGCGACCCTGGACGGCCGCAGCTGGCACGTGATGGACACGCCGGGGACGAACAACCTGCTCCCGATGTCCGAAGACGAGCAGGTCACCCGCGACATCCTCCTGTCCGAGCGCGACTACGTCTGCATCCAGGTATGCGACGCGAAGAACCTGCGGCGCGGCCTCCTGCTGTCTGCGCAGCTCGCGGAGGCGCAGGTCCCGTACTCCCTCGCGCTCAACATGGCCGACGAGGCCGCGGCCCGCGGGATCTCGATCGACGTCGAGAAGCTCTCGCGCGAGCTCGGCGTGGACGTGGTCGCGACGGTCGCGGTCGAGCGGAAGGGCCTCCCGGCGCTCTCCTCGCGCGTCGCCTCGGCGCGTCCGGCGAAGCTCGCGATCCGCTACGACGTGCCCATCGAGGACGCGCTCGCGAAGATCGAGCCGCTCATGCCCGAGGGCGGCCTCGGCGCGCGCGGACTCGCCGTGATGGCGCTGGTCGGCGACGCCTCGCTCCGGACGCACCTCGCGAGCTCCCTCGGCGACGCGCAGCTCGCGGAGATCGACGCGATCCGGCGCGGTGTCGCCGAGCGCTACCCCGAGTCGCTCCGCTTCGTCATCAACAAGCAGAGGCTCGCCGCGGTGGACCGGCTGCACGACTCCGTCGTGACGCGCAGCGGGGCGTCCGTCGCGAGCTCCTTCGGGCGCAAGCTCGGCGCCTGGTCCACGCACCGTTTCATCGGGCTGCCGATCCTCGCGGCCGTCCTGTACGCCTGCTACGAGTTCGTGGGCGTGCTCGGCGCCGGCACGCTGGTCGACTTCCTCGAGTCGGTCGTGTTCGAGCAGCACCTCGTGCCGTGGATCGACGCGGCGGTGCGGTTCGTCGTGCCCGCCGGCGCCGCGCAGAGCTTCCTCGTCGGCCCTCCGGGCTCCGCCCCCGCCGACCACTCCGGCTTCCTCATCGGCAAGTACGGCGTCATCTCGATGGGGCTCTCGTACGGCATGGCGATCGTGTTGCCGATCGTCGCCACGTTCTTCGTCGCCTTCAGCGTCCTCGAGGACTCGGGCTACCTGCCGCGGCTCGCCGTCATGGTGAACCGGGTCTTCAAGTGGATGGGCCTGAACGGCAAGGCCGTGCTGCCGATGGTGCTCGGCCTCGGCTGCGACACGATGGCGACGATGACGGCGCGGATCATGGAGACGCGCAAGGAGCGGGTGATCGTGACGCTCCTCCTCGCGCTGGGCGTGCCGTGCAGCGCGCAGATGGCGGTCATCTTCGCGATGGTCTCGCACATCGGCGCCGGCGCTGCCGCGTGGTTCGCGCTCTCGGTGCTCGTCACGCTGTTCATCGTCGGGTGGCTCGCCGCGCGGGTGATCCCCGGCCGCGGCTCCGACTTCATGCTCGAGCTGCCGCCGCTCCGCGTCCCGCAGCTCGGCAACATCGCGGTGAAGACGCTCGCGAGGATCGAGTGGTACCTGCGCGAGGCGCTGCCGCTGTTCGTGCTCGGCACGCTCATCCTCTGGGGCCTCGACCGCATCGGCGGCCTCGCGGTGATCGAGCGCGCGATGTCGCCGGTCGTCGTCGGCGTGCTGCAGCTGCCGAAGGAGGCGGCGAGCGCGTTCGTGCTCGGGTTCCTCCGGCGCGACTACGCCGCGGCCGGCCTGTTCGTGCACTACCAGCCGTTCATGGACGGCGGCGCGCTCTCGCGCGAGATGCAGGTCGAGATCGTCGTCGCGCTGACCGTCATCACGCTGTTCATCCCCTGCATCGCGAACTTCTTCATGATCCTGAAGGAGCGCGGCCTGAAGACCGGCGTCGCGATCGCCGCGTTCATCCTGCCGTTCTCGATCGGCGTCGGCGCCGTCGTGAACGGGCTCATGAGGGCGCTGTGGCTCTAGCGCGCGAGCCGAACGCGGTGGTCGGCCGCATCGAGCGATGCCCGCTGTGCGGCCACGAGTTCGACGCGGAGGGGCAGGGCTGCCGGCCCTCCTGCCCGATGGCGCGCGGCTGCCGCGTCGTGTGCTGCCCTTCGTGCAGCTACAGCTTCCCGCAGGAGACGGGGCTCGCCGGCCGCCTCCGCTCGCTGCTCGACCGCAAGAGGAGCACCCGATGACGAAGCTGCAGCCCCGCGCGATCGAGGAGCTGCTCGAGACCGTGTTCACCGAGCGCGAGCAGGGCCGCCACGACAGCGACGGCGTGCTGCTCCGGGCGGGAGATCACGCCGGGGATCGGAGCCACGACGAGCTGCGTGAGCTGCAGAGCATGGGGCTCGTGCAGCTGAAGGACGGGCACGTCGAGCTCACGGCCGACGGCGACCTCCGGGCGCGGGGCGTCGTACGGCGCCACCGCCTCGCGGAGCGCCTGTTCCACGACCTGCTCGAGCTCGGCGAGTCCGAGACCGAGAGCCACGCCTGCGAGTTCGAGCACGTCCTGTCCTCGGAGGCGACCGACTCCGTGTGCACGCTGCTCGGCCACCCGCCGACCTGCCCGCACGGCAAGGCGATCCCTCCGGGCCCGTGCTGCGGCGCGTACCAGAAGACCGTGCGCCCGCTGGTCACCGGGCTGGGCGCGTTCGAGATCGGCGCCAAGGGGCGCATCGTCTTCATCGCGCCGAAGTTCCACGACCGCATGGATCGCCTGGCGGCGCTCGGCGTCATGCCCGGCAGCGAGATCCGGCTGCACCAGCGCGAGCCCTCGTACGTCATCGAGGTCGGCGAGACCACCATCGCCCTCGACCCGGAGATCGCGGGCGAGATCTTCGTGAAGCGCATCCAGCGTTGAACCGGAGGAAACGCACGTGATCGTCTGCTCCTGCCACGCCGTCAGCGACTCCGCCCTGCGCAAGCTCGCGCACTCGGGCGCCAGCCTCGATGAGGTCCAGCGGATCACCGCCGCGGGGACCGCATGCGGCTGCTGCCGCACCGCCGTCCGCGATCTCGTCGCGACCGAGCAGAGCGCGTGCGGCAAGTCGACGCCGTGTCCCGGCTGTACCCGCCGCTCGTTCGCCTGACGTCCCCGCTGTAGCGTGCAGTGAACTCTCTCGACCTGAAAGGAAGATCAGAGGCCGTCGAGCCCACCGTGCTCCGCGAATGCTGAAGCGACCGCTCCTGCCGCTCGCCGCAACGCTCCTCGTCGTTCTCCTCCCCACCGCCGCCCGCCCGGACGAGCCGCGCACCGCCCCCGCCGGCGACGAGCCGCGCGCCGTCGCCGCCGCCGAAGAGCCGCGCACCGCCGGCAGCGCACCGCCTGCCGCAGCCGCCTCCAGCACCGACCCAGCCACGCAGGACCAGGTGAAGGCGCTCGCCGAGGAGCTGCGGCGTCTGAAGCTCGAGATCGGCATCCCCGACGCCGAGTACCGCTCGTTCGCGGGGATGGGCCCCGCCGCGTCGAAGGTCTACTTCGTGCCGAAGGGCCTCTCCATCGGCGGGTACGGCGAGATCACGTACAGGAACAACCTCGACGACGCGCCGAACGACACGAGCGATCTGCTGCGCGCGGTGCTGTACCTCGGCTACCGCTTCAACGAGCGCATCCTGTTCAACTCGGAGATCGAGTACGAGCACGGCGGGCACGAGGTGGCGGTGGAGTTCGCCTACCTCGACTTCCTGCTGACGCCCGCCGCGCGCATCCGCGTGGGCAACCTGCTCGTCCCGATGGGCTTCGTGAACGAGATGCACGAGCCGGCGTTCTTCAACGGCGTGAACCGCCCCGACGTCGAACGGAACATCATCCCGACCACCTGGAACGAGAACGGGGTCGGGCTGCACGGCGAGCTCGGCGGACTCCGGTACAAGCTGTACGCCCTGAACGGCCTCGACCTGTTCGCCTCGGAGGACGAGCCGCTGCAGCCGGGCAGCTGGCTGCGCCGCGCGCGCACCGGCGGCGCCGAGGCCGCAGCCGAGACGTTCGCCGGCGTGCTCGCGCTCGGCTACGACTTCGGCCCCGCGACGGTCGCCGCGGCGGCGTACCGCGGGCGCGCCGGGCAGGATAGGACCGCGCCGACGGGCGAGCGGATCCGCGCCGACGTCACGATCCTGGAGGCGCACGCCGGCGTCACCTGGCGCGGGTTCCAGGCGCGCGTGCTCGGCGTGCAGGGCAGGCTGGGCGACGCGGATCTCGCGTCCGCCGCGCTGGAGCTGCCGCCCGAGCAGAGCCTCGCGTCGCGCGTGCGCGGCGGCTACGCCGAGCTCGGCTACGACGTCCTCGCGCGAGGAGGCGGAGAGTCGGCGCTGATCCCGTTCGTCCGGTACGAGCGCCTCGACCTGCAGGACCAGGTGCCCGCCGGCGCGATCGCGGACCCCGCGCTGCGATACGACCTCGTCACGACGGGGCTCACGTACAAGCCGATCGCGACGGTCGTGCTGAAGGCGGACTGGCAGTGGAGGAAGACGGACGCGACGAGCGGCGCGGTGTCGCGCGCGCTGAACGTCGGCGCCGGCTTCGTGTTCTAGCGGAGGGACGCCGTGAGCTCGTCCTGGATGCTGCGGACCCTGGTGCTGGCCGTCGGACTCGGGACGGGGCTCGCCTCGGCGGCCGTGCCCACCGCCGAGAAGGAGTCGGGCGCGCTCCGCGCCGCCTTCCCGGACGCGGAGCGGTTCGACTCCAAGGACGTGCTGCTCACGGACGCGATGGTGTCCCGGATCGAGTCGCTCGCGCGCGCCCGCGTGCACGAGCGGCTCGTCACCTTCTACACGGCGGTGCGCGGGGGCGCCGTCGCCGGCTACGCGGTGATCCAGAGCCACATCGTCAGGACGAAGCGCGAGACGCTGCTCATCGCGTTCGAGCCCGACGGACGCATCCGGCGCATCTCGGTCGTCGCCTTCCTCGAGCCGGAGGAGTACCGGCCGTCCGAGCGCTGGCTGCGGCAGTTCGAGGGCAAGGGCGCCGGCGACAAGCTGGCCGTCGGGCAGGACATCGCGCCGATCAGCGGCGCCACGCTGACGGCGCGTGGCCTGACGGAGCAGGCGCGCTGGCTCCTGCAGGCGCTGCAGCTCGCCGTCGCGGAGGCGAAGCGATGAGGTTCTTCGTCTCGCCGGATCCCTGGACCGATCGCGCGCGCCCCCCGGTGCGCTGGTTCCTGGTGTTCGCCGCGGTGCTCGTCGGGGCGCTCGCGGCCCAGCGCGCGCTCGCGGGGGGCCTCACGCCCGCCGGCGTCGCGGCGTTCTACCTCGGGCCCGACGGCAGCGAGCCGCTGGCGGCGGTGGCCCTCTGGGAGGAGGTCCACGTGAACGCGTTCCTCTACGGGTTCCTCCTGTTCGTCGTCGGGTCGCTCCTCGCGGTCTCGCCCGTGTCGCCGCGCGTGCGCGCGGCGCTGCTGTGGGGCGGCTCGATCGCCGCGCTCGCGGACCTGTTCGCGCCGTTCGCGGTGGTCGCCGCGGGCGGCGCGGGCGCAATCCGGGTCGCGACGTTCACGGGCACCATCCTCTTCCTCGCCTGCGGCGTGGGCGTGGCGTTCGCGCGCTTCGGCGCGCCGGGACGGGCGCGTGGCTGACGCACGGCTCGTACCGTTTCGCGCTCCGGCGGCGTCGTTCTGCGCGTTCCTGGCGATCCAGGCGGTCAGCGCGGCGGTGCTCTTCGCGCTGAAGCTCGGCGGCACGCCGGCGCGCGTGCAGGAGTTCTACCTCGGCTCGGAGGCGACGTTCGCGGCGCCGAAGACGATCGAGGGGCTGCTCGAGACGGCGGTGCCGCACCTCGTCGCGGTGCCGCTCGTCCTCTTCATCGCCGCGCACCTGGTCGGATTCGCCGGTCTGCTGCGGCGCCGCGTGTTCGGCCTGCTGTGCGGCGCGAGCTTCGCCGCTGCGCTCGCGGGGGTGCTCGCGTCGTTCGCGGTGCGGTTCGTCTGGCCGGCGCTGTCCGTCGTGAAGCTCGGGGCCTTCCTGGCGCTCGAGGCGACGCTGCTCGCCTGGATCGCGCTGCTCGGGCTCACCTTCGCGACCCCGCGCCGCTCGACGGCGCGCGCCAGCGGAGCGACCCCCGCAGTGACGGCGACGCCAGCACACCGTTCCGCGCGGTGACGATCACCGCGGCGGCGCCCTCACGCGCCGCGAGCTCGAGCCCCTCGCGGCCGCCCGCGATGAAGACCGCCTTCGAGAGGATCTCCGCCTCGACCGCGCTGCGCGCGACGATGGTCGCGGACCTGCTCGCGCGAGCCGGGTAGCAGCTGGCGGGATCGAGGAGGTGATGCCAGCGGCGACCGCGCTCGACGAAGAAGTGCTCGTAGTCGCCGCTCGTCGAGACGGCGCGATCGCTGGCCAGCACCCACGCGAACGCGGTGTCCTTCGCGCCGCGGGGATCGCGGATCCCGATGCGCCAGGGGCGGTCGCCGTCCCGGCCGCCGGCGTAGAGATCGCCGCCCGCCTGCACGACGAAGTCGCGAGCTCCCGCGGACCGCAGCGCGTCCGCCGCGCGGTCCACCGCCCAGCCCTTGGCGATGCCGCCGAGCCCGAGCGCCATGCCCGCACGCGGAAGCCGCGCCCGGCACGCGCCGCCTTCGCGCTCGACCCGGACCTCCTCGAACGCCACCAGCGCGCAGCGCTGGGCGACGGTGCCGGCGTCCGGCACTCGCCCGCTGCCGTCGAATCGCCAGACGTCGCGGAGCGCCGCCCAGCTGGGATCGAACCGGCCGCCGGTGCGACGCGCCCCGTCGAGCGCGAGCCGCAGCACCTCGCAGAGATCGGGCGGCAGGGTGGTGAAGTCGCCGCTGCCGGCGGCCGCGTTCAGCTGGGAGAGCGGCGAATCCCGCCGCCACTCGTTCATGACCGCGTCGACGCGGGCGAACGCAGCGAACGCGGCGTCGAGCGCGCTCGCGGCCTGCTCGGCCGACGCTCCCCTGATGGTGATCGTGGCCAGTGAACCCGCGAAGGGCCTCGATTCGGAGATCGCGCCCGCCACATGCTCCGCTGCGCCCGCTGCAGCAGGACTCACCAGACCGGCCGCGAGGACGACCGCCGCGAGCCACGAGGAGGTCGCCGTGAAGGGAAGCCCCAAGGTCATCGACATTCTCAACGAGGTTCTGACGAACGAGCTCACCGCGATCAACCAGTACTTCCTGCACGCGCGCATGTGCGAGAACTGGGGATACGAGCGGCTCTGGAAGAAGATCCGCGACGAGTCGATCGACGAGATGAAGCACGCCGACAAGGTGATCGAGCGGCTTCTCTATCTCGAGGGTTTCCCCAACATGCAGCGGCTCGGCAAGATCACCATCGGCGAGAAGGTCGAGGAGCAGCTGCGGCTCGACCTCGAGCTCGAGGGCCGCGCCATCCCGTTCCTCAACCAGTCGATCCCGATCTGCCGCTCGGAGGGGGACAACGGCACCGCGGAGCTCCTGGAGCACGTCCTCGTCGAGGAGGAGGAGCACGCGAACTGGCTCGAGGCGCAGCTCACGCTCATCGAGCAGGCCGGCCTCCAGAACTACCTGGCGGAGCAGATCAAGAAAGACGACTGACAGCACCGTGCGCTCGAGCGCGCGGAGCAGGCCATGGTCGCGGCATGTCCGCGCGCTGGCCCGCAAATGCTCCCGGCTTCGATCGGCCGCCGGCTGAGAAACGCGCGTGAGGCCGGCATCGCGCGCCCGAGATCCGCCGCTGCGCGGCTCTCTCAACCGCGCGCGATGCAACCGGCCTGCTCGTTCACCGACAGTCGCACGCATCGCCGTTGCGGGCTGGCGCTGCGCGGACACGCCGCTCCCGTACGCCGCGCGCTCACTGCACCGTGCCCCGCGAGTGCGGTACACCGGCCCCGGCGCACGCACCGCAACCTACGGGTATGCCGGCGCATTTCTTTACTCCACGGGGGTCGCTGCTACGGTCCGTCCGTGGCGGCTCCGCGCACCCCCTTCCTGCTCCGGCGGCGATTCGCGATCGGTTACGGCGCGCTGCTGCTGGCGCTGTTCGGCGCGTCCGCGCTCGATCGGGAGGGGCTTCGGCGCTGGCTGGAGCTCGACCGCGAGGTGAAGCGCGTCCAGCAGGAGAACCGCGACCTCGAACGCGACAACGCGCGCATGCGCCGCGAGGTGCAGGCGCTCACCGGCGATCCGGCGGCGCTGGAGCGCGCCGCGCGAGAGGACCTCGGCTACGTCCGCCCAGGCGAGATCATCCTCAAGCTCGACGAGGGGGCGGCTCGATGACGACCGCGCCTCCTCGCGCTCCGGTCGGCACCGCGCGCGACGTCCGCGAGCACCTCGGCGGCGGTCGGCGACCGCTCCTCGTGTCGTTCTACGCGGCGCTGCTGTCCGAGTCCGGCGTCTTCGGGCCGGCCGTCAGGCGCCGCACGCTCTTCGCGTTCGTGCGGGCGCTGCCGGGCGTGATCGCCGTGGGAATCGCGGCGCTCGTGGCGGCGCGCACCTTCGTGGCGGAGCGGGGCGGCTGGCCGCAGGGCGGCGCGCTCGTGACGCTGCTCGCGGCGGTGCTGTGGGTCTCGTGGCGACGGGCGCGGCGCGCGGGCGAGGGCCGCAGGGCCAGCGTACGGGAGCAGCTCGAGATCGGCGCGCTCTTCCTGGCGGCGTCGTTCGCGGTCGCGCAGACCTCGGAGTCGCCGGCGTCGCCGGGCGATGGCCCGCTCTTCCCGATCGTCTACCTCGTGCTCGCGTTCCTCGTGGCGTCGTTCCAGCGCCGGGTAGGCGCCTCGCTGGGCCTCTCCGCCGTCGCGCTCGACGCCGCCTGCTGGTGGTCGCGCGGCGCTCGAGTCGTCGAGCTGCCCACGCTCGCGGCGCACGCGGCGTTCCTGCTCCTCTTCGCGGTCCTCTTCCACGCGGTCCTGGCAGCGAGGCTCGGAGCGGCGCGCCGCGCCGAGCGAGCCGCGGTGTCCCGCAGGATGCGAGACATCGAGCAGCGCGCGCGCGAGTTCAGGCTGCTCGCGCCGGGCGCCGGCGCGGACGACGAGGACTCGGAGCGGCGCGCGCGCGAGGCCGCGGTCGTCGAGGTGGAGTCGGCGCTCCGCGGAGCGTGCGGCGTCGCGGCGGCCGCGCTGCGCGCGCGCTCGGCCGCGGTGTTCACCATCTCGGACGACGACCGCGAGCTGGTGCTGCGCGAGTGGGCGTCGCCGGTCGCGCCGGCGCGCTCGATCCCGGCCGGAGAGGGACCTCTCGCCGCAGTGGTCCAGGCGCGGACGCCGGTCAGGCTCGACGGAGACATCGCGGCGAACTGGTGCGACGGCGGCCCGAGGCCCCACGCCATGCTCGCGGTGCCGCTGCTGGAGCGCCGCGGTCACGTCCGCGGCGTGCTCCTCGTCGATCGCATCGATCCCCAGCCCTTCACGCACGAGGACGAGCGGCTGCTCGCGACGGTCGGCAGCGAGATCCATCGCGCCATGGACTCCGAGCGGCTGATGTCGGACCTGAAGCGAGCGCGAGACGAGAAGGAGCGGTTCTACCAGGCGCTCGAGCGGCTCAACCGCACGTCGAAGGCGCGCGAGGTGTGCGACGCGCTGCTCGAGATCGCCCGGGGCATGGCGACGGTGGAGTTCGGCGCGGTCACGCTGACCGACGACCGCTCGGGGGCGCTGCGGCACCGGATCGTGCGCCTCGCGGCCGGAGAGCACGCCGGCTCCGGCGCGGTGGAGGGCGCGGAGTTCGAGGACGGGAAGGGCCTCGTCGCGTCGTCCGTGCGGCTGTCCGCGAGCCTGCCCGGCGTGGACCTCGACATCTCGAAGACGCCGGTGTTCGACGAGTCGACGCGGCTCAAGGGGCTGGGCTCGCTGAAGGTGCTGCCGCTCAAGACCGGCGACCAGGTGCTCGGCACCCTCGTCGTCGGCGCGGAGCGCCGCGGCGCCTACGACCGCGAGGCCGTGCGGCAGCTCGAGGCCGTCGCGATGCAGGCGGCCGAGGCCATCCTGCGCGCGCGCCTGTTCGACGAGACCGAGCGGCTCGCCACCACCGACGGCCTCACCGGCCTCCTCAACCACCGCACGTTCCAGGCGCGCCTCGACGAGCACGTCGCGGCGGCCGTCCGCTACTCGAAGAAGCTGTCGTTCCTCATCACCGACGTGGATCACTTCAAGAAGGTGAACGACACGTACGGCCACCCCGCGGGCGACGAGGTGCTCCGCGGCGTCGCGAAGATCCTCGCGCGCGAGGCGCGCTCGACCGATCTCGTCGCGAGGTACGGCGGCGAGGAGTTCGCCATCGTGATGCCGGAGACGGACGCGGCCGGCGCGCTCGTCATCGCCGAGCGAATCCGGGAAAAGGTCGCGGCCGCGGTGTTCTCGACCGGCGCGGGCATGCTGCGCGCGTCCATCTCGATCGGCGTCGCGACGATCCCCGACGACGCCAGGGCGAAGGCTCGACTCGTGGAGCTCGCCGATGCGGCGCTTTACCGCGCCAAGCGCGGTGGACGCAACCGCACCGTGGCGGCGGGGCAGCGCGAGGCGGCTTAGTTGCTGATGACGCTGCGCTCGGGGCGCCCTGCCTGCTAGGATCCGGCGCGCACAACCCACGGGAGCCGCGAGTCTTTGAAAAAGAACTTCGTTCTCGACACGAACGTACTGCTCCACGACCCGCGCTCTCTCTTCGGCTTCGGCGACAACGACGTCGTCGTCCCGATCTACGTGATCGAGGAGATCGACCAGTTCAAGCGCGACCTGTCCTCGCTCGGGCGGAACGCCCGGCAGGTGGCGCGCTACCTCGACGAGTTCAGGAACCAGGGGAACCTGCGCGAGGGCGTCCCGATCGCGCCCGAGAAGGGCGACAAGGCCCGGCTCCGGGTCCTCTTCACGGATCGCCAGCTCCCGCGTGAGCTGGCCGACGGCCACTCGACGGACAACAAGATCCTCGCCGTCGCGCTCGACATCCAGGACCGCGAGAAGCCGGTGCCGGCGGTGTTCGTGACGAAGGACACGAACCTGCGCATCCGCGCCGACGCGCTGGGGCTTCACGCCGAGGACTACGACGTCGAGGCGGTCACGCTCGACGAGCTGTGGAGCGGCGTCGCGGATCTCCAGGTCGAGGCGCAGCAGGTCAACGACTTCTACACGCAGGGCTTCGTGGCGGCGACGACCGACGGCCCCGAGCCGCCGCCACCGAACGAGTTCGTGGTCCTGCGAGACTCGACGAACCCGCAGCACAGCGCGGTCGGCAAGTACAGCGCCGCCCGGCAAGGCTACGTCCCGCTCATCAAGATCTCGAAGGAAGGCGTCTGGGGCGTCCGGCCGAGGAACAAGGAGCAATCCTTCGCGCTCGACCTCCTCCTGAACGACGAGGTGCGGCTCGTCACCATCGTGGGCAAGGCCGGCACAGGGAAGACGCTGCTCGCGATCGCCGCCGGGCTGCAGAAGACGATGGAGGAGAGCATCTACCAGAAGCTGCTCGTGTCGCGGCCGATCTTCCCGCTGGGCCGCGACATCGGCTACCTGCCGGGTGACGTCGAGCAGAAGCTCAACCCCTGGATGCAGCCGATCTTCGACAACGTCGAGTACCTCATGAACCTCTCGCGCTCGGAGAAGAAGTCCGGCCGCGGGTACCACGAGCTGGTGGACCTCGGGATCCTCGAGATCGAGCCCCTGACCTACATCCGCGGCCGCTCGATCCCGAACCAGTTCATGATCGTGGACGAGGCGCAGAACCTCACGCCTCACGAGGTGAAGACGATCATCACCCGCTGCGGCGACAACACGAAGATCGTGCTCACCGGCGACCCGTACCAGATCGACAATCCCTACGTGGACCAGACGAACAACGGCCTGATCCACGTCGTGAACCGCTTCAAGCACGAGCGGCTCGCCGGGCACGTCACGCTCAGCAAGGGGGAGCGCTCGCCGCTCGCCGAGCTCGCGGCAAATCTCCTCTAGGCACCGTCCGAGCGATCGCCGTCACGTCCGCACACGGCGGCCGACCAGCCGCGTGACGCTGAAACCCGCGTCGCGCGACGCTATCGATCCCTCGACGGAGCGACCATGGACGGTCCCGAACACAAGCCCCGCGACGCCGAGCGACCGCTCATCGAGTACCCGCTCGACTACACGTTCAAGATCATGGGCCTCGCCGGCGACGACTTCGCGGAGTACGCGCGTCGCATCGTCGAGCGCGTGGTCGGGTTCGTCGAGGCGGAGCGCGTCGTCGTCCGCGCGAGCGCGCAGGGGAAGTACCACTCGGTGTCGGTCGTCGCCCGGCTCGAGTCGGAGGAGCAGCGGCGCGCGGTCTACTTCGCGCTGCACGCCGACACGCGAGTCATCTACTACCTGTGATCAGTGGATGATGCGGGAGCGGCGGAAGTCGATGAGCTCGACGGCCTCTTCCGCCATCCCGAAGGCGACCGACTCGCGCCAGCCCTCGGCGTCGCCGCCGATCTGCAGCGGCATCGGCCGCTCGAACGTCGCGGTGACCCGCTCCGCGTGGAAGTCGAGGAACGACGGGTGGCTGAAGTCGCCCGCCCAGATGCTCGGGAGGTTCCAGAGCACGGTCGGGACGCCGATCTGGGTGATGATCCGCAGCTGCATCGAGCCGGGGCGGCGCGACGCGAACGGGAAGGCCCTGAGCCCGAAGCCGTAGTAGGGGACGGTGCCCGCGGCCGCCATCATGCACGGGCCGGCGTAGAGCAGCTCGCCATGCCGGATCGGCGGCCCGACCGGGCGCCCGGCTCCGTCGAGCCGGTACGCCGGACGACCGACGTTGACGATCTCGCAGTACGAAGGACGGCGCTGGAACAGGTAGCGCGGTACGGTGCGGAGCGCGGCGGCGACTCCGTAACCCGGCATGCCGGTCGCGAGCGACTTCGGCGTGTGCGGGCCCACGCGCGTCCGGACCCAGTTGTAGTCGTTGAGCATCGCCGCATCGAGGCCCACGCCGGCGAAGGGCGTGCGCCGGCCCTCGCACGTGAGCAGCGGCAGGCGCGTGACGTCCTGCGCCCGGCCGTCGAGGTAGGCCTTGAGGTGATCCATGTGGCCGCGGGTGCGAGTGCCGACCACCTCCGCCACCGCGTTGCCCGTGCCGAGCGCGAGGACGCCGAAGCGAGGGGCGGTCGTGCGGTGGCGCAGCGAGGCGTCGAGGATGCGGTTCACCCAGGAGACGAACGTGCCGTCGCCGCCTCCCGTGAAGACGGTCGAGTAGCGGCGCGAAACGACGGTGTCGGCGATCTCGTTCGCCTCCTCGGCGTCACGAGAGAAGAACAGGTGCTCCCTCGCCACCACGCTGGACAGCGCGTGACGCACCCGCGGGGTCACCTGCTTCGCGTTCGCGTTCAGCAAGACCGCCGTTTCGACGTGGTAGGTGGGCTTCATCGCAATCGCAGTCGAGGTCACCGTCGCCGCCCTTCACAGGTCTGACTTGCCTGTCGCGGTTGCAAGGCAAGGGCGATGCCATGGCGCGTCAGGACGCGTTTGTCCCCTGAATACGGGTAACTAGCTCCCAGGGGTTCGGGCGATACCGCGTCGAGGACTACGCAGTGGCGTCAGTGGTGCGAACGCCGCTTCGCGGCGCCCCCTTCCCGGCGAGGCGCCAGAAACCCGTTTGCGAGGCGCAGAAACCCGTTTGACAGGTCCCGTCGCGACCTTAGCTTGCCCCCATCGGGAGGATTTCGAACACATGGCCAAGATCATCGGTATCGACCTCGGCACCACGAACTCCGTGGTCGCCGTGATGGAAGGCAAGGAGCCCGTCGTCATCACGAACGAGGAGGGCTCGCGGATCACCCCTTCCGTCGTGGCGTTCACGAAGGAAGGGGAGCGGCTGGTCGGTCAGGTCGCCAAGCGACAGGCGATCACCAACCCGGAGCGGACCATCTACAGCATCAAGCGCTTCATGGGCCGGCGCTTCGGCGAGGTCGGCGACGAGACGAAGCGGGTGCCGTACAAGGTCGTCGAGGGGCCGAACGGCGACGCCCGCCTCGACATCGACGGGAAGCAGTACAGCGCGCCCGAGATCAGCGCCCAGATCCTGCTCAAGCTGAAGCGCGCCGCCGAGAACTACCTCGGCGAGAAGGTCACGGACGCGGTCATCACCGTCCCCGCGTACTTCAACGACGCCCAGCGCCAGGCGACCAAGGACGCCGGCGAGATCGCCGGGCTGAACGTGCGGCGCATCGTCAACGAGCCCACCGCGGCCGCGCTCGCGTACGGGCTCGACAAGAAGAAGAACGAGAAGATCGCGGTCTACGACTTCGGCGGCGGCACCTTCGACATCTCGATCCTCGAGGTCGGTGAGAACGTCGTCGAGGTGCTCGCGACGAACGGCGACACGCACCTCGGCGGCGACAACGTGGACCAGCTCATCATCGACTGGCTCATCGCGGAGTTCCGCAAGGACACCGGGATGGACGTGTCGAAGGACAAGATGGTCCTGCAGCGGCTGAAGGAGGCCGCGGAGAAGGCGAAGATCGAGCTGTCGTCGACGATGGAGACGGAGATCAACCTGCCGTTCCTCACCGCCGATCAGACCGGCCCGAAGCACCTCGCCGTGAAGCTGTCGCGGGCGAAGCTCGAGCAGCTGGTCGAGCCGCTCGTCGAGCGATCCCTGGAGCCCACGCGCCGCTGCCTCGCGGACGCCAAGCTCGAGGCGAACCAGATCGACGAGATCGTCCTCGTCGGCGGGCAGACCCGCATGCCGGCGATCATCGCCGCGGTGAAGAAGTTCTTCGGCAAGGATCCGAACCGCACCGTGAACCCGGACGAGGTCGTCGCGATCGGCGCTGCGGTCCAGGCGGGCGTGCTCTCGGGCGAGGTGAAGGACATCCTGCTCCTCGACGTCACGCCGCTGTCCCTCGGCGTCGAGACCCTGGGCGGCGTCACGACGAAGCTCATCGAGCGCAACACGACGATCCCGTGCCGGAAGTCGGAGGTGTTCTCGACCGCGTCCGACGGACAGACGTCCGTCGAGATCCACGTGCTGCAGGGCGAGCGCGAGATGGCGCGCGACAACCGCACGCTGGGACGCTTCCACCTGGAAGGGATCCCGCCGGCGCCTCGCGGCCTGCCGCAGATCGAGGTGACGTTCGACATCGACGCGAACGGGATCCTGAACGTCTCGGCGAAGGACCGGGGCACCAACAAGGAGACCAAGATCACCATCTCGCACTCCTCCGGGCTCGGGAAGGACGAGGTCGAGAAGATGGTCGCCGACGCCCGCTCGCACGAGGCGGAGGACAAGACGCGCCGCGAGGAGGTCGAGCTGCGGAACCGGGCCGAGAACCTCGCCTACCAGATGGAGAAGCTGGTCAAGGAGAACCGGGAGAAGCTCCCCGAGGATGTCGTCAAGGAGATCGAGGAGGCCGTCCAGGAGGTGCACAAGCACCGCGAGAAGGGGACCGGCGACGAGGTGAAGGCGGCGACGGAACGGCTCGAGCGCGCCAGCCACAAGGCGGCCGAGGCGCTGTACAAGACCGCCGGTGCGGCAGGGCCGCAGTCCGGCGGCGAGGGCGGGCCGGGAGGGCCGCAGCAGCCGCCGCCGGCTGGCGGCGAGCGCAAGGACGGCGGCGACGTCGTCGACGCGGAGTACAAGCAGGTTTGACGTGAGGCCAGCTCTGCTGGCCGAATCATCAAACGAACGATCGGACGTCGACGTCCGTTGATCGGCTCCGGGTTGCGAGAGCAGCCCGGAGCTTTTTTTCGTCTCTGGCCGCGGACGAGGACGTGACCGCTGCGGGCACGCCCTCACGCGCCCTTCGCCCGTTCGTCCGCCGTCGTCCTTTGCCGGCCGACCGCGCCCCGCGCCCTCCATTCGCTTAGGATCGTTCCCCCGTGCACCTCACCATCCTCTCTCGCTCCGCCGCCATCTACACCACCCGCAGGATCGTCGAGGCGGCGCGCGCACGCGGGCACCGCGTCCGCATCCTCGACCCGATGCGCGTCGAGATGGGATTGGGAGGAGCCGGTCCCGAGCTCTTCTACGGGCGCAAGCCGTTCCCGCGCACCGACGCCGTCGTGCCCCGCATCGCGGCGTCGATCACGCGCTACGGCCTCGCCGTGGTGAGCCAGCTGCAGCTGCTCGGCGTGCCGATGCTGAACCGCGGCGACGCCATCGCGGCGAGCCGCGACAAGATGCAGACGCTGCAGATCCTGGCGGCGAACGGCGTCGGCATCCCGCACACGGTCATGGCGAGCGACTCGACCGGTCTCATGGAGCTCGCGAAGCACGTCGGCGGCGCGCCGGTGATCGTGAAGCTCGTCACGCGCGACGAGAAGGCCGGCGTCATGATCTGCGAGTCCATGCAGTCGCTCGAGGCCGCCCTCGAGGCGATCCTCGGCCTCGGCCAGGACATCATCGTGCAGCAGTACGTGAAGGGGGCGCGCGGGCGCGATCTCCGCGCGATCGTCGTCGGCGGGCGCGTGGTGGCCGCTGTTCGTCGCAAGCCGCGGGTCGGCCGGTTCTCGCGGACGCTCGCCCGGGGCGCCGAGTTCGAGCCGGCGGTGCTCACTCCGCCCCAGGTCCGCGCGGCCGTCGAGGCGGCGCGGGTCATCGGGCTCGAGGTCTGCGCCGTCGACATGCTCGACGTGAAGGGGAAGCCGCTCGTCTTCGAGGTGAACAGCTCTCCCGGCATCAAGGACGCCGAGCAGTGCTGCGGCGTCGACGTCGCCGACGCGATCGTGCGTCGAGCCGAGGAGATCGCGCACGAGCGTCGCCGGCGCCCGCCGGGAGCCCACGCGCGGCGCGCCGCGGCGGGCGGCCGCTGAATCGTTGGTCTGCCCGCGCGTCTCTGTTATAGGCACGCGGACGCGGGGGCCTGGAGGCGCGCCCGCGGGAGCCCACATGCGACACCTGCTCACGTTCCTCACCGCCCTGATGCTCGCCACGCCGGCGCTCGCCGCCGATCCCGGCGCCGACGCCGCGAACGGCTACGCGATCGACACGGCGGGCTCGACGCAGAAGCTCTCGCCCGGCGCGCAGGGGAAGCTCGTCTTCACGATTCACCCGCGCGGCGAGTGGCACGTCGATCCGCGCACGCCGCTGCGCATCGACCTCACCGCGCCCGAGGGGCTGAAGCTCGCGAAGGAGCGGCTCGGTAAGAAGGACGCCGCGACCCCCAACGCGGAGGCACCGCGGTTCGAGGCGCCGTTCACGGCGGTGAGCGCGGGCACGCACGTCGCCAAGGCGAAGCTCGACTTCTTCGTCTGCAGCGCGACGGCCTGCGTCAAGCAGGTGCGCGAGGTGTCGGTCCCGGTGACGGTCCAGTAGCGTGCGCGTCGTCTACGGCGTGAACCCCATCCGCGAGCTGCTCCGCTCGGGCGCCGAGGGCGTCTCCGAGCTCTGGCTCGCCGAGGGCGGCGCGAGCCACGGGGCGGCCGGCGAGATCGAGCGCCTCGCCCGCAGCGCCGGGGCCAAGGTGCGATCCGCGCCGCGCGCTCGCCTCGACCGGCTCGCCGGCACCGATCGCCACCAGGGAGTCGTCGCCGTCGTGGCGGACTACGCCTACCGCGAGGTCGACGACCTGCTCGAGCTCGCGCGCGAGCGCGGCGAACCGCCCCTCGTCGTCGTCCTCGACGGCGTCGAGGATCCGCAGAACCTCGGGGCCATCATCCGTTCGGCGCACGCGCTCGGCGCGCACGGCGTCATCGTCCCGAAGGACAGGGCGGCCGGGATCTCCCCGGCGGTCGCGAAGGCTTCGGCGGGCGCCGTCGAGCACACGGCGGTCGCTCGCGTGACGAACGTCGCCCAGACGATCGAGCGGCTGAAGGAGGCGGGCGTCTGGTCCGTCGCGACCGCGGCGGAGGCGACGACCGACCTCGGTGACGTGGACCTGACCGGTCCGACGGCGCTCGTGATGGGCGGCGAAGGGCAGGGAGTTCGCCCCCTCGTGCGGCGAACCGCGGATCACCTGGCACGTATTCCGATGTCGGGAAAGGTCGGCAGCCTCAACGCTTCGGCCGCCGCCGCGATCTGCCTGTACGAGGTCGCGCGGCAGCGGCGCGCTGGAGCGCGCAAGCGACCGGGCTGATCCCGGGAATTCGGCGTGTTTCCGCGCTTGACAAGCAAGCGGACCTCATTTAGAACCCCGCGCTCCATGGGGCCCGATTCACGGATCAAGGGCCGGAGAGGGTCGGCGCGAAACCCTTCCACTCAGTTCATGACAGGCTGGCGTAGCTCAGTCGGTAGAGCAGCTGCCTTGTAAGCAGCAGGTCGCGGGTTCGAATCCCACCGCCAGCTCCATCTCGTGGGTCGGGCGGTGTTGGTGGTAAGGAGAGGTCAGGTTCTGGAGGGGTTCCCGAGCGGCCAAAGGGAGCAGACTGTAAATCTGCCGGCATACGCCTTCGGTGGTTCGAATCCACCCCCCTCCACACGTAGTCGGGTATTTTGAAGGAACGCGGGAATAGCTCAGTTGGTAGAGCGTCAGCCTTCCAAGCTGAATGTCGCGGGTTCGAATCCCGTTTCCCGCTCCAAGAGGTCGGTGGATAACAGGAGAAAAGGGCCCTCTTAGCTCAGTTGGTAGAGCGCGTCCTTGGTAAGGACGAGGTCTCCAGTTCAATCCTGGGAGAGGGCTCCAGCTTCAAACAGCGGAACGCAGCGCATCGGGAGCGGACATGTCGAAGGAAAAGTTCGAGCGAAACAAGCCGCACGTGAACGTCGGGACGATCGGTCACGTCGACCACGGCAAGACGACGCTGACGGCCGCGATCACGAAGGTGCTGGCCGCGCAGGGCAAGGCGCAGTTCATGGCGTA
>DASSQI010000267.1:0-3181 GCA_035702585.1 Anaeromyxobacteraceae bacterium
GGTTCGTCTGCTCCGCGACCTCGTCGATGACGTTCAGGATGTTGCCGATCGTCGCGATCTTCTTGCCGAGCGAGTCGATGACGTTCGCGGCCTCCTTCGAGGACTCCTTGATCTTGTTGATGCCCTGGAGCGTGCGGCCGATCGCCTCGGTTCCGGACTCGGCGTCCTTCACCGCCTGCTCGGACAGCTTCGCGGTCTCGTTGGCGTTCGTCTCGACCTGCGAGATGGAGACGTCCATCTCGTTCATGGACGACGAGGTCTCCTCCGCCGTCGCCGACAGGTCCTCGATGTTCTTCGCGACCTCCTTGATCGAGTAGGTCATCTGCTCGATCGCGGCGGTGGTCTCCTCGACGCTCGCGGCCAGCGACTGGATGTTCTCGGCCACCTCGTTGTTGGTGGCGGCCATCTCGAGGATCGACGACGAGGACTCGTCGGCGCTCTGCGCGAGCACCTCGACGTTGTCGGCGATCCCCTTGAGCGACGCGATCATCTCGCTCATCGAGGCGCTCGTCTCGGCGACGCGCGCCGAGACCGTCCCGGTGCCCTCGGCCACCGTCGAGCCCGTCCGGCTGATGCGCTGGATGACGAAGCCGACCCCGTCGCTCACCTCGCGCACCCGCGACAGCGTCGCGGCGAGGTTCTCGCCGATGCGGTTCAGCGCCGCCGCCAGCGAGCCGAGCTCGTCATCGGAGAGCTTGTCGGCGCGCGCGGACAGGTCGCACTCGGACACCCGCCCGGCCACCGCGCTCATCTGGTCGAGCGGCTTCAGCACGAGGCCGCGCGTCAGCGCGAAGACGACGCCGAGCACGACGAGGCCGCCGATCGTCATGAGCAGCACGATCGCGAGCCGGACCTTGTTCACGTTGGCGTCGACGGTGCTGGAGTGATGGCCGTGCAAGACCCAGCCGACCACCGGAGCGTCCTCGTGGCGCTGGCCCGCGGCCGGCGGCGCGTGCACCGGGAACGTCACCCCGAAGAGCCGCCCGTCGCGCGCGAACCGGCGGTCGAGCTGGTGCATCTGCGCGGCGATGATCCCCTCCGTGCTCTCGTCCGCGTCGAACACCGAGCGGGAGACGATCGAGCCGTCTGCGCGCAGGATCACGACGTACGCGTCGTCGGACGCGTGGGAGCTCGCCTCGCCCACGATCCGGGCGATGTCCTCGTCGAGCCGCTGCGCGAGCGGTGCGGCGAGCTGGAGCGCCAGCAGCCGGGCGTGGCTCTCCTGCCGGACGCGGAGCTCGCCCTCGAGCGTGCTGCGGACGGCGAGCGAGACGAGCACCGCGCAGAGCGCGATGAACACGGCGAGCACGCCGGCGATGGCGAGGAACAGGTTCCGGCGGAGTCCGAGCTTCTCGAAGTGTCGCAGCATGGTCACCGCGGCGCGCCCGCGCGCTCGGGCAGGAGTGTGAAAACGCCGGGATTCGGGCGCTTTAGAGGCTTCCCATGCTACGCGGGCACCCGGAGGGGATCAAGAAACGGACCCTCCCACCTGCCGGCACATCGCGTCACCTGCCCGCACCGCCGGTGGACCCGCGCGAGACCGCCGAGGACCGCCAGGCAGCCGGCTGCGAGTCCGCGGAAGCCCGCCGGCGGCGAGCGC
Source organism: Anaeromyxobacteraceae bacterium (assembly GCA_035702585.1). Lineage (GTDB taxonomy): Bacteria > Myxococcota > Myxococcia > Myxococcales > Anaeromyxobacteraceae > DASSQI01. The sequence continues at coordinate 1,601 of DASSQI010000267.1, forward strand.
CGACGTCTATTCACTGAACAGGTCTCTCACCTCGACCGTCGGCCGCTCCGCCTCGCGGTCCGCCGGCAGGTTCTCCGCCTTGAACGGCTCGGGCACGCCGCCTTCCTCGACGGGGCGGCCGGTCCTCGGGTCGATCCGCACCGTGACGATGCCGTCCGGCACCGGGAACTCGGGCTGCGGGCGCTGCCGCAGGGCGCCTTGCATGTAGGCGATCCAGATCGGGAGCGACGCGCGCCCGCCGGTCTCGTAGCGCCCGAGCGGCGTCTCGTTCTGGTCGTACCCGAGCCACACCCCCGCGACGAGGTCCCGCGTGAAGCCCATGAACCAGGTGTCGAACGAGTCGTTCGTGGTGCCGGTCTTGCCGGCGGCGGGCTTGCCGAGCCGCGCCGCCTGCGCGCCGGTGCCCACCGTCGCGACCTCCTGCAGCAGGTGGACGGTCATGTAGGCGGACCGCTCGTCGAGGACGCGCTCGCGTTCGCTGCGGATCTCGGCGCCCGCAGCGGCGAGCCGCTCGCCGATCGACACCCACGGATCGTTCGGCGCGACGCGGTCCTCGAGCACGCGCCCGCTGCGGTCGAGGACGCGCTTCACGAAGTACGCGGGCCGCTTCTCGCCGTAGCGGTCGAGCACGGCGAAGACGTTCGACAGGTCCCACAGCGTCGTGCAGGAAGATCCGAGGGCGCTCCCGAGCTCGCGCTTCACCGGCGTGGAGAGGCCGATCGTCTTCGCGAAGGCGACGAGCTGGTCGAGGCCGAGCGCCTGGGCGGTCTTCACCGCCGGGATGTTCATCGAGTGGACGAGCGCGTCGCGCAGCGTGACGTCGCCCTTGAACTCCTGCGCGAAGTTCTCCGGCTTCCAGGACGTGCCGGTGTCGGCGTCGCGGTAGACGATCGGCGCGTCGTTGAGGAGGGTCGAGGGGTTCCACCCGAGCTGGTCGATCGCCGCGGCGTAGACGATCGGCTTGAAGGCGCTCCCGGGCTGGCGGCACGCCTGGAACGCGCGGTTGAACTCCGAGGCCTCGAAGTCGTAGCCGCCGACCATCGCCTCGACGTAGCCGCTCCACGGGTCGAGCGAGACGAGCGCGCCCTGCAGCTTCGGATCCTGCTCGAGCGCGAGCAGCACCGGCGCCTCGGGCACGTCGCCCTTGCGCCCCGCGACCCGCTCGCGCTCGACGAGCTCTCGCCGCGTGGTGCGGCGGACCAGGATCACGTCGCCGCCGCGGAGCGCGGAGGAGGGCTTCGTGATCTGCGCGTCGGCGTACGAGACGTTCGGGTTCGGGCGCCGCGCCCAGCGCATGCCCGCGATCGGGAGCACGCCGGCGGTGCCGCCCACCTGCACGCGGGCGATGGCCGCGCCGTCGTCGATCGCCTGGACGATGCCGACCGCGTAGTCGCCGGGGTGGAGCGCGCCACCGGGCCAGACGTTCGCGAGCCGCGACTGCAGGGCCTCGCGCTCCTTGCCCTCGACGTGGCGCACCGGCCCGTAGAAGCCCTGCCGGTGATCGACCTCCATGAGCCCGGCAAGCATCGCCGCCTGCGCGGCGCGCTGCTTCTCGAGGTCCATCGCGGTCTCGATCCGCAG
>DASSQI010000268.1:0-14526 GCA_035702585.1 Anaeromyxobacteraceae bacterium
CGGGCTCGAACCGCTCGCCGAACCGCTGGTGCAGCCGCTCGATGCGGTCGAGCAGCGCCCGCGGGCCGAAGGCGTCCGCGTAGCGGAACGGGCCGCCGCGGAACGGCGGGAACCCGAGCCCGAACACGGCGCCCACGTCGCCGTCGCGCGCGCTGCGCAGGATGCCCTCGCCCAGACAGCGGATCGCCTCGTTCACCATCTGGAGCGTGAGCCGCTCGGCGATCTCGGCGCGGTCGAACGGCTTCCGCGTCCTGCCTCCCGGGAGGAGGTCGTACACGCTCTCGTCGACCTCCTTCTTCTTGCCTTCACCGTACGTGTAGAAGCCCTTGCGGCTCTTCCGCCCGAGGCGGCCGTCCGCGATCAGCTTCTCGAGCGCCTTCGGCGGGACCATCCGGTCGCCGAACGCCTGGTGGAGTACCTTGCCGACCTTCGCGCCGACGTCGATGCCGACCTCGTCGAGCAGCGTGATCGGCCCGACCGGCATGCCGAACTCGACCATCGCCCGGTCGAGGTCCTCGACCGCCGCGCCCTCGACGAGGATCTCGGCGGCCTCGTTCATGTACGGCGCGAGGATGCGGCTCGTGTAGAACCCGGGCCCGTCGTTCACGACGATGACGGTCTTCCCCTGCTTCTTCCCGAGCGCGACGGCGGTGGCGGTCGCGACCGGTTCGGTCCTCGGCGTGACGATGACCTCGAGCAGCGGCATCTTGTGGACGGGCGAGAAGTAGTGCATCCCGAGCACGCGCTCGGGCCGGGCCGACGCCTCCGCGATCCGCGAGATCGGGATCGACGACGTGTTCGACGCGAAGATGCCGCTCTCGTTCACCGCCTCGAACGCACGCACCATCTCCTGCTTCAGCGCGAGGTCCTCGAACACCGCCTCGACGAGCACGTCCACCGACTCGTAGCCCGACCAGTCCGTCGTCGCCGTGAGCAGGCGCATCGTCTCGTCGCGCTCGAGCCGCTCGAGCGATCGCCGCTTCACGCGCTCGTCGAGCACTCCGCGTACGCTCGCGAGAGCGCGGCCCGCGGCGACGTCGTCCTTCTCGCGCACGCGGACCGGGATCCCGGCGTTGACCGTGACGTAGGCGATGCCCGAGCCCATGAGACCGCCGCCGAGCACGCCGACCTTGCGGACCGGAAGCGGCCGCACCGAGGCGTCCGAGACGCCGGTGTCCTTCTTCAGCGCGGTCTGCGCGAAGAACACCTCCATGAGGCGCGCCGCGACGTCCGACACCGCGAGCTCGCCGAAGAGCCGCGCCTCGCGCTGGTAGCCCTTGTCGATGCCGCGATCGTAGCCGGTGCGGATCGCGTCGAGCGCGCGCTCGGGCGCCGGGTAGTGGCCGCGCGTCTTCTTGAGCAGCGCCTTGCGGGCCTCGCGGAACAGCACCTCGCGCCCGAGGCGGTTGTCCTCGAGCGCGAGCTCGCGCAGCGCACTCACGCCCTCCTCGCGCAGCTTCTTCACCCCGGCCGCCTGCTCGCGCTTCACGCGGCCCTCGGCGAGGTCGCGCGCGCGCTGCCGCGCGACGTCGAGCAGGATCGGCGCGGGCGCCACCTCGTCGACGAGCCCGAGCTTGAGCGCCTTCCGCGCCTTCACGGTCTTGCCCGCGAGGATGAGGTCGAGCGCCGCCGCGATGCCGATGAGCCGCGGCAGCCGCTGCGTGCCGCCCGCGCCGGGGATGAGGCCGAGCTGCACCTCGGGCAGGCCGAGCGAGGTCTTCTTCGCGTCGCTGGCGATGCGCCAGTGGCACGCGAGCGCGAGCTCGAGCCCGCCGCCGAGGCACGCGCCGTTGATGGCCGCGACGACCGGCTTCGGGAAGCGCTCGAGGCGCTCGAAGCCCTTCTGCGCGTCGCGCGCGAGCTGCTCCGCCTCCGCCGCGCTGGCGACGTTCCGCAGCATCTCGATGTTCGCGCCGGCGATGAAGCCGTCGCGCTTGCCGCTCGCGAAGACGACCGCTCGCACCGCGGGGTCGCGGCCGATGTCGGTGAGCACCTGGTCGAGCTCCGCGGCGACGCTCGCCGAGAGCGTGTTCACCGGCTCGCCGGGGACGTCGAACAGCACGGTGGCGACGCCTTCCTCGACGTCGACTCGGAAGCTGCGCTGGATCTGATGGGCAGGCATCATGGTCGGATCCTCCATGTTCAGACGACCTCGGGGCCGTCGAGCACCACGGCGGCGCCGAGCGCGCCTGCCGCACACACCGTGAGCAGCGCGTGAGCGCCGCCGCGCCGGTTCAGCTCGCGCAGCGTCTGGAGGATCATGCGCGCGCCGGTCGCGGCGAACGGATGCCCGAGCGCGATCGATCCGCCGTTCACGTTGAGCTTCTCCGGATCCACCTCGCCGAGCGGCGCGCTGCGCCCCAGCTTCTCCTCGGCGAACTTCTTCGACGCGAACGCCTGCAGGTTCGAGAGCACCTGCGCGGCGAAGGCCTCGTGCATGTCGACGAGGTCCATGTCGGACAGCGCGAGCCCGGCGCGCTCGAGCGCCACGGGCGCGGCGTAGGCGGGGCCCTGCAGCAGCTGATCGCGCGGGTCGAGCGCGGCGTACGCGTACGACCGCAGGTAGCCGAGCGGCGTGAGGCCGAGCGCCTTCGCCTTCTCCTCGGACATGATCAGCAGCGCCGCGGCGCCGTCGGTGAGCGGCGACGAGTTGCCGGCGGTGATCGTGCCGTACTTGCGGTCGAACACCGGCCGGAGCTGACCGAGCGCCTCGACGCTCGTGTCCTCGCGGACGATGTTGTCCTTCGCGGCGACCCGCTCGTACTTCGGCGGGACGGTGACGTGCATCACCTCGCCGGCGAACTTCCCGCTCGCCCAGGCGCTGGCGGCGCGGCGGTGACTCTGGAACGCGACCTCGTCCTGCGCCTTGCGCGAGATGCCGTTCACCTGCGCCATCTTCTCGGCGCTCTCGCCCATCGTGAGCCCGGTCGTGGGCTCCTTCAGCGCGGGCGGCACCGGCGTCAGGTCCTTGCCCGACAGGCCTCCGAACGCCTTCGCCTTGTCGACGACGTTCTTCGCGCGAGACGCGTTCACGATCGCCTGGGCGAGCGGCCGCGAGGCGAAGATCGGCGCGTCCGAGAGCGACTCCGCGCCACCCGCGATCGCCCCCTCGCTGTGGCCGAGCGCGATCTGGTCTGCCGCGTCGGTCGCCGCCTGGATCGACGTCGCGCACGCCCGCGACACGGTGTGGGCCTGCGCGCTCCGGGGGAGCTGCGTCCGCAGCACGACCTCGCGCGCGATGAGCGAGACGAGCGGCGACGGGATCACCTGGCCGAAGACGACGCTGTCGATCTCGCTCGGGTCGAGCCCGCTGCGGGCGACGAGCTCGTTCACCACGAGCGCGCCGAGATCGACGGCCGAGAGGTTACGGAAGTCGCCGCCAGCCTTGACGAATGGGGTGCGGAGACCCGCGACGATTGCTGCTCGCCGACCGGGCGGGGTGTGACCGTTCCTGGGCATGAAGGGCTCCCGTTGACTCTGGAATCAAGACTTGCGCTCGTCAGAGTTAAGCGACGTGACGCACAGCGGCAAGCCTGTATCGGGTCGGGGGTGGGATTGCTGTCAGGAAGCACCTTTGCGACGATCGAGTCACCATGGGAAAGCGCAGTCGCGAGCTGAAGCCCCTCACGAGCGAGCACGAGCAGGCGTTGCTGCTGGCGTTCCAGATCAAGAAGGGCATCGCAGGGACCCCGGAAGCGGCAGGCGCGCCCCGCGACGTGGCCGGCCTCCTCGCGCTCGCGAAGCGCTACGAGACCTCGATCCTGTCGACGCACACGCGCGCGGAGGAGGAGCTGCTCTCGCGCCACCTCGCGCCGGACGACGTGGCGCGCCTCGCGGCGGAGCACGCGGAGATGCGCGCGCTGCTCGCCAACGCGCGGTCCACCGACGGCGCCGACCTGCGCAACGCCCTGCTCCGCTTCGCCGACCTCGTCGAGCGCCACGTGCGCTGGGAGGAGCGGGAGCTGTTCCCCGCGTGCGAGGCGGCGATCGGCGAGGCCGCGCTCGAGGCGCTGGGGCAAGAGATCGAGATCCGCCTCGCCGTCGCGCGCGCCGAGGAGCGCGCCGCGGCGAAGCGCGCGTCCTGATCGGCGGGAACGCAGTTCCCGTCATTCCTCTGCCGCGCCGCCGGACCGCGCGACGTCCTCGCCGCGGATCTTCGCCGGGTCGAGCCCGCGGGCGCGCTTCGTCATCGTCCGGAGCAGCTCGTCGAACGGCGGCGGCTCGCCCTTCACGAAGCGCAGCGGGTTCACGCGCGCGACGACGAACGCCTTCAGGTACGGCGAGTCGAAGCCGCGCTCCTTCAGCTTCGCGACTGCCTCCGTGACCGCGTCGTCGAGCTCGAGCAGCGCGTGCGCCCGGCGCTCACGCTCCGGCAGGGCGTCGCGGAGCCTTCCGGGGAGGAACTGATCCACCTTCCGCAGCGCCGGGTGGTACGCGCCTCCCGAGAGACGCGGCCGCTCCTCGTACGCGAACCCCAGCGTCGCGAGCGCCGGCTCCTCGAACTCGAGCGCCAGCTCCTCCTCCGTCGCGTCGGTCTTCGCCGCGAGGTCCCGGTACATGCGCCCGACCTCGAGCGCCTTCTCGCGGAGGTTGTGCGCCTTCTCGATGTTGAGCGCGAGGATCTGGTACGCGACCCTGTGCTCCGGCACGACCAGCGCGGGCACGGTGCGCGCCCCCAGCTCCTTGAGCGCGGTGAGCCGATGCCCGCCGTTCGGCGACAGGAAGCGGCCGTCCTCGTGCACCGCGATGATCGGGTCGAGGAAGCGGCGCGTCTTGTCCATCGCGACGGTGAGCTTGCGCACGTGCGCGTCCGACACGTCGCGCTGGAACTCGGTCCGCTCGACCTTGTCGATGGGGAGCGCGGCGAAGATCAGGGCGTTCCCGCCGAGCGGCTCGCGGTACGCGGCGAGCACGGCGCCGCCCGCCGCCTCGACGTCGCGGATCGAGGTCTCGAGCTCGGGCGAGGGATCGTCGATGCGGAGCTCGCCGGGACCGAGCTCCGTCGGCTTCAGCTTCACGCCCTTGCGGGCCCGGGGGCGGCCGCTCTTGGTGGCCGGCCTCTTCTTCGGTGGCATGAACGGGATCTTGCGCGCCGCAGCGATCGCCGCGCGACCTGAATGGATTGCCCGACGATCGGCGGCGGCTTAACGTCGGCCGGTGATCCAGGTCCGCGCCCTCACGAAGGTCTACCAGGTCCATCGCCGGCCTCCGGGCCTCCTCGCGGCGCTCCGATCGGTGGTGCGGCGGAAGTACGAGCCGGTCCGCGCGGTAGACGGCATCGACTTCACGGTCGGCAAGGGCGAGCGCGTCGGCTTCCTCGGCCCCAACGGCGCGGGCAAGACGACCACGCTGAAGATGCTGTCGGGGCTCTTGCATCCGACGTCCGGAGAGGTCCACGTGGACGGCCACGTGCCGCGGCGGCGCGAGCCGGAGTTCCTGAAGAAGGTCACGCTCGTCATGGGGCAGAAGCAGCAGCTGCTCTGGGACCTCCCGCCGGCCGAGACGTTCGCGCTGAACCGCGCCGTCTACGACATCCCGCGCGCGCAGTTCGAGGAGACCGTCGCGGAGCTGTCGCGGCTGCTCGAGATCGAGGACCTCATCCAGAAGCCGGCGCGGCAGCTCTCCCTCGGCGAGCGGATGAAGTGCGAGCTCGCGGCGGCGCTGCTGCACCGCCCGCGCGTCTTGTTCCTCGACGAGCCCACCATCGGGCTCGACGTGTCGATGCAGGCGACGGTGCGGTCGTTCGTGCAGGCCTACAACGAGCGGTACGGCGCGACGGTGCTCCTGACGAGCCACTACATGGACGACGTCGTCGCGCTGTGTCCGCGCGTCATCGTCATCGACCACGGCCGCCTCGTCTACGACGGCGACCTCCGGTCGCTCACGCTGCGGATCCGGCCCGACAAGCGGATCGTGCTGCGGCTCGCGCGTCCGGTGGCGGCGACCGACCTGTCCCGCTTCGGCACCGTCGTGTCCGCGACCGACGTGCAGGCCGTCGTGCAGGTGCCCGCGCCGGAGGTGTCGGCCGCGGTGAGCCGGATCCTCGCCGCGATCCCGGTGTCCGACCTCACGGTCGAGGACCCGCCCGTGGAGGAGGTCATGCGCGAGCTCTTCCGCCACACTCCGCGCGCTTTAGCGCGCGGAACAGGCGGAGCGGACACACCGTGAAGCGTTCGTCCGCAGCGTTCGCCATGCCACATCGGCCGGGGGGCGTCGACGGCAGCGAACAGCTCACGATCCGCTGCGCGAGAAGCCTCGCGCGAAGCCCGCTCTGACGCTCAGTCCCGCTTCGCGCTCGCGTGCGGCGGCACCCTCGCGCCCGCGGGCGCGATGACCTCGACCGTGCTGTCGGGACCGAGCCGCAGCCCGTCCCCGCGCGGCTCCACCTCGGTGAGCTCCACGACGTCGCCGCGCAGCAGCCCCTCGAATCGCGCGTTCGATCCCGTGACGTGCTTCTCCTGGAGCGCGAGCCCGAGCCGGCCCTCGGGGCCGCACGCCATGTAGCGCAGCCGTCCCTTCGACGGGAGCGGCTCGGAGACGATGCGCAGGAGGCGGCCGCCGGCGCGCCGCGGCTCGGGAGGTTCGGCCCACGACTCGCCCGGCGGGGCGACGACGAGGTAGCTCATCTTCACCGCTTCCTTGCGGAGCCCCGCGGCGCGCGCGATGTCGGCGACGAGCGCCGGCGGGTCGATGGGACGCTCGGCGTGACACCAGTCCGACTCCCGCAGCCGCGCGGGACACGGTCCGCGGAACAGGCACGGCGCCCGCATCGCGAAGCCGCGGTCCACGAGCGCGTCGCGCACCGCCAGCAGCGCCCTGCTCGTCTCGCGCAGCGCCGGCTCGATGACCACCACCGAGCCGCCGGGCGCGAGGAGCCCGGCCGCCTCGGCGACGAGGCCGGCCCGTCGCGCGACGTCCCCGCCGAAGATCTCGTTCACCACGTGCCCCAGGATCACCGCGTCGAAGCCTCGCCCGCCGGCGAGCGCCGACAGGGGTCCCGGCCGCTGCGGGTCCCACTGCTGCGTCCGCAGCGGCTCTCCCGCGCTCTGCGCCAGCGCTCGCGCCGCCGAGAGCGCCGGCTTCGATCGATCCGCCGCGAGCACGTCCGCCGCGCCGGCGTCGAGCGCCGCGAACGACATCGGCCCGGGGCCGCTGCCGAGGTCGAGCACCGACCTGGGCCGCGCCGGCAGCTCCGACAGGATCCCCCGCGCCTGCAGGTAGGAGAGCGGCCAGTAGAAGAGGAGGTACGCGCCGAGGAGCCGCTGATCGTCCATGTAGCGCGCGCCGGCGAGGGCGCGGTCGCGCGTCAGCCCGAGCGAGAGCTGCTGCACGCCGCGCGCGACGTCTCGCAGCTCGTCCGGCAGGAGTCGATCGGGCGGCGGGCGGGGGCCGCGCCGAGGCCCGCGGCGCCCGGCGCGCCACTGCGCGACGAGCCGCGGAAGGTGCCGCTCGAGGTCGGACTGGGCGCGCTCCACGCCGGGTTCTTAACCCGCCGACGCGGCCCCGCGCGAGGGCGCCCGCTCAGTCTCTCAGCGGGACCTCGACGACCATCCCGTCGTGCGCCACGCGCAGCGCGCCGGGAAACTCGGCCGCGGCGTCGGCGAGCAGCGGCGACGGGTCCTGGTCGTAGCGCGTGGAGAGGTGCGTGAGGATGAGCTCGGAGACGCCCGCCTCGCGCGCAACCCTCCCCGCCTCGCGCGCCGTGGAGTGGCGGGTCTCCTGTGCGCGGGCGGACTCGGCCTCGCCGAACGTGGCCTCGTGGACGAGCAGGTCGGCGCCGCGGGCCGCCTCGACCGTCGCCGCCGCGGGGCGGGTGTCACCGGTGTAGACGACCCGGCGCCCGGGCCTCGCGGCGTCCAGCACGTCCGCGGGCCTGACCTCGCGGCCGTCCACGACGACCGCCTTGCCTCGCTGCAGCGCTCCGAACAGCGGACCCTCGGGGACGCCGAGCGAGCGCGCCCGCTCCGGGTGGAACCGGCCGGGCCGCTCGTCCTCGGCGACGGCCCAGCCCACCGAGGCGACGCGGTGGTCGGTCGCGAACGCGTGCAGGGTGCACCCCTCGCGGCGGATGGCGGCGCCGGGCGCGATCTCGTGGATCCGCAGATCGAACGTGAACCGCTCTGCTCCGGTGAACAGCATGACGTCGAGCAGCCGCTTCGCCGGCCGTGGGCCGTAGAGGTCCATCGGCTTCTGCCGCCCCTGCATCGAGAGCGTGCGGAGGAAGCCGATCGCGCCGAGGTAGTGGTCGGCGTGGAAGTGCGTGAAGAAGATCGCGGCGACGTCGAAGCCGGTCCCGAACCGGATCATCTGTCGCTGGGTGCCCTCACCGCAGTCGAACAGGAACAGCTCGCGGTCGCGGCGGATCGCGAGCGCGGAGAGGTTCCTGTGCGACGTCGGCTGCGCGGCGGAGGTTCCGAGGAACGTGAGGCGGAGCACGAAGGGACCCTAACTCGACGCGGACGTGTAGTGGCCGATGGAGCGCGTCCAGACCAGCCGCGAGAGGCCGGCGAACACGAGCGCGCCCGCGAGCGCCGCCAGGGCGGTCGACGCGTTCAACCGGCCGAGCAGCGCGAGCGCGGGATAGGTGGTCATGAGCGCGAGCGGCACCACGAACGTGAACAGGATGCGCCAGAAGCCGCGGAACACCGTGGCCGGCCAGCGCGCGGCGTCGTAGATCGACGAGAAGAGATACGACAGGTTGTCCACGCGGACGACGAAGAACGCTGCCGACACGACCAGGATCCAGAGCGAGTAGAGCGTCAGCGCCGCCACGAGGAGGAGCGCCGCTCCGGCCGCGACGTCGGCCAGCCGGGGCGTGCGCCCGAGCCTGTGGAACGCCACCGCGAAGATGGCGAACGCGCCGAGGACGTCGGCGATGCGCGCCGGCTTGAAGCGCGCGGTGGAGACCAGGAACTGCGCGTCGGCGGGCTTCAGCAACACGAAGTCGAGCGTCCCCTTGCGGATGTGCTCCACGACGGTGGTGAGCGACGGGTTCACGGCGCCCTCGAGGATGCCCTTCACGAGCGAGAACCAGCCCAGCACCACGAGCGCCTCCTCGTAGCTCCAGCCGGCGACGGCCTCGCGATGCCCGAACACGACCAGGATCGGCACGAGCGACCATCCGACCCAGAAGAACGAGATGAGCAGCTCTCCGACGAACTCGACGCGGTACTGCATCGAGAGCAGCGCGGACGCGCGGAGCTGCACTTCGAGCAGGCGCAGGTAGCGCAGCACGTCAGCCTCCGAACGCCGCGTAGCGGCGCAACCCGAGGCGCCACGCCGCGGAGGCGCCGATGAAGAGGATCGTGACGAAGAGCCACTGCGCGCCCAGGTTGCGGAACGCCGCGGCGCGATCGAGCGCTCCGGTGATGAGCTCCACCGGGAACGACAGCATGTAGCGGAACGGCAGCACTCGGGACAGCGCGCCGACCCACGGGGGGAAGAGATCGAGCGGGACGAGGTAGCCGGACAGCACTCCGAAGAGGCCCATCCAGATCTCGAAGAGGGACGTCGCGGAGTCGTAGCGGAACGCGAGGGTGCCGACGATCGCCATCGCGAGGAAGGTGATGAGCCAGGCACCGACGACCGTCATCGGGAACATCGCGATGAGCAGCGGGTCGTGCGTGACGTGATCGCGCCCGATCGTGAGCAGCAGGACGATCGTGATCGGCAGCGAGAGGACCAGCCGCAGAGGCATCGCGGCGACGTTCTCGCACGCGTACGCGACGAGGGGGTGCACCGGGCGCAGCAGCCGATACGCGAGCGTCCCCTGGCGGATCTCGAACGTGAGCTCCCAGATGACCCACGCGCCGGTGAGCAGCCGCACGACCAGCGCCGCGAGGAAGTAGGCGGTGAACTCCGCCTGGCCGTACCGCCCGATCGGGCCGTCGCGGGCGACCGCGGTCCAGAGCGCGAGCATGACGAGCGGCATGTTCGTCGCGAGCAGCCAGATCGCGAACTCGGCGCGGTACGCGATCGACTCGACGAAGCCGACGCGGAGCAACGTGGGGACCGCGCGCAGGGTTCTCAGGATCCGCACGCGGCGAAGTTAACCGCAGGAGTCGTTCTTCAGCCGATCTTTCGACGTTCGTCGACCGTGAAAAGACGTGCGTCTTCGGGCATGCTGCCCCGCCAAACGCGAGGGGCGCGCGCATCCAGACGGCCGGTTACAGAGGGAAGCGAGGGATGACGTCGACTGCCCAGACACGCGCGCTGCGCCTCGCCGGCGCGGCCAGCCACGGTCCTGGCGCGGCTCCGCGGTCGCGCTCGTCGCGCCGGCTCGTGCTGCTGTACCTCGCGTTCGCCGTGTTCGTCCTCGGGAGCGCCTACGCGTATCACCGTGCGTACGCGCGCGGGCTCCGCGAGGACCGCGAGCAGGAGCTCGCGATGATCGCGCAGCTCAAGGTGGAGCAGGTCGCGGCGGTGCGCCGCGAGCGGCTCGGGAACGCGCGCACGATCCACGAGAACCCCGGCCTCTCGCACGCGAGCTGGCCGCTGCTGGAGCGCCACGACCCGGAGGTCGTCTCGGCGCACCTCGAGGGTTGGTTCGCGCCGCTCGCCGAGCACTACGGCTACGCCGACCTCGTCGTACTGGACGATCGGCTCGACGTGATGGCGCGCTGGAACCGCGGCGCCGCCGAGCTGCCGACGCACACGCGGGCGCTCGCGGCGCGGGCGTTGCGCGAGGGCAGCGTCCTGATGGCGGACCCGGAGCGCGAGCCGGGCACGAACGCGATGATGCTCGACGTCGCCGTCCCGCTCGTCGCGAGCGGCGGACGGCGCCCGGACCGCATCGTCGGGGTCCTGCTCTTGCGCGCGCCGGTGGCGTACAGGCTCCAGCCGATCGTGGACGGCTGGCCCGTTCCGAGCCGGTCCGGCGACATCGTGCTCGCTGGCAGGCAGGGAGACCGGCTCGTCTACTTCACCAAGCCGACGCAGCGGAGGGCGCCGGAGGGCTCGACGCGCCCCGACGTCGTGCCGCTGAGCCGCACCGACATCCCGGCGGTGCAGGCGGTGCTCGGTCGCACCGGCATCATCGAGGGGCGCGACGGCACCGGTACGCCCGTCGTCGCTGCGGCGGAGCGCGTCCCCGGCAGCGACTGGGTGCTGCTCGCGAAGATGGAGGTCGCCGAGATGATGGCGCCGGCGATCGCGACCGACCGCATCCTCGTCATCGCGGTCCTCGCGCTGCTCGCGAGCGCGGCGGTGTCCCTGACGCTGTGGTGGTATCGCCAGCTCGCGTCGGCGCGCCGCGACGTGCTCGCACACGAGACCGAGCGCCTCGAGCGCCAGTTCGAGGCCCTGTTCGACCTCGGCAACGACGCGGTGCTCGTCGTCGACCAGGCGTGCCGCATCGTGGCGGCGAACGATCACGCCGCGGAGATCTACGGCTGGAACAAGGACGAGCTGCCCGGTCGCCACGCGGGCGAGGTGTCGGGGCGCAGCGACGCCGAGGCCGAGGCGTCGCTCCGCGCCGCGCTGGAGCGCGGACGCGTGCTCGCGGAGGGCGTCCACCACCGCCGCGACGGGACTCCGATCCCGGTCGAGACGAGCATCCAGTCTTACGCCGTGAACGGGAGCCGCTACGCGCTCGTGATCGTGCGCGACATCTCGGACCGGCGGCGCGCCGAGGCGCAGCTCCGGCTCACCGATCGCCTGACCGCGATGGGCGCGCTCGCCGCCGGCGTCGCTCACGAGATCAACAACCCGCTCTCGTTCGTGCTCGGGAACGTCGAGTGGGCGCTGGAGCGCGTCGCCCAGGGAGAGGATCCGCGGACCGTGGCGACCGCGCTGGAGGAGGCCCGCGACGGCGCGCGACGCGTGCAGGCCATCGTCCGCGACCTGAAGACGTTCTCCCGCTCCGAGCAGGACCCGGACAGTCGCCGCCCGGTCGACGTCGTCCCGGTGCTGCGGTCCTCGCTCAACATCGCGCAGAACCAGCTCCGGCACCGCGCTCGCCTCGTCACCGACCTGCAGCCGGTGCCGCCGGTGGCGGCGAGCGAGCAGCGCCTCGGCCAGGTGTTCCTGAACCTCCTCATCAACGCCGCGCAGGCGATCCCGCGCAACGCGGCCGCCGAGAACGACATCTACGTCGGGACGCACCGGGCGCCGGACGGCAGCGCCGTCATCGAGATCCGCGACAGCGGCGAGGGCATGACCCCGGAGGTCATGCGCCGCATCTTCGATCCGTTCTTCACGACGAAGAGCGGCGAGGGGACCGGCCTCGGGCTGTCGATCTGCCACGACATCGTGCGCAGCCTCGGAGGGAGCATCGAGGTCGACAGCGCGGTGGGACGCGGCAGCACGTTCCGCGTCGTCCTGCCGCCCGCCTCGAGGCCGTCGGCGCCGCCCGCGACGGCGCATCCGGCGGAGCACGCGAAGGGGAGCGACGGCGCGGCGCGGGTGCTCATCGTCGACGACGAGCCGCTGGTCGCGTCGTCGGCCGCGCGGCTGCTGGGCCGCGCCCACCACGTCGTCACTGCCACGAGCGCCCACGACGCGCTCGCGCGCATCGAGGGCGGCGAGGACTTCGACGTCATCCTCTGCGATCTCATGATGCCGGAGATGACCGGGATGGAGCTGTGGGCGGCGCTCGCGCGGCTTCACCCCGGGATGGAGCGGCGGATGGTCTTCATCACCGGCGGCACGTTCACCGAGCGCGCCCGGGACTTCCTGGAGACGACCGCGAACGCGTGGCTGGAGAAGCCGTTCGAGTCCGGTGCGCTGCGCGACGCCGTCGCCGAGCAGCTCCGTCGCGCGCGCCTGGAGCGGTCCGCCGGCTGAGGCGCGCGCGCCTATCCGATCTCGCTCTTCTTCTCGCGCATCATGAGCTCCGTCACCGCCTGGCGCGCGGAGATCCCCTCGTAGAGGACGCGGTAGACCACGTCGCTGATCGGCATCTCGACGTCGAGCTTCTGCGAGAGCGCGCGCACGCTGCGCGCGTTGAGGACGCCCTCGGCGACCTGGCCGAGCTCGGCCTGGATGTCGTCGAGCGTCTTCCCCTTGCCGATGCCGAACCCGACGCGGAAGTTGCGCGACTGCTCGGACGACGCGGTGAGGACGAGGTCCCCCAGCCCGGCGAGCCCCGAGAGCGTCAACGGGTTCGCGCCCTTCTTCACCGCGAGGCGCGTGATCTCGCGGAGCCCTCGCGTGATGAGCGCCGCGCGCGCGTTGTCGCCGAACTGCATCCCGGTCGCGAGCCCCGAAGCGATCGCGATGACGTTCTTCACGCACCCGCCGATCTCGCAGCCGATGATGTCGGTCGACGTGTAGGGCCGGAAGACCGGCGTGTGGAAGGCGTCCTGCACCTGCTTCGTGATGCGCTCCCAGCGGCCCGCCACCGTCACGGCCGTCGGGAGCCCGCGCGCGACCTCCTTCGCGAAGGAGGGTCCTCCCAGGAACGTGAGGTACGGGTGCATCGCGACGGGCAGCACGTCCTCGAGCACCTCGCTCATGGTCATCAGCGTCTGCAGCTCGACGCCCTTCGCCGCCGAGACGATCGGCACGCCGGCGTGCAGGTGGTGCTTCGCCTCGATGGCCACCTGCCGGACGACGTGCGAGGGCACGGCGAGGACGACGAGCTCGGCGCCCTCGAGCGCGCGCGCGAGGTCGGCCGTGCCCTGGAGGGTCGGCGGCAGCGGCACGCCCGGGAGATATCGGACGTTCTCGTGCTTCTGCGAGATCGCGCGCAGCGTCTCGTCGTCCTTGTCCCAGGCCATCACCGGCCAGCCCTTGCCGGCGAGCACCGAGGCGAGGGCGGTACCCCACGAGCCAGCTCCGAGAACGGTCGCGCGCATCGGTGATCTCCCAGGCGTGGTGAAGCTGTGACCGGCGACGAAGCGCGGATACTACCCCACGGCCCATCCGACGACCGTCGAGAACGTCCGCGGACTCCTCGCCGCCAGCGCGAGGACGCCCCGCCGGAGCGCCGGCCGGCGCGCGATCCCGAGCGTCAGCCGCGCGACGGCGGCGTAGCGCCGGAACCGGTGCGACGCGCTGCGGGCGAACGGCGCGAGCGACGGCGCGTCGGCGCCGCGCGCGAGCGCGTCGGGGACGACCTCGGCCAGCGCGAACGCCGCCTCGAACGCGAGCGAGACGCCCTCCCCGGTGAGGGCGTCCGAGTACCCGGCGGAGTCGCCGAGCAGCACCAGGCGATCCGCGACGCGCGCGCGAGCCGAACGGGCGAACGGTCCCGCGCCGGCGAGTCGCGAGTCGAGCTGGACGCCGGCGAGGCGGCGCTCCAGCACCGGAAAACGGCGCAGCAGCGCGAAGTACGGCGCGCGCGCCTCCTCCTCCACGAGGAACGCGACTCCGACGCGGCGAGATCCGGCGGGCGTCACGTACGCCTCGACGCCGTCGGCGAAGTGGACCTCCACGGCGTCGTCCCACGGCGCGATCGCGAAGTGGCGCCGAAGGCCGAACCTGAACGGCGGCCGGGGTCGGACCTCGAGCCCCTCGCGCCGGCGCACGGCGGAGGCGAGGCCGTCCGCGCCGACGAGGAGCCGGGCGCGATCCTCCACGCCGTCG
>DASSQI010000269.1:0-43926 GCA_035702585.1 Anaeromyxobacteraceae bacterium
ATGAGGTCGGGCTGCATCGCGGCGCCGAGCAGCGCCGCCGGCGCAGCGCGCGGGGCCGGGGCGGTGCCGGAGAGCGCACCGCTGCCACCGGCGCGAGGCGGCCCCTTGCGGTCGACGATCGCCTCCAGCTCCGAGATCCTGGCGCGCAGCGCGTCGATCTCCTCGGCCGTCGTGAGGTTCGCCGCCCGTGCCGCGTTCCTGATCCCCCTCGTCAAGGTGGATCTCATCGAGCTGATCGCGTCACGCATCGTCGTCCTCACCGGATCGCCCTCACCGAACGCGCCGCGCGCGCCTCGGCGCGCCAATAGTGTTCATACACCGCAGCCGAGCAGGACGGCACCCCCGGCTGCTTCGCGTCCACCAGCGGTTCGCTCGCGTCGTGGGCGCGCGCGTCGTTCGCCCGGCTGTCGGCGCTGCCCGCCAGCGCTGCCAGCTCGCGCAGGGTCCGGTTCAGCGGCGAGGTCCGGATCTCGTCGTCCACCGCCGCGACGACGCGCTGCAGGCCCGGGCCGAGCAGCCGCTCCACCATCGCGCGGATGTCCTCAGCCTGCGCGTCGCGGCGGAGTGCGTCGCGCAGGTCGCTCACGCGTACGGCGTCGAGGTCGCGGCCCGGGACGTACCCGATCTCGCCGCCCGACACGACGCGCGCGAGCAGCCCGTTCCGGACCAGCGCCTCGAGGATCTCCTCCACCGTGGGTGGCGGCACCTCCAGGAGCGCCGCCAGCTCCTCGTCGGTGCGGCGCGGCCGCTCGTCGAGGAAGTCACGCGCGACGCGCGCCGCGATCCCGACCGCGAGCGTCTCCTTCAGCGCCTGGTCGGCGCGGCGGGCGTGGAGCCGCTGGCGATCGGCCTGCTCGTTCTGGTGCGCTGCCGCGATCTGCGCGCCGACGAGCACGATGATCCACGACACGTACGTCCACACGAGGAAGATCGGGATCGCGCCGAGGACGGAGTAGAGGGCGTTGTAGCGCGCCACGCCCATCTGGAAGCGGACGTGCAGGACGAGCGCGCCCTGCCACAGCACCGCCGCGATCGCGGCGCCGAGCAGCGCCGACGTGAACCGCGTCCGGACGTTCGGCAGGATCATGTACGTCGCGAACAGCGCGAGCCCCACGATCGCCATCGACGTGAACCGCAGCAGGAAGTCGATGACGCTGCCGAGCTGGAGGGTCTCGCGCAGGAACACCGTCACGCTCGAGCTCTGCGCGGCCGTGGCGAAGGTCGCGGCGACCACCGTCAGCAGCGGCGCGATGACGAGCAGCGTGATGTAGTCCGTGACCTGCCGCAGGAAAGGCCGCTGCGTCTTCGCCTTCCAGATGTCGTTCAGCGCCACCTCGACGTTCGAGATGAGGCTGACGCTCGTGTAGGCGAGGAACACGACGCCGAGCGTTCCGAGCCTCGAGACGTCGGTGCGCTCGACGAACTGCAGGATCTTCTCGATCGCGGTGAAGAGCGCGGGGTTCCCCTCGAACGTGCCGCGCAGGTACGGCCGCACCGTGCCGTCGATGAAGGTCCGGTACGCGCCGAAGCCCTTCAGCACCGCGAACGCGAAGGCGAGGAACGGGACGACCGACAGGACGCTGAAGTAGGTGAGCGCGGCGGCCCGGAACGTGAGGCGGTTGCTGATGACCTCGCGGATCGTCGTGTACGCGATCCGGCTGCCCCGGTAGAGCGCGGCGCGCCCGGGGCCGAGGCCGGAGATGCGGACGTCCCAGATCTCCTCGGTGAAGAAGCCGCGAGCGCGAGAAGCGCCCCGGCGAGCGGAGTCGATCCAGCTCAGCGGATTCGATGAAGCCGTAGCCCCTCCTGCGCGGTACGCCGCTGATCTTGCGCGGGATCACGCGGCACCACAACCGGAACCTCCAAAATCGGAGGCCAGGCGCCGGTTCTCCGACGGACGGCGCCGCTCGCTCCCAGCGATTGCGAGACGTTGCATCCGGCATGGGGCATGCTGCGGGCCCCTGTGGAGGAACTCATGCGCCGACTCCTGACCGCCGCCGCAGTCGCGCTCCTCGTCGCGGGCTGCTCGTCCTCGGATCCGGCGCCGTTCCGCCCGGGCACCGAGTCCTTCACTTCGAGTCCTCCCGGAGGAGCGATCTTCGGAGCCGCCGCGCCGGGCGGAGACGCCGCGGCGCCCACTCCAACGGGGCCGACCGGGCCCGCCGCACCGACCGCGGAGGGCGGCGACGCGACGAGCAGCACCCGCGCCGTCGAGGAGGCGGACGTCTACGCGCGAGCGGGCTCGACCCTGTACGTCCTGAACGCCTATCGCGGCCTGCAGATCGTGGATCTCTCGGACCTCGCGGCGCCGAAGCTCGTCGGGCGCTCGCCCGTCGGCGGCGTGCCGGTGGACCTGTACGTCCGCGACGGGGTGGCGTTCGTGCTCACGCGCGACCGGGTCGAGTACGCCGTGGACCCGGCGAGCGGCGCGCTGCGGGCGTGGACGGGCTCGAAGCTGTGGGCGGTTGACGTCGCGAACCCGGCGTCGCCGCAGGTGCTCGCGGAGCTCCCGATCGAGGGGACGCTGAGCGCGACGCGCATCGTGGGCGACGTCCTCTACGTCGTGAGCGATCGGCGCTCGTCCTGGAACGGCTACGGCCTCCCGATGCCGATCGCGGGGGGCGTCGGCGCGGCGGAAGTCGACCCGGCGCGGGACACCGTGATCGTCGCGAGCATCGACCTCTCGGATCCGCGCGCGCCGCGGCCGGTGCAGGTCCTGCCGTTCCCTGCGACCGGCTGGGAGTCGCACGCGAACGTCACCTCCGAGCGCATCACGCTGTCGTTCGCTGGCTGGGACCAGGGCGGCCCGGTGACCAGGTTCCGCGCGATCGACATCTCCGACCCGCGCGGCGCGCTCGAGCTCGGCGCGGAGGCGTCCGCGGCAGGGCTGGCGCGCGACCGGTGGGGCCTCGACTTCGACGCGGCGACGGGGCTGTTCCGCGCGGTCGTCTCGAACGGCTGGAACGACGGCGCGCGGCTGCACGTGTTCCGCTGGCCGACGGTGGGGGCCCCGGAGGCGGCGAGCTCGCTCGCGCTCGACGTCGCCGAGTCGCTCACCGCGTCCCGCTTCGACGGCTCGCGCGTCTACGCCGTGACGGCGCTCTCGATGGATCCGCTGTGGGTCATCGACGCGAGCGACCCGCTGCACCCGTTCGTCGCCGGCCACCTCGAGATGCCGGGCCAGCTGGATCACATCGAGCCGCGCGGCGATCGGCTCGTGGCGCTCGGCCACACGAACGAGGCCGGCGGCCGGTTCCGGCTGCACGTCTCGCTCATCGACGTCGCGAACCCGGCGCGCCCGACGCAGCTGGATCGGGAGATCTTCGGGCCCGACAGCGGCTGGGTGCCCGCCGCGCGCGACGACTTCCGCAAGGTGTTCCTCGTGCTCGATCCGCCGGCGGCCGGCGCGGAGGGGCTCGTGGTGGTGCCGTACCAGGGCTGGAGCTCGACCTCGTACGCCTGGACCGGCGGGACGCAGCTGCTCTCGTTCGGGCGCGACGCGCTCGCGCTGCAGGGGTTCCTCGCGCACGCCGGCGATCTCGAGCGCGCGTTCCCGGTCGCCGACCGGAAGCTCGCCGCGCTGTCCGACGCGCAGCTGCAGACCATCGACGCGACCGATCTCGCGAGCCCCGTCGAGCTCGCGCACATCGATCTCGCCCGCCCGGTGCTCGACCTCGAGGTCGTGAACGGTGCGGCGGTGATCGCCGCGGGCGACGGCTGGAGGAGCGGCGTCGAGGTGGTCGTCACTCCCGTGTCCGACCCCGACGCCGCGACGCCGCTGGCGCGCCTGCCGCTCCAGGCGAGGACCGCGCGGCTGTTCTCGGACGGCGACGTCGTCTGGGCGATCGCGACCGACTGGCAGGGAGGCGGATCGCTCCGCGCCGTGGACGTGTCGAACCCCGCACAGCCCCGAGCGCGCGGCAGCGCGGAAGTGCCCGCTGGCGCCGGCGAGGGCGGCTGGTGGTGGGGCGGCATGTCGGACGCCGTCCTCGTCGGGAAGTTCCTCGCGGTGCACCAGCGCAATGGATGGTGCGGCACCGGCTGCGAGCCGAAGGTGCTCGTGTTCGATCTCGGGAACCCCGACGCCCCGAGGCTCGCGGCGACGATCCCGATCCCGGGCGCGTCGTGGCTCGGCGGCCTCGTCGCGGCGGGCTCGAGCGTCTGGGCGGTCCACTACGACTGGGTGAACGCCGGCGTCTGGGACCGGGTGCGCTACTTCGCCGATCGCATCGAGCTCTCCGGCGGCACGCCCCGGCTGACGGCGAGCGTGAACATCCCCGGCATGCTCGTCGCGGCGACGGACGACGGCCACCTGTACACCTGGGAGACGGTGTGGCCGCAGCAGGACGTCGCGGTGGGCAGCGCCGCGAGCCCGGCGGGCCCGACGGTCGCGACGCCGTCGACCTGGCTGCACGCGCTGACGCTCACGTCGAGAGGGACGGCGAGCCTCGTCGCGAGCCGCGAGCTCGCGGGGTACGGCTCCGGCTTCGTCGTCGAGGACGGGCTCGCCTACGGCCTCGTCACCGACTACCGCCGCGCGTGGAACGAGCCGCGCACGGAACTCGCGGCGGTGCGCCTCGCCACCCTCGACGTCCTCTCGCGGCAGTCGATCGAGCGCGGCTGGGCGAGCCTCGTCGCCGTCGCGGGCGGCAAGCTCTTCCTCCAGAGCGGCTGGCCGGCGCAGGAGCTGCTCGTCTACGGCACCGGGCCGAACGGGCCAACGTTCGAGCAGTCGATCACGGCCCCGGGCTGGCCGAGCGACGTCGAGGTGTCCGGCGGCAACGCGTACGTCGCCGCTGGGCCGTACGGCGTCACGGTCATCCCGCTCGCCGGGGTATCATCGACGCCGTGAGGCTCCGATTCGCGCTCGCCGCGGCGCTCCCGGCGTTCGCGGGCCTGCTCGTCATGGCGCTCGTCGCCGATCGGCTGGCGCGCCGGGCGCTCGAGGACGAGCTCGGGGCGCGGCTCACCGCGGTCGCGCAGGCGGCGGCCGCGTCGCTGCCGGCGGACCGGGTCGAGTGGCTGCGCCCGGGCGACGAGGCGACCCGCACCTTCGCGCACGTGCGCAGCCGGCTCGAGTCGCTCGCGAACGCGACCGGGACGCGGCTGTACCTGCTGCGGCCGGACCGCAGCGCGCTCGCCGACTCCGGGGGCGCGCTCCCCATCGGCGCCGCGGTGCCCGGGCTCGAGCGTGATCGCTTCGAGATCGGCGAGGCCGCGAAGGGGCGGGCGCTGCCGAGCCAGGTGCTGTTCGCCGGGACCGACGGGCGGCTCTACAAGAGCGGCTACGCGCCGCTCTCGGACTCGTCGGGGAAGGTCGTCGCGGTGGTCGGCGCGGACGGGACCGCCCCGTCGTTCGCGGCGCTGTCGCGCTTCAGGCGGCTGCTCGGGCTCGTCGCGCTGGGCGGCGCGGTGCTCGGGGCCGGGGTCGCCGGCGCCGCCGCGGTCTCGGTGACGAGGCCGCTCCGCTCCCTCGCCGCCGCGGCGAGGCGGATCGGCGGCGGCGATCTGCGGACGCCGCTCGAGCCGGGCGCGGGCCCTCGCGAGGTCGCGACGCTCCGGACGACGCTCGAGGACATGCGCGGCGCGCTCGCGGCGCGAGACGACGAGCGCGCGACGCTGCTCGCCGGCATCGCCCACGAGGTGCGGAACCCGCTCGGCGCCATCGAGCTGTTCGCCGGGATGCTCGCGGAGGACGTCCGCGGCCGCCCGGAGGCCGCGCACGTCCAGCGCATCCAGGCGGAGGTCGCGCGGCTGGGACGCATCACCGAGACCTTCCTCGACTACGCGCGCCCGCGGCACGTCGAGGTCGAGGAGGTCGACGCCGCGGCGCTCGTGGCGGAGGCCGCCGACCTCGCGCAGCCGCTCGCGCAGCAGCGCGGGGTCAGGCTGGAGATGCTGGGCGACGGGCGCCTCTGCGCCGATCGCGAGGCGCTCGGCAGGGCGGTCCTGAACCTCGTCCGCAACGCCGTGGAGGCGTCGCCCGCGGGCGCGGCGGTCGAGGTCGAGGCGCACGGGCGCGGCGACGGCGGCGTCGTCGAGGTCCGCGACTGCGGCCCCGGGCTCGACGGCGACGCGCGCGAGCGCGCCTTCCAGCCGTTCTTCACGACGAAGGAGAACGGCACCGGCCTCGGCCTCGCGCTCGCGCGGAAGGTCGCGCTCGCGCACGGCGGGGCGATCGTGCTGCTCCCGCGCGACGGCGGCGGCACGCTGGCCCGCATCACCCTCCCACCACCGCGCGGCGCCACGCCGCCCACCGCGTGACGGCACCATGGCCCGCCTGCTGATCGTCGACGACAACGATGCGATGCGCGAGGGGATGGCCGTGTCGCTCGCGCGGCTCGGCCACGAGGTGCGGGCCGCGAAGGGCGGCGCCGAGGCGCTCGCGGCGTACCGCGCGCGACGCGCCGACGTGGTCGTGACGGATCTGCGCATGACGCCGATCGACGGGATCGAGCTCCTGCGGGCGCTCCGGGACCGCGATCCCGACGCGACCGTGGTCGTCGTCACCGCGCACGGCACGGTCGCCGCAGCGGTGGAGGCGATGCGCGCCGGCGCCATCGACTTCGTCGAGAAGCCGTTCTCGCCCGAGCTCTTGCGCGCCAAGGTGGAGAAGGCTGCGGCGATCGCCGCCGAGCGGAAGCGCGGCCGCGAGGCCGGCGCGCGCGCCGAGGCGCTCGCCGACGATCGCGCGCGAGAGAAGGCGCCGGGAGGGCTCGTCGGCGACTCGGAGCCGATGCGCCGCGTGCGGGAGCAGATCCGCAGGGTCGCCGCGACCGACGCGACGGCGCTCGTGCTCGGCGAGTCCGGGACCGGCAAGGAGCTCGTCGCGAGGGCGATCCACGCCGGGAGCCCGCGCCGCGACGGTCCCTTCGTGTCGGTCTCGTGCGCGGCGCTGCCGGAGGGGCTCCTCGAGAGCGAGCTGTTCGGCCACGAGAAGGGATCGTTCACCGGCGCGGTGAAGAGGAAGCTCGGGCGGTTCGAGCTCGCCGACGGCGGCACCCTGTTCCTCGACGAGATCGCGGAGATCCCGCCAGCGGTGCAGGTGAAGCTCCTGCGCGTCCTCCAGGAGCGCCAGTTCGAGCGGGTCGGCGGCGAGGAGACGATCGACGTGGACGTGCGGGTCGTCTCGGCCACGCACCAGGACCTCCGGAAGCTCGTCGCCCAGGGTCGGTTCCGCGAGGACCTGTTCTACAGGCTGCACGTGGTGCCGATCGTGCTGCCGGCGCTGCGCGATCGCCCGGGTGACGTGGCGATCCTCGCGAACCACATCCTCGATCGGCTCGCGCCGCGCATGGGTCGCCGTCTGCGGGGCTTCGCGCCGGACGCGATCGCGAAGCTCGAGCGGCACGGCTGGCCCGGCAACGTCCGCGAGCTCGAGAACGTCGTCGAGCAGGCGGTCGTGTTCGCCGAAGGCGAGGTCGTGCAGGCGGCGGATCTGCCGGGCGTGAACGGCGGCATCGGCGCGCTGCCGGTGCCGACCGGAGACCGGCCGCTGCCGGAGATCCTGGACGAGCTGGAGCGGAGGCTCCTCGTCGCGGCGTACGAGCGCGCGCGCGGCGTCAAGGCCGAGACGGCGCGGCTGCTCGGCATCAGCCCCGGCGCGCTGTACTACAAGCTCGAGAAGTACGGGCTCGCGAAGGGCGACGCGCCGGGCGAGGGCGGCGAATGACCGGCGCGCTCGTGCTCTCGGTGCTCCTCGCGCTGCAGGCGAGCAGCGGCGTGGCCGCGCGCGCCCAGGCGGTGAGGCAGGAGCTCGCGGACGTCGCCGTGCGCATCGAGCGGATGAAGGCGGCGGGCGTCCGCGGCGGGCCGCAGATCGAGGCGCTGCTCGCGCGTTCGCAGGGCCTCGCCGCCGAGCTCGAGCGGCTGGAGCGCCTCGAGGGGCGCTCCCGGCCCGCGGAGCCCGTCGCTCGAGGCGAAGACCCGCAGGAGCTTCGCGAGCGAGCGGACGCGCTGCGCGACGAGGTGGACAAGCTGCACGCGGCCCTGGCGGACGTGGACAGGCGGCTGCGGGAGGAGGGCCGGCGCAGGCGCGCGGGACGGCTCGCGACCATGGAGGAGGAGGGCGCGCTCTTCGCCGAGTCGAGCCCCGGGCGCGTCGGCAGCGCGCGCCCGTCCGGTGGCGCGTCGGGGGCCGAGGCACCGACCGGGCCGACCGCTCCGGCGGGTCCCGCAGGTCCGACGGGTCCGACGGGTCCGGTGGTGCCGGTGGTGCCGGGTCCTACGGGCCCGAGCGGCGCGGGCGGACCGTCCTCGCCGCCCACGGGCCCGGTGGACGGCGGCTCCGCGGCGCCCGTGCCCGACTCGGGCACGCCGCCGGCGACGCGCCTCGGCTTCGGGAGCGACGTCCACGTGTGGTCGTCGCCGGCCGAGTCCCGCTCCTGGAACGAGCGGCTCGCGCCCGGCCGCGGCGACGGCGCGCCGGAGCTGAAACGCAAGCGCGAGGCCATCGTCGGCGCGATCTCCGAGGCAGAGGCGAGGATCCAGCGGATGGAGGCGGAGGCGCGTGAGCTCGACGCGCGCCCGTAGCCTCGCGCGCTGCGCCGTCGCGGCCGCCGTGCTGGCGACGGCGACGGCACGCGCGTCGGACGGCTCCGAGGCGACGCCGGTCGAGAGCTCGTGGCGGCTCCGCGTCGAGGCGGGACCAGGCTTCGACGGCAACGCGCTCCGGATCGTCGGCGACGGCGACCCCTCGTCCGCCGCCTTCACTGGCGGCTCGCTCCGTGCGCAGGGCCGGCTCGCGAGTCCGCGCTGGACGATGGACGCGCGTCTCTCGGAGGGGTTCCGCCTGTTCATGGGCGCGCCCGACGCGGACCTGCTCGCGTCGCGCCTCGACGCCGCGGGCCGCTGGAGCGCCACCCGCCGGCTCACGCTCGGGCTCGACGGCATGGCTCGCGATCTCAGCGAGCGCGGCGGCGCACGCGACCTCCGCGAGGCGCAGGGACTGGCGAGGGTCGGCCTCGTCGCGGGCCGCGTCCGATGGGACGCCGCCGGCGGCTGGATGGTCTCGGCCCCCCGCGCCGGCGGCCTGCGGGTGTTCCGCCGCGACGGCCCGGAGCTGGCGCTCTCCGCCGCCGTGCAGATCGCCCGGGAGCACGCGCTCATCGCCGGGGTGTCCGCGTGGGCGTGGCGCTACCGCGACTGGCCGGGCGGACGCGACGACGACGAGGGCGCCGCCAGCCTGGAGTGGCGATGGGACGGGCCGGTGCTCACGGCACTGAGCTACACGTTCGGGAGAAACGCGTCGTCCGTCGATGCAGGCTCCTGGCGACGCCACCGGGTCACGGCGCGCATCGCCGCCGACCTTCCGCTCGGTCTCGACGTCGCCGCGCGGGCCAACTTCCAGCGCTCGGTGAACCCGAGCGGCCTCATCCTGTCGGAGCAGCTGTTCGTGCGCGAAGGGGACGAGTCGCAGAACGCGCTCGAGGTCCAGCTCGCGCGGGAGCTGCGCGCGGGCGTCGAGATCGCGCTCAAGGTCGCGCACTACCGGAGCGAGCTGGGGGCCGAGGAGGCGGGCCTCGCGTTCCGCCGGACGGTCGCGCAGCTGTCGGTGGCGTGGACCACCGGGAACTGATCGGCCGCGTGCACGGACGAGGGGCCTCAGGAGGAGGACCGGGTCGCTGGCGAAGGGATTCGCGCGCGAGCGCCGCGGCTCCTATCTACCCCGGATGTCGCCGCTCCAGCGCCTCGCGAACCGCATCGGACACCACCGGTTCCTCCGCCTCATGCGCCTGTATCCCCCGTACCTCGGCGCGGGAGTGCGCGTCCGGCACGCCGAGCCCGACCTGTCGCGCGTCGAGGTCGAGATGCCGCTCACGTGGTGGAACCAGAACTTCGTCGGGACGCACTTCGGCGGCTCGCTCTACTCGATGTGCGACCCGTTCTTCATGTTCATGCTGATCGCGCGGCTCGGCCCGGACTACGTGGTCTGGGACAAGGCCGCGACGATCGAGTTCCTGCGCCCGGGCCGCGGCAAGGTCACCGCCGTGTTCGAGCTGTCGGACGCGCAGGTCGACGACATCCGCAGGAAGGCCGACGCCGGCGCCAAGGTGCTGCCGCGCTTCGAGGTCGTGGTGACGGGGGCGGACGGCACGCCGGTCGCGCGCATCGACAAGACGCTGCACGTGCGCCGGGCCGATCAGGCGCGGCGGATGCGCGTCGTCGCTCAGTCCTGAGGGATCGACGGAGAGGAGCGCGGCCGGAGCGTGAGCACGAGCCGGCGCATCCCCCAGGCGGAGCCGGATCCCTCGCGCCGCAGCAGCTCGTACGCGCCGCGCCCCTCGACGACGAACATCGCCGAGGGATCTCCGGTCGGGACGCCGCTCAGCACCTCGACGTGGAGGACGCCGGATCCGGTCGGCCGGCACGTACCGGTGAAGTCCGGCGGCCGTTCGACGGGAGCGTTCGCTGCCTGGGGGTCTCCCCCCGTGAGCTGCCACACCTTCACTGCGGATGTTCCCCTCAGCATCGGTGGCGGAAGGTGAGCACGTCTCGTGCCGTAGCCAAGTGGTTGATCTCCCTGGGGGAGGGTGTCTCGAAACCGCGACAATCGGAATCGGACCGTCGAATTTCGGAGACGACCCCAAACGGTGCTGCGGACGCGGCCCGGGCGAGCGCGCTCGAGCAGCCCCGCGGCCGCCGCGACTCGAGACGAATCACCTGGATTTCCCCCTCGCCGGCATCGCCGGCGTGCCGCGCAGGATACACGCGTTGCCGCTCCGTTCCCACGACGTTGCGACGGATTCGTGACGGCTGCGCCTTCGGAGGGTTCACCCCGGCGCGCCGCTCAGCTGCGCAGGAGGTGCAACGTCAGCGACGTGGCCGCGATCAGCGCCGCGGCGTCGAGCACCAGGGCGGCGAGCGCCTTGGTGACGGACGATCGGGCGACGCAGCCTCGCTGCGCGAAGCAGCGCCCGATCGTCCACACCGAGTAGAGGTGCAGCATCGGGAAGAGGAGCGCGGTGCCCACGACGGCGGCGATGAGCGCTCGTTCGGCGAGCTCGGCGCCCGCGTCGTTCGTCGGCGCGATCTCCGGCGACCCGGCGGCGCGCTCCGTCCACGGCCGAGACCACTCCTCCTCCGGGATCTCGTAGAGGACGTGCGGCTCGGCGCCCGCGATGACGCCGGAGGAGGCGATGATGTCCCGCGCCCGCTCGGCGTCGCTCGCCCGGACCGCGAGCTTCGCGCCCCCGATCGCGTTCTGGAGCAGGGGGTTCACGGACGACAGCGCCTCGTCGCGGATCGTCGCCGGGATGCCGGCCGACTCCAGGAGCCCGCGCAGCATGCCCGCCTCGTCGGGGCGGAGGTACGACGCGATGACCTGTGCGGTGTCGTCCACCACGCGATCGAAGGTGCAACGCGAGCCGACCCGAGTCAATGGGACGGCTGGTGGGTGCGGGTGCGATACGCCGCGACCTTCAGGTCGCGGAACAGCTCCAGCGGGACGTTCGTCAGAAGATCGTCCGCATGGTCCGGCCGCGGCGCCGTCTCGCCGAGGCCCCGAGAACGCTGTGATTGGTTGTCGCGCCGTTACATCTCTTCCATGCGCGCGCGCCTGAAGTCGCTCCGGAGCGACGACGTCGCCGACCTGGCGGCGTTCGCGCCGGATCCGCCGGACGACTTCGCGATCACCCTCGTGCTCGAGATCGGAGCGCTGGGGTTGCGCGGGCGCGAGCGCTTCGAGCTGCTCGTCGTCACGCCGCGCTGGCTGCAGTCGAGGCACGGCCGGCACGGCGCGGTCCTCGGCGGAGGCAAGCTCATCGTGTTCGAGTGGGACCACGAGCGCATCCGGCGCTTCCTCGCGAAGAAGGTCGAGGCGTGCTCCGGGGTCACCTGGCCGGAGATCGCGAGAAAGGTGTCGCGGATCGCCGAGTGGGAGGGCGACGAGGAGAACGTCGTCGGGCTGCGCTGACGCTGGCCCGCCGATCAGCTGCGCTCGAAGCTCCGCCGCGAGTCGCGGGACGGCGAGGCGGCGCTGGCGGTCGCGGCGCCGCCGGCGTCCTCGGCGTCCCCCGGCGCCTCATCCTCGCAGCGAGGCAGGTACACCCGGAACGTCGTGCCCCGATGCGGCGCGGTCTCGACCTCGACGAACCCGCGCGACTGCTTCACGATGCCGTACACCGTCGAGAGGCCGAGGCCGGTCCCCTTGCCGAGCGGCTTCGTCGTGAAGAACGGCTCGAAGATGCGGGCGCAGGTCTGGGGGTCGATGCCGGTGCCGGTGTCGGCGACCTCCAGCAGCACGTGGGGGCCTGCCGACGCGCCCTCGTGACCGGCCGCGAGCCGCGCGTCGACGACGACGTTGCGAGCGGTGATGGCGAGCTTCCCGCCGGAAGGCATCGCGTCGCGCGCGTTCACCGCGAGGTTGACCACCACCTGCTCGATCTGACCGGGGTCGGCGCGGACGCTCCAGAGGTCGTCCTCGGCGGTCGCGCGCAGCTCGATGTCCTCGCCGACGAGCCGGCGGAGCATCTTCGCCGTGTCGTCGAGGACGCCCGCGATCCGCAGCACGCGCGGCTGCAGCACCTGCCTGCGGCTGAACGCGAGGAGCTGCTGGGTGAGCCCCTTGGCGCGCGCGACCGCGTCGCGGATCTCATGGGCGTCCTCCGCGATCGCCGACGCGGGATCGACCTCCTGGCAGATGAGCCCCGCGTTCGCGGAGATGACGCACAGCAGGTTGTTGAAGTCGTGAGCGATGCCGCCCGCGAGGTGCCCGATGGCCTCCATCTTCTGCGACTGGAGAAGCGCGACCTCCATCGCGCGCTGCTCGGACACGTCCTCGGCGATGCCGGCGACGCGGTACACCCGAGCCCCGTCGTCGCGGATGGGGAAGATCCGCTCGCGGATCCAGTGGAGCGATCCGTCGGGCCACCTGATCCGGTACTCGGCGTCGACCGCGCCGCGGATGGCCTCGTCGAAGACGGAGACGAAGCGGCCGCGGTCGTCCGCATGCACGCGCGCCGCGAGCGCCCCGCTCCGGCGGCCCTGCGCGGGCGGCCCGCCCCAGACGCGGTCGCACGCGGGGCTCACGTACAGGAACGTCGACTCCTCCCGCTCGGCGATCCAGAAGAGCTGCGACGTGTTCTCGACGAGCTGGCGGAACCGCTCCTCGCTGTCGCGCAGCGCCAGCTCGGCGCGGCGGCGCTCGGTCACGTCGCGCGCGATGCCGATCTGTCCCACCACGGCGCCGGTCCCGTCGCGGTAGGGGTGCTTCACCACCTCGAACCAGATCAGCGTGCCGCCGGCGCCGCGCGTGAACTCGTCGGCCAGCATCGGCACTCCGCGGCTCACGACCTCCGCGTCGTGCTTCTCGATCTCTTCTGCCCCCTGAGGAAAGACGTCGCGGTGCCGCTTGCCCACGAGCTTCGCGGGGTCGCACCCGGCGAGCCTGCCGAGCGCGGCGTTCACCGCGACCCAGCGCCCCCCCGCGTCCTTCATCCAGGCGGGGTCCGGGATCCCGTTCAGGATCGCCTCACGCTCACGATAGGCGCGGTCGAGCGCGACCGTCTGCTGCTGCACCGCGCGCCTGAGCACCTCGGGCAGGCGGATGACGCGGTACGCAGCGATCGCGAGCGCCGCGGTGAAGGCGAACAGGCCGAGGTACGCCGCGAGATCCGCGTCGCGAGCGCCCCATCCGCCGACGGGGGCGAGGGAGAGGGTCCAGGAATCGTTGGGGAGGGTCGCCGACGCGACGACGGGGGACTCGATCCCGCCGTCGGTCTTCGCCACCACGCGACCGTCTTCCCGCACCAGCGACCACGCGACGCCCTCCGCCTCGAGCCGGTCGAGCGCCGTGTCGTGGAGCAGGTCACGGAGCGTGGTCGTAGCCGTCGCGAACGCCCAGAACTCGTCGGTACCCGCGGCGTGGCGGAAGAGGGGAACGCGGACGACGAGCCCGTCTCCCGTGCCCTGCCGGAGCGCGTGCGGCCCGTCGAGCGTCGGCAGTCGCGTTCGCACCGCGAGGTTCGCCCTCGCGCCACGGAGGGGATCCGCGAACACGTCGAGGCCGAGCAGCGTCTCGTTACCGCCCGCCGGGTAGACCTGTCGCGAGACGCCGTGCGGCAGGAAGTGGACGTAGGCGACTCGCTCGCGGTGGTGCGACAGGATCTCCGGCCCGACGGTCTCGAGGGAGAACGCCTCCGGAGCGCTCCGCGCGGCGTCAGCGACCTCGTAGGCGGCTCCAGCGACGTCGGCGACGTACTCCTCGATCGCCTTCTCGATGGCGGCGGCTCGCAGCGTCACCGCCTGCCGTCGCTCGGCGACGACGGTGCGGTGGTGGTGCGCGGTGATGCCGGCCGCCGCGGCGAACAGCCCACACGCGACGAGCGCCGCCTTCAGCTTGGTACTGCTGCCGGATGAGGCCTCGTCGGCGCCCGCGTTCACGCCCCGTCAGGGTACCATGCCGCCGGGTGCGACCCCCAGTGCAGTGCGGGTCTAGATTACAGGGCATGCCCGACCCGACCCGCGCCGCTGCCTGGGCGCTCCTGTGCGAGTTCACGAAGACGCAGGCGCTGCGGCGCCACGCGCTCTCGGTCGAGGCCTCGATGCGGGCGCTCGCGCGCCGTGGCGGCGAGACCGATCCGGCCGAGGTCGAGCTCTGGGGCATCGTCGGCATGCTCCACGACTTCGACTACGAGCGGTACCCGACGACGGAGGATCACGTCTGGAGGGGCATGGAGATCCTGCGCGAGCGCGGGTGGCCGGAGCGGATCGTGAGGGGCGTCGGCGCGCACGCGTCGTACACCGGCATCACCTGCGACACCGCGATGGAGAAGGCCATCGTCGCGGCCGACGAGCTGAGCGGGTTCGTGGGTGCCTGCGCGCTGGTGCGGCCCTCGAAGAGCGTCGGCGACCTCCCTCCCGAGTCGGTGCTGAAGAAGATGAAGGACAAGGCGTTCGCCCGGGCGGTCGATCGCGACGAGATCCGCCGCGGCGCTGCCGAGGTGGCGATGCCGCTTCCAGAGCTCGTCGCGCTCGTCATCGAGGCTCAGAAGCCCATCGCCGACCGGCTCGGCGTCGGGGGCGGCGCGGCCCCGGAGCTCCCGGACGAGCCGGTGCCGGACCCCCCGGATCCGGCTGCGTAGGAGTCGTTCCCACGCGTCGGCGACCCCATCCTCGCCTCATCCGCGACGTTTCGCCGCGCCGGAGACGCGGGCATCGGCCGGAAACGCGACGATCCGTCGGAGCGCGCGTATCCTGAGCTCACGTGGCGAGGGCTCTCTCGAGCTGGTGCGTTTATGTCCTTCGCTGCGGCGACGGCACGCTGTACACCGGCGTGACGAACGATCCCGAGCGGCGCCTCCGGCAGCACTCGGACGGCACCGGAGCGCGGTACACGCGTTCCCGGCTGCCCGTCACCATCGTGTACCAGGAGCCCGCCGCCGACCGCGGGACGGCGCTCCGCCGCGAGGTAGCCCTGAAGCGCCTGTCCCGAACGGAGAAGCTGGCCCTGATTGCGCCGCCGTCGCACGCGGGCAGCGAGAGGAAGAGTGGGTTGAAGACCAAGCCAGCAGCGCGACCGAAGTGGACCGTTCCTCCCGTGTACCGCGCGATCGTGAAGAAGAACGAGCGGCAGGCGAGCCAGCTCTACGACGTGCTCGTCTGCGGTCACGCGGTCGCCGCCGCGACCGACAACACGTTCCGCAAGGCGAGGCCCTGTCCCGAGTGCCGCGTGCGAGTCCAGGACTTCGCGGATCAGCACGCCGCCCAGAATGCTGCGCAGAACGCGGCGATGCAGGCGGCGGAACCGAAGGTCGAGGCGCGCGTGCCCGCCAAGGTGAAGGCGCAGGCGAAGACGCGGGCGAAGGCGCCAGCGCCGCGCAGGAGCGCGAGGCCGAAGCGCCGAGGGGCACCGAAGCGCGCTCGAGCCGCCCGGTAGCAGCTCGACCTCCCTTCAGCGAGAGTCGCGCTCCAGCGTCTCCGCGCGCTGCCGCGCGGCACGAGCCTTGTCGCGAGCCTCGTCCGCGGCTCGCCGGGCGGCGTCCTCGCGCTCGCGGGCGTCCTCGAGGTCTCGCCGGGCGGCGCGGAGGCGCTCCTCCGCGGTTCGCTGCGCTCGCTCGAGGCGCTCTGCCTCCGCGCCGGCGCGTCGTCGTTCTCGATCGCGCCGCTGCGCCGCTGCTCGCTCCTCCCGCTCGGCGGCCTTGCGCGAGCGCTCCTCGGCCCGATCGCGCGCGGCTGCTGCAGGCTTCGAGCGAGTGCGCTGCTCCGGGTCGGAGGCGCGGCCGCGCGCCGCGGATCGGTCGTGACGCTCGCGAGGAGCCGGCCCGAGATCGCGCACCGGCGCGAGCCCGCCGAGGAGCTCCATCCCGCCGGCCTCCGGCAGCCGATCCAGGACGCCTTCCTGCAGGTCGGCGCGCGCGTCCACGTCCGCCGTCGCGACCGCGCGCAGGGCGCCCTCGAGCTCGCCGAGCAGACCGGCGCCGACCTCACGCTCGAGCCCCGCGGCCGCGATCGCGGGCACCGCGCCGAGGAGCCTGTCCAGCGCGTCGCGCAGCGCGGAGGTCGCCTCGCGCAGCTCGCCGGCGTCGCCGCGCAGCGCGCGCACCTGCGCCTGCCGCAGCCGATCTCCCGCGGCGAACAGGGCGGAGAGATCATCGGGGCGCTCGCGGGCGAGGGCATCGAGCAGCCACACCGCGACCGTCGGCCGGCGGAGCCGCTTCACGCGCGCGGCGTCGGGACTTCCCTCGGCGGCAAGCGCGCGCGAGAGCGCAGCGCGCGCCGCAGTGAACTCGCCGGGCGGGGCAGCGTAGAGCTCGCGAATACGCCGATCGGGTGCGCTCCGCGCGGGGCGTCTCGAGCCATCGGCAGGTCTCGAAGCTGGCGTGGCGCGTCGCCTCGGCATCGCATCGGTCAGGATGATCACGCACGCGCGGGCGCGCCGCGCTGCAGCGCGAGGACGAGCGCCGCGAGGGCCGCCGACAGTCCGACGAGAGCAGGCGGGATCGCGCGAGCCCCGTACCCGTCGGCGAGCACGCCGCACGCGGTCGGCCACACGACGGTGCCGACCGTCGCCGCCGCGACCTGGAACCCCACCGCGTGAGCGGCGATCGCGGCGCCGAGCCGCTCCGGGGTGGCGGACATGAGCATCGGAAACACCGGCGCGAGCGAGACGCCGAGGAGGACGAGGCCCGCGGCTCCGGCGGCGCCGGGGAGCACCGCGTACGCGAGCGCTCCGAGCGATGCGCCGATGATCCCGCAGCGCACGAGGAGATCCGCTCCGAGCCGACCCGCTGCGAACCCGACCGCGAGGCGCCCGGCGGCGATGCTGCCCCAGTAGACGGACGTCCACGTGCCGGCGGCCTCGATCGAGAGCCCGCGAGCCTGCCGCAGCACCGTAAACGCCCACTGGCCCGAGGCGGCCTCGAGGCCGGTGTACGCGAAGAAGATCGCGATCTGGAGCCACACGCGAGCGTCGCGCAGCGCCGCGCCGGCGCTGACCGGTGCGGCCGACTCGAGGCCGCCTCGCCGCGCGTCCCAGCGGCGCCGCGTCAGGTAGAAGGCGCCCGCCATCGCCGCAAGCGCGAGCGCGAGCGCCGCATATCCGGCCCGGTACGACGCCCCCGCCAGCGCGCCGGTCATGATGGCGGGGCCGAGCATCGCGCCTGCGCTGTAGCAGGCGTGGAGCCAGTTCATGTGCCGCGCGGGGAAGTGAGCCGCCGCGTACCCGTTCAGCGCGGCGTCGATCGCGCCGGAGCCGAGCCCGACGACGACCCCGCACGCGACGAAGATCGGCCACGCCGGCGCGAGCGCGAAGCCCACGAGCCCGGCGCTGACGAGCGCGGTCGAGAGCGCGAGCAGCCCGCCGACGCCGAGCGCCGCGGACATGCGCCCCGCCACCACTCCCGACGCGACGTAGCCGGTCATGGCCGCCGCGAGGACGGCGCCCATCGCCGCCTGCGGGAGCCCGAACGTCGCTCGCAGCGAGGGCCACGCGACGCCGAGCACCGTGTCCGGCAGCCCGAGCGACACGAACGCGACGTAGGCGAGGAGCAGCACCGCCGCGGAGCGCGCAGGAGAGGGCACCGCCGCGATGTAACGGTCGGTGGATGCTGCGACCGCGACGAAGACGCAGGCGTCCTCGTCGCGGTCTCGACGGGTTGCGCGGCCGTAGCGACGTTGCTAGAAACCGGGTCGCGCCGACCGGCGCGCCCGATGCTCCACCGCTCCTGAAATCGCAGACCGTCCGTCTCGATCCGTCGCGCCCGAACCGGGCGCTGCCTCAGGAGCGTTCTCATGTCATCGGTCAGGGCCGAAGGGCTCTCGTTCTCGTACACCGGCGCCGTCCCCGTGCTCTCGGGCGTCGACGTGCACCTGCCCGCCGGGTTCACCGGCGTCGTGGGTGAGAACGGCGCCGGCAAGTCCACCTTCCTGCGGCTCGTCGCTGGCGAGCTCGAGCCGACCGGGGGGCGCGTCCGCCTCGACCCGGAGTCGGCGCTCGTCGTCCACTGCACGCAGGAGCTCGCGGAGCCGTCTCGCGACGTCATGTGGCTGTCGGCGCTCGAAGACGCCGCGTCGCGACGCCTCGCGTCGGTGCTCGGCCTCGAGCCCGCCCAGCTGGATCGCTGGCCGACGCT
Source organism: Anaeromyxobacteraceae bacterium (assembly GCA_035702585.1). Taxonomy (GTDB): domain Bacteria; phylum Myxococcota; class Myxococcia; order Myxococcales; family Anaeromyxobacteraceae; genus DASSQI01. The sequence continues at coordinate 18,573 of DASSQI010000269.1, forward strand.
GTCGCCGGGAGAGCGGCGGCGCTGGCAGATCGGCGCGGCGCTCGCGCGCGATCCGGACGTCCTGCTGCTCGACGAGCCGACGAACCACGTCGACGCGGAGGGGCGGAGCGTGCTCGTGGGAGCCCTGCGGCGGTTCCGCGGGGTCGCGCTCGTCGTCTCGCACGATCGCGAGCTGCTCGACGAGCTGACGACCTCGACGCTGCGCCTTCACGCTGGCGGCGCGAGGCTCCACGCCGGCTCCTGGTCGGTCGCGCGCCCGATCTGGGAAGCCGAGCTGGAGGCGGCCTGGTCGGCGCGAGCCGCGGCGCAGGAGTCGAGTCGCCGCGTCGCCGCGCGGCTCGACTCGGCCCGGCGCGACCAGGCCCGCGCCGAGGCGAACCGCAGCACCGCGCGGCGGATGCGAGGCCCGAAGGACCACGACGCGCGCACCCTGTCCGCGAAGACGCGCGTCGCCTGGGCCGAGGACCGGATCGGCCGGAAGGTCCAGGTGCTCCGGCGCGAGGCGGAGCGCGCACGGACCGGGATCCCCGACGCGCCGCCCGACCAGGATCTCGGGCGGTCGGTGTTCGTGGGGTTCGAGCGTGCGCGGCGGCCGTGGCTCCTCGCGCTGGAGTCGGACCGCGTCGAGGCGAACGGCGTGGCGGTGCTGCGCGACGTGAACGTCCGGCTCGGCCGCGACGAGCGCGTCCACCTCCGTGGCCCTAACGGCGCGGGGAAGACGACGCTGCTCCGGCACCTGCTCGCCGTCGCCGGGCGACCCCCGCCGGAGCGGCTCCTGTACCTGCCGCAGGAGCTCGAGCCGGGGCAGGGCGGTGCGATCCTGGAGGAGGTCCGGACGCTGCCGCCGGCGACGCGCGGTCGTGTGCTCTCGGTCGTCGCTGCGCTGGGTGTCGACCCCGATCGCCTCCTCGCGTCGCGCCGCCCTTCGCCCGGCGAGGCTCGCAAGCTGCTCCTCGCGCTGGGTCTCGGGCGCCACGCGTGGGGCATCGTCCTCGACGAGCCGACGAACCACCTGGACCTGCCGTCGGTCGAGCGGATGGAGAGGGCGCTCGTGAGCTATCCCGGCGCGATCCTGCTCGTCACCCACGACGCGGCGTTCGCGCGGGCCTGCACGTCCAGAGCGTGGAGCATCGCGGGAGGGCGCGTCGAGTGCGGGTGAGGGGTGGAGAAGACGCCCCCAACCGATGCTCAACGCGCGCAGCGACACCGATTTCGCGCGTGGACGACGCTCACGCCTCCCTCGGCGTCGTTGGCGCTGTCTGCAGGGGGCGCGCGTCGAGCGGGATGTCGAGCGTGAACGTCGTGCCGGTCTCCGGCAGGCTGTCGATCGTGACGCTGCCGCCGTGCGCCTCGGCCACTGCGCGAACGAACGCGAGGCCGAGGCCCCATCCGGCAACGCCGCTGTCGTCGGCGCCGCGGCTGCGGCCGAACGGCTGGAAGAGCATCGCGCGGTCGCCAGCGGGGATGAACGAGCCCTCGTTGTGAACGGAGACGATCGCGCGGCCGAGGGTCTGCTGGATCGTGATCGTCACGCGCTTGTCGGCCGCCCCGTACTTGAGCGCGTTCGACAGCAGGTTCTCGAGGGCGCGCCCCAGCGCGTCGGCGCTCCAGTGACCTCGGACCGCGAGCGGAGCCTGTACGCTGAAGCGATCGCCATGTGAGAGCTCCAAGGTCTCGACCACGCTCCGGATGACGACGACGAGGTCGCAGGGGCCGAGGTCGAGCGGCATCCGCGACCCGCTGCCGGCGCGGCTCACGTCGAGGAGCATCCGCAGCAGCTTGTCGGCGCGGTCGACGTTCTCGTCGACGCGGGCGGCCCAGCGCATCACCCCGGGATCATCGGGTCTGCGGAGGATCAGGGCCGCCGCGGCCTTCGCGGCCCCGAGCGGGCTTCGAAGATCGTGTGCGAGCGTCGCCATCATCTGCTCGCGGAGCGCATCGTTCGCGAGCGAGTACGCAGTACAAGCCTGGCTGATGGCGGTATCGATCGAGATCGTGATCACGCGGCGCTCGTCGTCCGTCAGCGAGCCGTCGTCGAGCACCTCGAACAGCACGTCGCGGAGCAGCTGGTACTCCCGGATGAGATCGGCGAGCCGGTAGCCCGTGAGCCGGACGCGCTCGCTGCCGTGCTGCGAAGGCACCGTCGAACCTTCCGCAGCCGACTGGCGCGGGTGGTCCGGTGAGAGCGCGTCGATCAGGTTCGACAGGAAGGTGGGCAGCGTGTCGATGAGGATCGGCTGCGATTCCTCGCGCGCGGCCGAGATCTCGGCGCGGACGCGATCCGTCCAGAGCCGGAGTATGCGCTCCGTCTGAGCGTCGAGCCTGTGCGCGGCGCGGCCTCGGCTGGCGATCGACATCCACGGTCAACATGGCGATCACCTGGCCGGCGACGGAGCCTCGACCGGGTACGGACCGACCGCCAGGACGGACGGGCGCTCACCGAGCGCGGGGCCGGGCCTGCCGCGATCCGGCCGCGAGGATCACGGCCTGGGACGGGCGATGGGAGCGCCAGGGAACTAGACGAGGAGCGAACGGCCGAGAGGTGCCTCGTGGGTCGGGTCTACGTGCTGGTGCAAGCGGGGCGGCGTCCCGGCGCCGCGAAGAAGATCATGCGCTGGGTCCGTGCGTTGCTGCCGTCGGCGGTGTTGCTCGCGACACCGGGCGCGCTGCCCACCGCGGAGGACGACGACGCCGTCGTCGTGTCGATCGACGCCGACGACGTGGTCTCCGGTCCGCTCGCGCTGGCGGACGCGATCGCGCGCGGACGCTCGATCACGGGCGGGAGCGGCGGGTCGTCCATTCACTGAGTCGGGCCCGACAGCGTCGCAGGCCACGGATTCCCGGCACCTCCGTGAGTCCGATAATCGGTCTTATGTCAACTCGCCGAGAATCAGGATGGTGCTGGGGTTCAGAGGTTTCGATGCGATCCGAGCCGCCGTAACGCGACGGATCACCCGTCCCTGTCCGGTTCCTGATTCCGCCTCGGAGGCTCGGGGCATCGCTGCGCGCGCTGCTCCGCAGCGCTTGCGGCTGGCGGCGCTTGCAGCAAGCGATTGGGATCGCAGCAGTCGTCGTCGTCCGCGTGCGAGATCTCGCGACGCACCTCGGCCGCGCCGCCGCCGATCTCGTCGTGGTCGTTCGCGGCGAGCTCGGCGGCGTCGTCCGCGCCGACGCCCTCCCGTCCCGCGCGCTCCATCGCGAGGTGCTGGCACAGGCCGTCCTGCGCGAGCAGCTTCACGATCCGCGGCGCGCCGATGACCGCCGCGACCGCGCACGGGCACGCGCGCTCCGCGTCGCACGAGAGCCGCCGCGCCACGGCGACCCGCGCCTGGATGAGCTCCCGCCTCACCCGCTTCAGCCGCTCGATGCGCTTCTGGGCGTGGAGGATGTGCTCCGCCAGGACCGCGTGGAACCGCATCGCGAACTCCGCGGCGCTGTCGCAGCCGGTGCGGAGCTCGAGCATCTGCTTGATGTCGGAGAGAGACAGCCCGAGCTCGCGGAGGTCGCCGATGAGCCGCAACCGCTCGAGCTCCTCCCGCGTGTAACGCCGGTGCCCGCCCTCGCTCACCTCCGCGGGGCGCAGCAGGCCCTGCTCCTCGTAGAAGCGAATCGCCCGCACGGTGTTGCCGGTCGCCCGGGCGAGATCGCCCGTCGTCAGCTCAGCGTGCGGATCCGTCGACATGCACCCGGGACGTAACGGCTCCCCATGGCGCTTTCAATCGCTCGTCGGAGCTTGGCGCTACCCGGCCGCCCGCAGCACCTCCCGGGCGATCACGAGGCGCTGGATCTCGCTCGTGCCCTCGTAGATCGTCTGCACCCGCGCGTCGCGGAACAGCTTCGCGACCGGGAACTCCTCCGTGTACCCGTAGCCGCCGTGGATCTGCACGGCGCGGGACACCGCCCGCTGCGCGGCCTCGCTCGCGAAGAGCTTCGCCATCGACGCCTCGCGCGTGAACGGCCGGCGGAGATCCTTCCGGGAGGCTGCGCGCAGCGTGAGCAGGCGCGCGGCGTCGTGCTCGACCTGGAGGTCCGCGAGCGCGAACGCGATCGCCTGGTGCTGCGCGATCGGCACCCCGAACGTCCGCCGCTCCTTCGCGTACCGGACGCTCGCGTCGATCGCGGCCCGCATCGTGCCGGTCGCCTGCGACGCGATGCCGATGCGGCCACCGTCGAGCGCCTGCATCGCGATGCGGAATCCGTCGCCGGGCCGCCCCAGCACCGCGTCGTCGCCGACCTCGCAGTCCTCGAGCGCGAGCTCGACCGTGGTCGAGGCCCGCTGGCCCATCTTCACCTCGTGGCGGCCGACGAGGAGCCCGGGGGTACCGGCCTCGACGAGGAAGGCCGTGAGCTGCCGTTCGGCGGGCGCCCCCGTCCGCGCCCAGACGACGTGCACGCCGGCGCGGTCGCCGCTCGTGATCCACTGCTTCGCGCCGCTCAGGACCCAGCCGTCGCCGCGGCGCTCCGCCCGCGTGGCGATCGACGCGGGATCGCTCCCGGCCTGGGCCTCCGACAGCGCGAACGCGCCGGCCAGCCACTCGCCGGAGGCGAGCCGCGTCAGGCAGCGCTGGCGCTGGGCCTCGGTGCCGTGCGCGGCGATCGCCTCGCCGACCATGTTCGTGACGCCGATCGTCACCGCGACCGACGCGTCCGCGGCCGCGATCTCCATCATCGCGAGCGCGTACGCGACGGCGCCCGCCTCCGATCCGCCGTACGCGGCGGGAATGTTCACGCCGAGGAGGCCGAGCGCGCCCGCTTCCCGCATGAGCTCCTCGGGGAACCGCCCGAGGCGGTCGTTCTCGGAGGCCGCCGGGGCGATGCGCTCGCGCGCGAAGCGCCGCGCCACGGCGGCGACCTGCCCCTGCAGCTCGCCCGGCTCGAAGTCCACGCGGCTAGTCCTTCAGGACCGAGGCCGAGATCACGAGCCGCTGGATCTCGCTCGTGCCTTCGTAGATCTCGGTGATCCGGCTGTCGCGCCAGTGCCGCTCGACGTCGAACTCCTTCACGTACCCGTAGCCGCCGTGGATCTGGAGCGCCTTCGACGTCACGCGCTCCGACATCTCCGAGGCGAACAGCTTCGCCATCGCGGCCTCGGCGCTGAACCGCACGCCGCGGTCCTTCATCGACGCGGCCCTCCAGACGAGGAGCCGCGCCGCGTCCACCTCGGTCGCCATGTCGGCGAGCATGAACTGGATGGCCTGGAAGTTCGCGATCGGCTGGCCGAAGGCCTTGCGGTCCTTCGCGTACGCCACCGCCTCCTCGAGCGCCGCGCGCGCGATGCCGAGCGCCTGGGCGCCGATCCCGATGCGCCCGCCGTCGAGCGTGCTCATCGCGACCTTGAAGCCCTCGCCCTCGCCGCCCAGGCGATATCGCTCGGGGATGACGCAGTCCTCGAAGAACACCGAGCACGAGCCCGAGGCGCGGATGCCGACCTTGTCGTCCGGCCTCCCGCGCGAGAATCCCGTGAGCTCGGTCGGCACGAGGAACGCGGTGATGCCGCGGTGCCCCTTCGAGCGATCGGTCATCGCGAACAGCAGGATCACGTCGGCCTGCGGCCCGTTGGTGATGAAGTTCTTCGTGCCGTTCAGCACGTACTCGCCGCCGCGCCTCTCGGCGGTGGTGCGCATCTCGGCGGCGTCCGATCCGCTCATCGGCTCGGTGAGCGCGAAGCAGCCGAGCCGCTCCCCGGCCGCGAACGGCGTGAGGAACTCCTGCTTCTGCTGATCGGTGCCGAACTTCATCACGGGGTCGCAGTAGAGCGAGTTGTTGACGCTCATGATGACGCCGGTGCCGGCGCACCCGCGCGAGATCTCCTCCATCGCGATCGCGTACGAGACGTTGTCCATCCCCGCCCCGCCCCACTCCGGCGGGATCGCCACGCCGAGGAGGCCCATCTCCGCGAGCTTCTTCACCGCGTCGCGCGGGAACTCGTGCTTCTCGTCCCAGCGGCGCGCGTTCGGCTTCAGCTCGGCCTCGGCGAACTCGCGGCACAGCTCGCGGACCTGGCGCTGCTCCTCGGTGAGCTGGATGTCCATTGCGTCAGTTCCCCTTCCAGTTCGCGGCGCGCTTCTCGACGAACGCGCGCATGCCTTCCTTGGCGTCCTCGCTCCCGAACAGCCCCGCGAACGCCTGCCGCTCGAGCTCGTTCGCGACCGTGAGGTCCGCGTCGGCGCCGGCCTGGACGAGCCGCTTCGCGACCGCGACCGCCACCGGCCCCTTCGACGCGATCTTCTTCGCCTGCGCGATGGCGTGCGGGAGGAGCTGGTCCTGCGGCAGCACCTCGAGCGCGAGGCCCATCTCCTTCGCCCGCGCCGCGTCGTAGTGATCGCCGGTGAGCACCATCTCGAGCGCGCGCATGATCCCGACGCGCCGCGTGAGCCGCTGGCTGCCGCCGAACCCCGGCGTGAGCCCCAGGTTCACCTCCGGCTGGCCGAAGCGCGCCTTCTCGCTCGCGTAGATGATGTCGCAGCCCATCGCGAACTCGCAGCCGCCGCCGAGCGCGAACCCGTTCACGGCTGCGATCGTCGGGATGGGCAGCCGCTCGAGCCGCTCGATGAGGCGATGGGCGGTCTCCGCGAACCGGCGCGCCTCGACCGGGCCCATCTGCGCCATCGCGGCGATGTCCGCGCCGGCGACGAACGCCTTGTCACCTGCGCCGGTGAACACCAGCGCGCGTACGGTCGCGTCGCGCTCCACCGCGTCGAGCAGCTGCTCGAGGTCGACGAACGTGCGCGCGTTCATCGCGTTCAGCACCTTCGGACGGTTGAACGTGACGATCCCGACGCCGTCCTCGACGCGCCAGAGCAGGTTCTCGAGCTGCAGTTCCATCGATGCCTCCGCCGCGCCGGGCGCCCTCGGTCAGTTGTAGGTGTAGAAGCCGCGTCCGCTCTTCTTTCCGAGCCAGCCCGCCGCGACGTACTGCCGGAGCAGCGGCGCGGGCCGGTACTTCTGGTCGCCGAGCCCGTGGTGGAGCACCTCGGCGATGGCGAGGCACGTGTCGAGGCCGATGAAGTCCGCGAGCGTGAGCGGGCCCATCGGGTGGTTCAGCCCGAGCTTCACCGCGGTGTCGATGTCCTCGGGGCTCGCGAGCCCCTCCTCGAGCGCGAAGCACGCCTCGTTCAGCAGCGGGATGAGGACGCGGTTCACGATGAAGCCTGGGCGGTCCTTCGAGGTGACCGTCGTCTTCCCGAACCGCTTCGCGAGGTCCTGCACCGCCTGCCAGGTGGCGTCGCTCGTCTGCAGCCCGCGCACGACCTCGATGAGCTGCATCACCGGCGGCGGATTCATGAAGTGCATCCCGATCACCCGGTCGGGGCGCTTCGTCGCCGCGGCGAGCGCGGTGATCGAGATCGAGCTCGTGTTCGACGCGAGGATCGCCCCGTGCGACAGGATGCCGTCGGCGCGCTGGAACAGCTCGCGCTTCGCGGCCTCGTGCTCGGCGATCGCCTCGATGAGCATCTGCGCCCGGCCGCACTCCTCGAGCCGATCGACCGGGTGGATGCGCGCGAGCGCCGCACCCTTGTCGCCCGCCGACATCTTGCCCTTCTCGACGAGCTTGTTCAGCGTCGCCTCGATGCGCTGCGCGCCCTTGCGCGCGAGGTCTCCCGTCGCGTCCGCGAGGAAGACCTCCAGCCCGGCCTGCGCCGCGACCTGTGCGATGCCGCTGCCCATCTGCCCCGCGCCAACGACCGCCATGCGCTCGACGAACATCCGGCGCTTGTAATCCAGCTGGGGGGCGTGTGACGATCTCCCCGATGGGCTTGCGCAAGCGTACGAAGCCCTCCCGTTCAGCCGGGGGCCGCGTGCGGCGGAGCCCTGCGCTCGCCGAGCTGCGGCAGGCGAAGGAGACCGTCGCGGCGCTGAGCCGCGCCGGCACCCGGCTCCTCGGCGAGACCGACGAGTCGGTGATGGTGGGCGTCATCTGCCAGGAGCTCGTGAAGCTCGGGTTCCAGTCGGCGATCCTCACCGGCGAGCCGTACGCCGACGATCCTCCGGTGACGCTCCGCTGGAGCGCCTCGAGCTTCGACGCGCCGGTGCAGGCCGTCACCGAGAAGATCCTCGGCCACGCGCTCGCAGACATCCGCGTCTCGACCGTGAGCGCTCCGCTGTTCCGGCGCGTGCTCGCGAGCGGGCGCACCGTCTACAGCGAGCGGCCCTGGGCGGCGGCGCGCGAGATCTTCGGCTGCGGCGACCGGCGCAAGCTGGCGCGGCTGCAGCGCGTGCTCGGGCTCGAGCACAGCATCTTCGCGCCGCTCCGCTGCGCCGGGCGGAACGTCGGCATCCTGGCGGTGGCGGCGCGGCGGCTGCGCCGCAGCGATCCCGAGGCCATCGACGCCTTCGCGGACCAGGCCTCGATGGCGCTCGACAAGGCGCGGCTCATCGCCGAGCTGAAGGGCCACCAGGCGCACCTCGAGGCGGAGGTGCGCCGCCGGACGGAGGAGCTGACCCGCGCGGTGGCCGCGCTGAAGGAGATGGATCGGCGCAAGGACAACTTCCTCGCGAACGTCTCGCACGAGCTCCGGACTCCGCTCGTGACGGTGCTCGGCTACTCCGACCTGCTCCTGTCCGACAAGCTGGGCGAGCTCTCGCCGCGGCAGCGCGACTGCCTGCGCATCGTCGCCGGCAGCGGACGCCGGCTCCGCAGCTTCATCGACGAGCTGCTCGAGTTCTCGCGGTGGGAGCTGAAGGACGACCAGCTCGATCGGGGCGCGGTCGACGTGCGCGACCTCCTGCGGACGTCGGCCCTGTCGGTCGCGCCGCGCTTCGCGCAGCGTGGCATCTCGCTCCGCTGGCGCGTCGCCGCGCGCACGCCCGCGATCCACGGTGATCGCGATCGCCTGATCCAGGTGGTCACGAACCTCCTCAACAACGCCGAGCGCCACAACGAGGCCGGAGGCCACGTCCACGCCTTCGCCGCGCCGCTCGCCGGCGGCCGCGTCGGCGTGACGGTCGCGGACGACGGCCGCGGCATCCCGGGCGAGCACCTGGGGCGCATCTTCGATCGCCTGTACCAGGTCGACGACACGACGAGGCAGCGCGGCCGCGGCTCGGGCGGGCTCGGCCTGGGCCTCGCGATCGTGAAGAACATCGTCGAGGCGCACGGGGGCAGCGTCGAGGTGCGGTCGCGCGTCGGCCGCGGCACGGCGTTCCGGCTGACCTTGCCGGCGGTGTCGGCCGCGCCGGTCGAGACGCGGAACAGCGGCGAAGCCGCCTAGTCCGCCTAGTCCGTCAAGTCCTCGGGACCCGCGTCGCCATCGTCCCGCGGGGCGTCGGTGCGCTTCGGCTTCACCGACAGGTGCTGCACGATCGGCTTCGCCTTGCCGCGGGCGTCCTTCACGCGGATCTCGGCGTTCACCTCGATCGACATCGAGGTGAGCATGTTCAGGAACTCCTGCCGCATCGTCTCGGACTGGAAGAACTTGCGGACCTCGTCGGAGACGACCCGCATCACCTCGTCCTTCATGCCGGTGGCCTGCGACGTCACGAACCCGAGCACGTCCTTCGGAAGCTTCCACTCGCGCGCGAGCTTCCTCGCGCCCTCTTCCGTGAGGAACAGCGCGCCGACGCCGGTCAGGAACGCCTTCCGGACCGCGTCGGTCACGAACTTTCGGCTGCCCTGGTCGGCGCCGAGGTCGTCCATGTCCTCGGGCTCGTCGGGTGGGCGCGACCGGTCGTCGGACATTGAGCTCCTCCCGCGGTCGCCGGAGCGGCCCTCGCGGGTCGCCTAGGGACGGCGCTGCCCGATGATAGGCAGCTTCACCTTCTTCTGCGACGCCGACTTCACCGCCGCGTCGACGTTGCGGGCGACATCGAGGAAGGCCTTGGCCTGAGGGGAGTCGGGGGCGCGCGCCACGACGGGCTTGCCGGCGTCGCCCGCCTCGCGGATCGCGAGATCGAGCGGGACCTCGCCGAGGAAGCGGATGCCCATCTTCTCCGCGGCCGTCTTGACGCCGCCGTGCGCGAACACGGGCGTCTCGCCCTTGCAGTGCGGGCAGATGAACATCGACATGTTCTCGACGATGCCGAGCACCGGGATGTTCACCTTGTCGAACATGAGCTTCGCGCGGATGACGTCGGCGAGCGCCACGTCCTGCGGCGTCGAGACGAGCACGACGCCCGCCGCCTGGACGTTCTGCGCGAGCGTCAGCGGCACGTCGCCGGTGCCCGGCGGCAGGTCGAGCACGAGGTAGTCGAGCTGGCCCCAGTTGACGTCCTTGAGGAGCTGCATCAGCGCGCCGGTGATCATCGGGCCACGCCAGATGAGCGCCTCCCCGGGGTCGACCAGGAACCCGATCGACATCGCCTTCACGCCGTGCGCGATGAACGGCTCGAGGGTCTTGCCGTCCTTCGACGTCGGCTTCTCGTGGATGCCAGTGAGCACCGGCAGCGACGGTCCCTGGATATCGGCGTCGAGGATGCCGACCTTCGCACCCTCGCGCGCGAGCGCCACCGCCAGGTTCACCGCGACCGTGCTCTTGCCCACGCCGCCCTTGCCGGCGCCCACCAGGACGATGCTCGTCACGTCGATCATGCGCGCGGTTCATAACAGCCACCCGCACGCGGGACAACGCAGTTCACGGGGTGTGGTCTAGACTGCGAGCGACGCGGGGTGCGGATGCTCAGGGCGGTCCGTCTCGAGAGCGACAAGGCGACGGCAGGCGGGCGCGAGGTCTGCGGGCCCGGAGCGGACCACCTGTGGGTGGACCTCAGCCCGGAGCCCGAGAACCTGGTCTGGCTCGGCGAGCGGTTCGGGTTCCACCCGCTCGCGCTCGAGGACTGCGCGAACGAGAACCAGCGCACCAAGTTCGAGGAGTACCCGGACACCGTCTTCATGGTGCTCCACCGGCTCGCGCCCTCCCCGGACGAGACCGACGTGCAGGTCCGGGAGCTCCACGTCTTCCTCGCTCACGACCTCCTCGTCACCGTCCACAGCGCGCCGATCGTCGAGATCGACCGCATCTTCGAGCGCACCTGCGGCGCGCCCGGCGCGCTCGTACGCGGGCCCGACTACGTGCTGTACGTCATCTGCGACGCGATCACCGACGTCCACTTCGCGATCGCGGACGCGCTCGCGGACGACATCGACGAGCTGCTCGCCGAGGTGATGACCGTCTCGACGCGCGACGAGGAGGACCTGCTCGGGCGCATCCTGCAGGCGCGGCGCACCCACGCGACGCTGCGGCGCCGGCTCGCGCCCCAGCGCGAGCTCTACGCGGCGCTGGCGCGTCAGGGCGAGACGCGCGTGCGGCCCCAGAACCTCCCCTACTTCCGCGACGTCCTCGACCACCTCTTGCGGCTCACGGAGGAGATCGACACCGGCCGCGACATGCTCGGCTCGGCCATGGACGTGCACCTGTCGATGGCGAACAACCGCATGTCGGGGACGACCGCGCGGCTGACGCTCGTCGCGACCATCTTCCTGCCGCTCAACTTCATCGCGGGCTTCTTCGGGATGAACCTCGAGATCCTGCACCCGCACATCGCCATCCCGATCGTGCTGACCTCGATGATCGCGCTGCCGGCGGGGCTCTGGTACCTCTTCAAGCGGCGGCGATTGATCTGATCGGACGAGGATTGCATCCTCGCCCCGCCGAGCAAAGCTCGTCGGGGACCCCACTCCTGCTACGCCGGAGCCGGCCGCGCTTCGTCCTGCGCTCCGCTTCGGACTCGCACGGCATCCGGCGGGCGGCTTCGCCGCTGAACAGGAATCTCTCAGGGCTCCATCCGTGGCAGCGGGATGATCTCGCCGGACATGCCCGGCGGCGCGATGCGGACCTCGCCCTCCTCGCCCTCGCGGCCCTCGACCACGATCTCGACGTCGAGGAAGCGCTTCACCACCTCCGCGTTCGTCGTGAGGTGCTTCGTCACCTCCGACACGGTGTAGCGCGTCACCGGGACGACCCCTGGCGGCGACGGCACGAGGCCGGCCGCGTGCAGCGCCGCCGGCACGACGAGCTGATCGCCGAGGTGGCTGTCCACCGCGGCGCGGCCGGTGAGGAACTTCTGGAACTCGTCCAGGACCTCGTCCGCGATCCGCTCGGCGGGCTTGCCCTTCTCGCCGATCGCGCCGCTGCCCGACCGCGTGCGATCGAAGCTCGCGGCCACGAGCAGGTGACATCCCACCGAGGCGCGGGAGGGCACCGGGACGCGCGTCGCCTCGGCGGCGACCCCCATCTCGCGGAGCCGGCGCTCCGCGCGCGCGGCGAGCCGCTCGGCGATGTCGAACGGCAGCCCGGCGACCATCGCGACGATCTCGGCGCTCTGGAGCATCCCCCGGTGGCGCAGGTCGAGCGGCGGCATGGCGTGGGCGCCGTGGACGCGGGCGGTGAACTCGCCGCCGCCCTCCGGGTAGAAGCCCGCCGCCTGCAGCTCGAGCTCGAAACGGAAGCCGAGCCGCGCGACGGCCGGCAGCCAGACCAGGGCGAGGTAGTGGAACGTCGGGCTGTACTGCTGGTGCGTGCCGCCTCGCAGCGTCAGCTCGGAGTCGCCACCGGCGAGCGCGAGCGGCCAGCAGAGCGTCTGGAACAGGAGCGGCGTCGACCCGGCGGTGCCGATGTCGAACGTGTACTGGCCGGCGGCGGCCGACCGCCGCGGCCGGAACTCGATGCGCTGCGAGCCGACCTCGTCGCCGAAGACCTCGGCGTCGCACAGCTGCGCGAGTGACCGCGTCGCCTCGAGGTGCTGCGGCCGCAGGCCGGGCTTGATCCGGTTGGCGCGCAGCCGATGGATCGCGAACGCCTTGCCCGTGATGGCCGACAGCGAGAGCGCCGTCCGCAGGATCTGTCCGCCGCCCTCGCCAGCGCTGCCGTCGAGCAGGATCGGGATGTCGGGCATCGGCCGACTGTATCGCTGGACCGGGCCGGCCGGGTGGACCCGGCAGGGGGCCATGGCATGGTAGATCGCCTCAGTGCCCACCGCGGTCGCCATCTTCGGGTTGACCTACGCCGCCATAGCGGCCGGGAAGGTTCCGTTCCTGTCGATCGACCGCCCGGCCGCAGCCCTGATCGGCGCCGTGCTGATGGTCGGCGCGGGCGTGCTCGGCCCCGGCGAGGCCGCTCGCGCGATCAACGGCGACACCATCGCGCTCCTGCTCGGGACGATGGTGCTGACGTCCTACCTCGCCGAGGCGGGGTTCTTCCGCTGGAGCAGCTGGCACGTGCTGCGGCTGGTCCGCTCGCCGCGCGCGCTCCTCTGGGCGGTCGCGCTGGTGGCCGGCCTGCTCTCGGCGTTCCTCGTGAACGACACGGTGTGCCTCCTCGTCGCGCCGCTCGTCCTCGACATCGTCGACGAGGCGGAGCTGCCGCCGTTGCCGTACCTGCTCGCGCTCGCGTTCGGCGCGAACGCCGGGAGCGCCGCGACGCTGACGGGGAACCCGCAGAACATGATCATCGGAGCGCTGTCGGGGCTGCCCTACACGACCTTCGCCGCCGCCTGCGCGCTCCCGGCCGCCGCTGCGACGCTCACCGCCGCGGCGTTCCTCCACGTCGTGTTCCGGAGGAAGCTGCCGCGTCGCGCTGCGCTCGCCGACGTCGGCCCGCCGCGCGTCGAGAAGCGGCTCCTCTGGACGACGCTCGTCATCACCGCGCTCGTCATCGCCGGCTTCGCCGCAGGCTACTCGCTCTCGTGGACCGCGCTGGCCGGCGCCGCGGCCTGCTTCGCCGCCGGCCGTCGCTCACCGCGCGCGATCCTCGTCCGCGTGGACTGGCCGCTGCTGGTCTTCTTCGCGGGCCTCTTCGTCGTCGTCGCCGGCGTCGAGCGGGCCGGGGTGACCGCGGCGCTCCACGACCGATCGCTGCCGTTCCTCGCGGTCGGCGGCGTGAACGAGCAGGTCGTCCGGTTCGCGACCCTCGCGACGGTCGCCTCGCAGGTGGTGTCGAACGTGCCGTTCGTGCTCGTCGCGGCGAAGTGGATCCCCGGCATGGCCGACCCGCAGCTGATGTGGACGGTGCTGGCGCTGGCCTCCACCCTCGCGGGGAACCTCACGGTGATCGGCTCCGTAGCGAACGTGATCGTCCTCGAGTCGGCGGGCGAGCGGGTGCGCGTCGGGTTCTGGCGCTTCCTCGCCTACGGCGCACCCGTGACGGTCGCGACGCTCGCGATATCGCTCGGCCTGTTGCTCCTGCTGCGCGGCGGAATCCCCCCGCACGGGGTAGTCTGGCTCCCCTCGAAATAACCGTTCCGCAGGCACGTAACCACTGGCATGGTCGGCACGATCGCGCTCGCCGCTGCCGGCTTCGCGGTCCCCTCGGAGGTGGAGCGGACGGTGCTAGCCGAGCAGTCCGACGAACGGTCTCTCGCGCGCGCCGCGGCGCGCGGCGATCGCGACGCGTTCGCCCGGCTGGTGGACTCGCACAAGCGGCGCGTCCACGCGCTTTGCTTTCGCCTCCTCGGAGACGCCGAGGAGGCGCGTGACGCTGCGCAGGAGTCATTCGTGCGTGCATGGTCCGCCATCGGCAGCTTCGACACCGCCCAGCCCTTCGCTCCGTGGGTGCTGCGCATCGCGAGGAACCACTGCTTCGACCTCGCGCGGCGCAGGCTGCCCGCCGGGCGGGAGGTGCGGCTCGACGCCGATCCCGCCGACGGCGAGGCGCCGTTCGAGCTCGCGGACGGAGACGTGCCGGCGGCCGACGAGCGGCTCGCGGGCGCCGAGCGGAGCGCCGCGGTCGCGACCGCCGTCGCGCAGCTCCCGCCGAAGTATCGCGAGGTCATCCATCTCTTTCACGTCGAGCAGATGGCCTACAAGGACATCGCCGCGGTCATGGACGTGCCGATGGGCACCGTGATGACGTGGCTGCACCGCGCCCGGGCCAAGCTGCGCGAGACGCTGGCCGGACAGGAGGAACGCTCATGACCCGCTCACACCTCAGCGACGAGCTGGCGCAGGCGTACGTGGACGACGCGCTGTCGGAGCGCGAGGCGGAGCGCTGCTGCGAGCACACCGCCTGCTGCCCCGAGTGCTGCCTGCTCGTCGAGTCCTACCGGGCGCTGTCGGCCGACCTCGACGCGCTGCCCTGCCTCGAGCCGGAGCTCGACTTCACGCAGTCGGTCATGGCGATCGTCGACGAGAAGGAGGCCGCCGTGGCCCGCGAGCGCCGCTTCGCGCTCGGGATCGTCGGGCTCGCCGCGTTCGCCGCCGCCGCGCTGTTCCTCAGCGTCGGCGCGTCCGCGTGGGCTCCCCTGTTCAGCGCCTTCTCCGATTTCCTGAACTCCTCGATCCGCGCCGTGCAGCTCGGGGTCGACGTCGCCGGACCGATCGCCTCCGCGCTCCGCGTGCAGATCCTGATCGCCTGCGTCGTCCTCTCACTGCCGCTGCTCCTCGCGATCCGCCAGCTCGTGCCGAGCGAGGCGCGCCTGCAGTCCTGAGCGAGACCGTCCATGACCACAGCACTCCTCACCGCACTCCTCCTCGCCGCGCCGCCGGCCCCGGCCGCGTCACCGTCTCCAGCCCCGACGACGGGCGCGACGCCTGCACCGGAGGCGGGTCGCAAGTCGGCCGCGGCGCCCCGGCCGACCGTTCCGCCGGCGTCGAAGCAGGACCTGCCCGGCGCCGAGGACAAGGAACAGCCCGTGCTGAGCGGGTTCGAGACGCCCACCGGGAAGAAGTTCACCGGCGAGTTCAAGCAGAAGCCGGTCGGCGACGCGCTCCGCGAGGTCGCGAAGTCGGCAGGCCTCTCGATCGTCCTTCCCGCCGGGCTGTTCGGCACCGTGAACGCCGACTTCAACGCCGCGCCCGTCGAGGACGTGCTGCAGGTGCTCCTCGAGCAGAACGAGCTCCGAGGAGAGCGGAAGGGATCGATCCTGACCGTTTCGCGCGCGACGGGCGGCAGCGTCGTCATCCGAGGCGGGAAGCGCCGCATCAGGTTCGGCGCGGGCGAGGAAGGATTCAGGGTCCAGATCGATCCCGAGGAGATCCGGCGCGAGACCGAGAAGGCGACCCGCGAGGCCCAGCGGGAGCTGCGCCGCGCGCAGCGGGAGCAGCGGAAGGCGGGGGTCGAAGGCGCTCCCGAAGCGCCGGAGCCGCCCGAGCCCCGGAGCCGCCGGACTTCGACGACGGCGACGGCAAGGGCGCTCACGACCGCGTCCTGTCGGGGAACCAGGTGGTCAAGCCCGGCGAGCGCGTCAGGGAGCTCGTCGTCCTCCGCGGCAACGTCCGGCTCGAGGCCGGTTCGCGGGCGAATCAGGTCACGGCAGTGATGGGATCGGTGGACGTCGGCCCGGGCGTGATGATCGAGAACGAGGTCGTCGCGGTCGGCGGTGACGTGCACGTTTCGAGCGGCGCGAACATCGGCGGCGACGTCGTCAGCGTCGGCGGCAAGCTCGTCCTCGACGAGGGCGCGCAGATCGAAGGACAGCAGACCGCCGTCGACATCCCCGGGCTCGGGGGACTCCTGGCGATCGCCGGCTCGCGCCCGTGGAGCGCTCCGGAGGCGCCGCTGCCGATCCGGATGGGCCACGCCATCGCGCAGTTCGCGGTGTTCTTCGCGCTCGGGCTGCTCCTGCTCGTCATCACGCCGCGCCGCGTGGCGGCCGTCGGACGGTCGCTCACGAACTCTCCCGGGAGGGCGCTGCTGACCGGGTTCCTGGGCACGCTCGCGCTGCCCGTCCTGGCGCTGCTCCTCGTGGTCACGGTGGTGGGCATCCCGCTGGTCGCGGTGCTGATCCTCGCGATCGTCGCGGCGCTGGTCCTGGGCTTCACCGGGCTCGCGCAGGCGCTCGGCGACCGGCTGCCGCTCGGGACGCGCGGCGGTCAGGTGCTGCGGCTCGCGATCGGGACGGCGCTGCTCGTCATCGCGACCAAGATCCCGGTCCTCGGGGTCCTGGTGTGGATGGCCGGGTGGCTGTTCATCTTCGGCGCCGTGCTGCGGACCCGCTTCGGCCAGCAACCGGTGGCGATCGAGGCGACGACACCGATGCCGCCGCCCTTCCCGCCCGCGCCGCCGCCTCCGGCCACGCCGCCGGCCGCCACTCCGCCGGCGACGCCGTAGCGCGGACGAGGCTCAACGCGCCTGCGCCGTCATTCGCCGGCGCAGCATGGGGATGACCCCGAGCGCAGCTCCGAAGACGGCGTACGCGAGCACCCACGCGCCGCCCATCTCGGGCATCCCCGCTCGCATCGCCGGATTGACGCTCGGCAGGACGAGCGACGTCATGATCGCGATGAGGATGCACGAGAATCCGATCCCCATGATCGCGGCCGAAGGAAACCTGAAGTCGCTCGGCACCGTCGCTGCGTAGAGCAGGCCGAGCGCTGCCGAGACCGCCGCCCACAGCAGCGCCCCGGTCGCGAGGGCGACCGCATTTGCATCCACCGCCACCGCGTCGCGATCCGCGAACGTGGCCGCGACGAGCTCGAGCGGTCGGGACGAAGGCAACCCGCCGATCGCTGCGGCAACGGCCGCGAACGCCATCATCGCCGCGCCGGCGAAGAGGCCTCCGCCGATCCCAGCGTACAGGAGGTCGTGCCTCGCGGCGCGCTGCTGCCGCTCGCTCGCGATCTGCTCGATGACACGGGCTTCGGTCGCCATGACGACGCTCCACGGCGGCCTCCTCGCGGAGGACCGCGTCGCGGAACGGCTCGCGGCGAGCGACGGGGATGCGCCGGAGAGCGGGGCGAGAGAGCGCCCGTCCACGACCGGCGAGTCGCCGCTGCGGCTCGTTCCGTCCGTGGAGCAGCGGCCCGACTGCTCCTTGCGCCTGCGGCACCGACACCGGCACCGCACCCGAGGTTTCAGTAAGGAGCGTCTCGCGGCGTCGTCAACCGAACGCGCACGCCCCGGATGAGCGGGCCGGTCCTACACGAGGAACGGCCCGGGCTCGCCGGGCCGCGGCCTCGAGGCGGCCGCCTCGAGCGACTGCGTCCGCTCGTCGGCGAGCCCGGCGACGAGCTCCAGCATCTGCGGGTGCGACATCGCGACGGTGTCGAAGTCGGCGCGAGGGAGCCGCAGCAGGATGCCGGGGCGCCCCGCGACGACCGACGCGCTCGCCGGCTGCTTGCGCAGGCAGCTCATCTCCCCGAACAGATCGCCCTCGCGCAGCGTGGCGAGGAGCTGCGCCGACGAACCCGCACCGCGCCGCACCTCGTAGCGACCCGACAGCACGATGTAGAGGCCGTCGGACTTCTGTCCCTCGCGCACGACCACCTCGCCGGTGGCGACCTCGCGGCTGCGGAACCGGCGCGCGAGGTTCGCGCGGTCGTTGCGGGCGAACGGCCGGAACACCGGGCTCGTCATCATCGCGTTCGCGAGCAGCCGTCGCCGGTAGAAGCGGGTCAGGGACTCCGCGACGTGCGGATGGGCGCGGCACAGCGACGTGAGCGCCTCGGCGCGGATCTCCAGCAGCTCGCACGGCTCGTCCGCCACGACGCTCGCCATCCGCGGCTCGCCGGAGAGCAGCGCCATCTCGCCGACGAAGTCCCCCTCCGAGAGGCGCGCGAGGAGGACCGTGCGCCCGTCGGCCTCGCGCTCGACGCGGAGCTTCCCCGAGACGACCACGAAGAGCGCCCGCCCCGGCTCACCCTGCCGCACGACCTGCTCGCCCGCTCGCACCTCGCGCCTCACGAGGTCGCGCGCGAGCTGCACGAACGCGTCGCGCGACAGGTCCGAGAAGAGCGGGATCTCGGGCAGGACCGGGACCGGCAGCGCATCCTCGACCGGCGGCGGCGCCGCCTCCAGCGGCTCGTCACCCTCCGGAAGCTCGTCGGTCTCGATGAAGATGCCCTCGTCGATGCCCGCGTCCGCCGCGTCGCGAGCGGCGTGCACGAACTCCTCGAAGGGAGTCGGCGGCTCGTCGGCCGCGGTTCCCGAGGCGCCCACGGCGGCGGGACCGACATCGCTCCCGAGGACGCGAACGCGGCCGACCACGTGGGCGCGGCGCTCGACCTCGACCTGCACCGGCGGTTCGGCAGCGGCGCTCTCCGCGCCGATGAACCCGGCGAGCGCGGCGGCGTCGCCATCGGCATCCGCGCTCGCCGGGAAAGGAGGCTCGTCGGCCGCGGGGGCCGCCAGGGAGGTCGCGGAAGCGGGGGCGTCGAGGGAGGTCGCGGAAGCGAACGGGTCCTCGTCCTGGGGGAGCCCGGGGACGGGCGTGAACCCCGCCGTCGAGCGGTCGCGCCGATCGAGCTCGAGCGGCAGCGAACCCGTGCCGTCGATCATCTCGAGCTCGAGCGGGACGCCCGTCGTGCCGGAGCCGGTCACCGGCTTCAGTCCAGGCTCGCGATGCACCTGCGGCTGCGACGGAGTGCGCGGCGGCGCCGACGGCGAGTAGCGGCGGCGGCCGTAGAGATCCGCGAGCGCCGCCTGCGTCGCGACGTGATCGGGATCGATCTCGAGGATGATCTTGCAGACGGCGATCGCCTTGATGAGCTCGCCGCTCGCCGCGTAGCGGTCCGCGACGTCGCGGTACGTCCGGAGCGCCTCGCCCGCCTCGCCTGCGCGGCGGAGCGCCTCTGCGAGCTTCTGCTTCGACTGGAGATCGCGCGGAGCCTCGCGGACGACGTCCCGAAGCGCCTCGGCGGCCTTGGCGAAGCGTCCCTTCCGCAGGTGCTCGGCAGCGCGGTCCTTCAGCTCCCGAAGATCGGCCATTCTCCGATGGATACACCAGGCGAGCCTGGTGTGGGCGGGTCAGCGTCGCGAACCGCGGGGAGACCCGCGCCTACCCGACCCGCCGCCGTGGGCGCCGGGCTTACCTTTGGCGCCGCGCGCTTCGGCGCGAGGCGCACCCCCGCGAAGCTTGCTTCGCGGAACAGGCGCCTTCGTCGAGCGGCTCTGCGCAGAGTCCCCGAACCCTTCACGGCGCTTGGCTGAGCCAAAGGTCTTGCCTCGTGACGAAGCGTCGTCCGTCGCGCGGCGCTCACCAGAAGGCCTCGACCGAGTGTCGCGTCGCGCCTCGGCTCCGCGGTCGTGCGTGCGGTCGTCGCGACGCGATTCTCCACCCCGCTGCCGCCTCGAGTCGCCGCGCTGCGCCGGCCCTCGACCGGGCTGCGCGCCCGCATCGCCCTGTTTGGCTCGCCCGTCCGCCGGCGCGCGAGCGCGCCGCGGCTCCTCGCCCTCGTCGTCCGGCGCGCGTCGCGGCGCCGAACCGCCGCCGGGGAGCGGCGCCCCGTGACCGTGCCGCCGCCCTGGCTTCGGGAGTGCCCTGCGCGTGGGCGCCTCCCCGGAGACCTCGCCGGCGCCGCCGCCCGTGAGACCGACGAGCTCCTTCATCGCGCGGACCTCGTCTGCCGAGAGATCGCGCCAGCGTCCGGGCCGGAGCCCCTCCACCGACACGCCGCCGAACTCGGGCCGGAAGAGCCGCAGCACCAGCAGCCCCACCGACTCGCAGAGCCGCTTCACGAGGTGGTAGCGCCCCTCGCCGACGACGACGCGCAGCCACACGTTCTTGTCCGTGTGCTCGTGCACGTCGGCCTCGAGCGCCTGCGCGGGACCGTCCTCGAGCCGGAGCCCGGCGCGCATCCGCAAGAGCGCCGCCTCGAGCTTGCCCTCCTCGCCCGGCGCGTCCCCCTTCACCTTGACGAGGTAGATCCGGCGGTGACCGTAGCGCGGGTGCGCGAGGCGGTTCGCGAGCTCGCCGTCGGTCGTGAACAGCACCGCGCCCTCGGCGTCGTAGTCGAGCCGCCCCACCGGGAACACCCGCTCGCCGACGCCGGAGAGGTAGTCGACCGCCGTGCGGCGCCCCTGCGGATCGGACAGCGTCGTCACGCAGCCGGGGGGCTTGTAGAGGAGCACGTAGCGCTGGCGGTCGCGCCGCTCGACGGGCTTCCCGTCCACGACGACGAGGTCGCGCGCGGCGTCCACCTTCGTGCCGAGCTCGGTGACGGGGACGCCGTTCACCTTCACGCGTCCGGACGTGATGAGCTCCTCCGCCTTGCGGCGGGACGCGACGCCCGCGGACGCGAGGAACTTCTGCAGCCTCTCGTCGCTCATCTACGGGCTCCCCGGCGCCGGGGGCACGCCGTCGTCGGTGTCCTCGTCCTTCTTCGGAGTCAGCGCGGCCTCCGCGCTCGCGCGCGTGGAATCGGCGCGGTCGATCGCCTTCTCGAGCTCGTCGAGCGCCGCGTCGGCCTCGGCCTGCTTCGCCTCGAGCGCTGCGCGGAGGTTCGGATCGGCCAGCTCCGCCACGAGCCCCTCCATGCTGGGCTTCTCGGGCGGGGCCTCCTTCTCGACGATGTCGCGGTGCTCCTCGGAGAGCTCGTGGAACTCGCGCAGCGTGGGGAGCGACGCGAGGTCCTTCAGCGCGAAGAACTCGAGGAACTCGCGGGTCGTCCCGTACAGGATCGGCCGGCCCGGCTCCTCCTTCTTGCCGAGGATCTTGATGAGCCTGCGCTCGAGGAGCGCCTTCACGACCGCGCCGCAGTCGACGCCGCGGATGTCCTCGATCTCGGGGCGCGTCACCGGCTGGCGATACGCGATGATCGCGAGCGTCTCGAGCGCCGCGCGGGTGAGCCGCTGCGGCTTCACCTTGAGGAAGCGCCGCGCGTGCTCGGCGATGTCCGGCGAGCTGCGCAGCTGCCAGCCGCCGGCGACCTCGTGCAGCACCACGCCCGAGACGCCCTCGCGGTAGTGGCCCGAGAGCGCGTCGAGCGCCTTCTCGATGCGGTCCGCGTCGATCCCGCTCACGGCGCGGATCTCCTGCACCGTGATCGCCTTCTCGGCGAGGAACAGCAGCCCCTCGACGATCGCCCGCACGCGCTCCGGCGAGAGCCGCTTCGCCCTCGCCGCGAGCTTCTCGAACGGCTCTTCCTTCTCGGTCTCGGAGACGTCGATCGCCGCCGGCTCGACCTCGTCGAGCTCGGGGTCGGCCTTCGCCTCCTCGGCGCGCTGCAGGCCCTCGAGCTCCGCCTGCGAGACGGACGGAACCGCGGCCTCGGCGAGCTGCTCGGGCGCGTCCACCGTCGGATCGGGGTTCGCGTCCGCCCGCTCCTGCGGGCTGGCGTGCGTGGCCTCGTCGGCGCTCGCGGCCGTGGCCTGGTCGGCGCTCGCGGCCGTGGCCTCGTCGGCGCTCGCGTCCGTGGCCTCGTCGGCGCTCGCGGCCGCGACATGCGGCCTCTGCTGCTCCTCGGTCACCGGTAGTCCTCCGAGGACTCGATGGTCCCCTCGGCCAGCGTGTCCTTCGCCTCGACGACGATCTCCGCGCCCGCGCCGGCTTCGTCGGCGGGCGCCTGGAACACGCGCAAGAGCTTGAGCTTCGCCATCTCCAGGATGGCGAGGAAGGTGGCGATGATCGCCGAGCGCCCGTACGAGCCGTCCGGCCCGGCGAGCAGCTCCTCGAACGAGACGCGCCGCCGCGATCGCAGGACCTCCGCGACGCGCGAGATCGCGTCGGTGATCCCCATGCGGTCGGTCATGACCTCGTGACCGAACTCCGGCTTCGCGTTCTTGAGCGCGCGGTCGAGCGCCTCGATCAGCTTGTAGACCGAGACGTCGGCGAGCCCCTCGGGTCCGTCCACGGCGACCGGCAGCGGCGCGCGCGCCCTGCGAGTGAACACGTCGCGATCGAGGATGTCGTGCTGCCCCAGCTCCTCCGCCGACGCCTTGTACTTCTGGTACTCGAGGAGCCGCCGGACCAGCTCGGCGCGCGGATCCACGCCGGCCGCGTCGTCCGCCGGCGCGTCCTCGGCGACCTCGGTGCGCGGCAGCAGCATCCGGCTCTTCATGAGCATGAGCTGCGCCGCCATGTGGAGGAACTCGCCCGCGATGTCGATGTCGAGCTCGCGCATCGCCTCGAGCGCCGCGAGGTAGCTCTCGGTGATCCTGGCGAGCGGGATGTCGAAGAGGTCGAGCTGGTGCTCCTTCACGAGGTGCAAGAGCAGGTCGAGCGGACCTTCGAACGGGGGCTCGCCCTCGCGGATCGGGATCGAGATCTTGAAGGCCTCGGCGGCCGCGCGCGCGTCGCCGTCCGATTCCGGCTGGAGAGCCGGATCGTCGGTGCTCCGCGCCCGTTGTACGCGAGCCCTCGCCATGCTCCCCGCGTGCGCGGCTACAGCTTCATCGCCGCGCGCACCTCCTCCATGGTGCGCGCCGCGACGGTGCGAGCCTTGCCGATCCCGATCTGCACGATCTCGTCCACGTCTCCGGGACGGGCGAGCAGCGCCTCACGGCGCTCGCGCATCGCCTCCTGGGACGGGTTCAGCGTCTCGAGCAGCTTCTTCTTGCAGTCGACGCAGCCGATCTTCGCGTTCCGGCAGCCGTCGTAAACCCACTCCATCGTCTCGGCCGACGAGTAGACCTTGTGCAGGAAGCCGACGGGGCAGACGTCGGGCTCGCCGGGATCGGTCCGGCGCTTGCGCGCGGGATCGGTCATCATCGGCATGACCTTCTTCGTCGTGGACTCCGCCGACTCGCCGAGGTCGATCGTGTTCCCGTAGCTCTTCGACATCTTGCGGCCGTCGGTGCCCAGGATCTTTGGCGCGGACGTGAGGAGCGGCGCCGGCTCCGGGAAGACGTCGCCGTAGTGGAAGTTGAAGCGCCGGACGATCTCCCGCGCGAGCTCGAGGTGCGGCACCTGGTCGACGCCGACCGGCACCTTGCTCGCCTTGTACAGGATGATGTCGGCGGTCATGAGCACCGGGTATCCGAGGAACCCGTACAGCGCGAGCTCGCGGTCGGTGATGTTCTCGCGCATCTCCTTGTACGTCGGCGAGCGCTCGAGCCACCCCACCGGCGTGATCATCGAGAGCAAGAGGAACAGCTCCGCGTGCTCCTTCACCGCGCTCTGGATGAACAGCGTGGCGGCCTGCGGATCGATGCCGGCCGCGATCCAGTCGATGAACATCTCGCGCTGTGACTCGCGGATGACCTCGGTGCGGTCGTAGCTCGTCGTGAGGGCGTGCCAGTCGGCGCTGAAGAAGAAGCACTCCGCCTCGCGCTGCAGCCGGATCCAGTTCGCGAGCGCACCGTGGAGGTGGCCGAGGTGCAGGCGCCCCGTGGGGCGCATCCCCGAGACGATGATCTGGCGCTGAGGTTCTGCCACGAGCGTGGGCTCCTAGACGATGGCGTTGACGAGGCGCTGCAGCGCGCCGAGGACGAAGTCCGACGGCCCCGCGATCATCCGCGAGAGCGGCCGGCCCGGCAGGAAGAGCAGCGCGAGCAGGATGAACGGCGCGATGCGGCTGAACTGGTCCCACGCCGGGCGGAACCGGAGCGGCATGAGGCCGTCCACGATGCGGCTGCCATCGAGGGGAGGCAGCGGGACGAGGTTGAACACCCCGAGCGTCACGTTCAGGAGGACCATCATGACGAGGAGGTCGCGGACGCCGTTCCCGGGTGCGAGCAGGCCGGGCGCGAACCGCGCCAGCACTCCGATGACGACCGCGCAGACCGTCGCGAGGATGAAGTTCGAGATCGGGCCCGCGCTGGCGGTGATCATCATCCCGGTGCTCATCTTCACGCCGCGCCGGAACCGGGCCGGGTTCACGGGCACCGGCTTGGCCCAGCCGAACGGAACCCCGAGCAACGGCAACAGGATGGTCCCGAACAGGTCGGCGTGAGCCAGGGGGTTGAGCGTCAGCCTGCCCATCCGCTCCGCGGTGTCGTCGCCGAGGCGCGACGCGCTCCAGGCGTGCGCCCATTCGTGGAACGACAGGGAAAGGAGCAGCGGCGGCAGGATCATCAGGCCGCGCTGGATGTCGAATGGCAAGCGGAAACCCCGAAAAAGAGAGCAGTAGTTAGCAGTGCGCGTCCAAGGGGTCAACGCAGGAGGCGCGCGTCCGATTTCAGATCCGGCGGCGCTTCGACCCGTTCGCTGCTCTGGAGTCGCCGGGCCCCGAGCCCTCCCCGCGGCGTGCTGTCTCACCCGACGACTCCCTGCGGCGATCGGGTCAGGGTCGTGTTAATAAGCGCCCGTTTACGAGACGCCTGCACGCGGAGTGAGCACCCGGACGGGTGTCTCGCGAAATGCGAGCACGCGTACCCCGTAAGACCGCGGACGAGGGGGGCGGCTGGCGTCCCCGAACGCGCGTTCGCGCGACTGCCCTGGGAGGAACGACACGTGAATCGCAACTGGTTCGTAGGCGTTGGTGCGGCCGTCCTGATGATGACCGGCTGCGCCGGCGGCGGCAGCATCATGCGCACCGAGGCGGAGCTCGCGCAGAAGAGCGGCAAGCCGCTCGCGACGACCGTCACCGCCACCGTCTCCAGGGACTCGGCGCTCCGCGCCGGCCCCGACGGCGAGATGCAGGTCATCCAGCAGGTCCCGGCCGGTACCGCCGTCACGGCGTCCGAGACCGTCTCGCGCGGTTTCCGTCGCGTGACCACCGCCGACGGCAAGTCGGGCTTCGTCGAGGCGAGCGCGGTCGAGCTCGGCACCGGCGGCGGCTCGAACGCGGCGCCTGCAGCGAAGTAATCACCGGTCGGCGGACGAC
>DASSQI010000270.1:0-3664 GCA_035702585.1 Anaeromyxobacteraceae bacterium
GGTGCGCCACGACCTCATGGACGCGGCGCTCTTGCGGCGCGCGCGGCCGGTGCGTTGCCGGCGCTGCGGGGCGGAGGCGCCGGTGCGCGCGTGGCGCTGTACGCGGTGCGGCGCGTTCGAGTCGTTCGCGCAGGGTGCCGCCGCCGGATAGCGCGCGCGGCGCTCGCGGCGTCCCCCGCGGGCGTGGCTTCGCCGCGCACGACGTGTTTGCTGCCGGTTGCGGCGACGGCACGCCGCGTGTATGAGCTTCGGCCCCTATGGTGCGTGATCTGGTCGTGGAGCTGTTCGCTCGCGCGCTCGCGCGCGGCGCCGAGGAGGGACTCTGGCCGGGCGAGGGCGCGTCGTTCGCCGTCGAGCCGCCGCGCGATCCGAAGCACGGCGACTTCGCCGTGAACGCCGCGATGGTCCTCGCGAAGCGCGCCGGCAAGCCGCCCCGCGAGGTCGCCGCCCGCATCGTCGAGCTCGCGCGCGCGGAGGATCGCGACGGCATCCTCGACAGCGTCGAGATCGCCGGCCCCGGGTTCGTCAACGTCCGCCTCGCGGGTGACGTGTGGCTGCGCGCGCTCGCGCGCGTCGAGCAGGAGGGCGCGTCGTTCGGGCGGAGCGCGGCAGGGAAGGGCAAGCGCGTCATCGTCGAGTACGTCTCGGCGAACCCCACCGGCCCGATGCACGTCGGCCACGGCCGGAACGCGGTCGTCGGCGACGCCGTCGCGCGGCTGCTCGACTGGAGCGGTCACGCGGTGTCGCGCGAGTACTACGTGAACGACTACGGCGCGCAGGTGCAGACGCTCGCGCGCTCCGTCCACCTCCGCTACCAGGAGCTGCAGGGGCGGACCGTCACGATGCCGCCGAAGAGCTACCCCGGCGAGTACGTGATCGACATCGCGCGCGCGCTCCACGCGGAGTACGGCGACCGCTTCGTCGACGCGCCCGAGTCGGAGTGGCTGGCGCTCTTCCGCGATCGCGCCGTCGAGCACGTGCTGGGCCTCATCAGGGGCGACCTCGCGGCGATCAACATCTCGTTCGACGTCTGGTCGTCGGAGAAGGCGCTCTACGAGTCGGGCACCGTCCAGAAGTTCGTGAAGGAGCTCGAGGAGAAGGGCCTGGTGTACGTCGGCACGCTGCCGCCGCCGAAGTCGAAGAAGGGCGCCCCCGCGCCGAAGCCCGCGCCCGCCGAGGGCGACGTGCACGGCGCCGCCGAGGACGAGGAGGTCGGCGCCGAGGAGCTCACGCTGTTCCGCTCCTCGCAGTTCGGCGACGAGGTGGACCGGCCGGTGAAGAAGTCGGACGGGACGCCGACGTACTTCTGCGCGGACATCGCGTACCACTGGAACAAGCGGCAGCGCGCCGAGGCGCTCGTCGACGTGCTCGGCGCGGACCACGGCGGCTACGTGCCGCGCCTGAAGGCGGCGCTCGAGGCGCTCGGGTACTCGCGCGACGACCTGCACGTCGTCCTCATCCAGATGGTGAACCTCACGCGCGGCGGCGAGGCCGTGAAGATGTCGAAGCGCGCCGGCACGGTGGTGTCGCTCCGCGAGGTGGTGGAGGAGGTCGGCCGCGACGCGACGCGCTTCATGTTCCTCACCAGGCGCTCCGACGCGCAGATGGACTTCGACCTGGAGCTGGCGAAGAAGGCGTCGATGGACAACCCGGTGTTCTACGTCCAGTACGGGCACGCCCGGATCGCGAGCATCCTGCGGAAGGCCGCCGAGGCCGGCGTGCCACCGCCGCGGGGCGACGTGGAGTCCTTGCGCGCGCTGACGATGCCCGAGGAGCAGGATCTGGTGAAGCGCGTGCTCGCGTTCCCGGAGCTGCTCGCCGGCGCGGCGCTCGCGGCAGAGCCTCACCGCGTCGCCTACTACCTCCAGGAGACCATCGCCGCGTTCCACTCGTATTACACGCAGGGGAAGAAGAGCGGCGAGCGCGTCATCGGCCCCGACGCGGCGAAGACGGCGGCGCGGCTGTACCTGTGCAAGGCGCTCCAGCAGACGCTCGCGAACGGCCTCGCCGCGCTCGGCGTCTCGGCGCCGGACCGGATGGACTCGAGGGAGCTCGAGGAAGACGCCTGACGAGCCGGCAGAAAACTCGCGCGATCACCGGCGCTCCCTAGAATCGAGCCTCGCCCGATATCGGGAGGTCGGGGAGGTCCATCCAATGCGCGAGAACGTACGCAACGTGAGTCGCGGTCGCGCCGGGCGCGAGCGCTGGGAGTTCGCCCTCGACACCCGCCAGATCGCCGCGGTCGCGGTCGGCGTGCTCGTCATCGTCGGCAGCTCCTTCGTCCTGGGCATGAACACCGGCAAGGGCCTCGCCCGCAGGTCGGCCGCGCCAGCGACCGCGACGGGCTCGCTCGACGCGTTCGACACCGCGCACGCGAACCTGCCGGCGCCGCCCGAGCCGAAGAGCTGGGAGTACGAGAAGCTGGGCGGGACGAGCCGAGGCTCCGACTCGACGGCGCACGCGGCCCCGGCGGGAGCTGCCGCCTCGACCGCGCAGGCCCGCGTCCCGCCGCCGGCGCGTCCGCTGCCCCGCGCGAGCGACGAGGTCGCATCGCAAGCCGCCGCGGCGACCGCGGCGGCTCCCTCGAGCGCGAGCACGCAGCCCGCCGCCGCACAGCCCGCTCCTGCCGCGACCGCGAGCGCTGCCCCGCCGCCGGCCGCCGTCGCCACGACCTCTGCGCCGTCGAAGAGCCCCGCGCCGTCGAAGAGCCCCGCGCCGGCTCCGGCATCTCCTCCCGCCGCGAAGCCGTCGGCCCCCGCTCCGTCGGCGATGGATCGCGCGATCGCCGCGGTGGGCGGCTCTCCCGTCAAGACCTCGACCACGACCGTGGCGTCTGCCGCTGCGTCCGGTGGCGGCGCGTTCGTCATCCAGGTCGGCGCGTCGCCGAATCGAGCCGAGGCCGATCGCATCGCGAAGAAGTTCGCGGCCCGGGGCGCGCGCGTGGTCGCAGCGGACGTGGACGGCAAGCGCTGGTACCGGGTCCGCCTCGCCTCGACGACGTACGACAGCCGGAACGACGCCGAGCGGGCGCTGTCCCGGCTGGCGCGGGAGACGGGCGTCCGCGGCTTCGTGACCGCCGCCCGGTGAGCGGCTATCTTCCGCCGCCAATGAAGACGTTCGACAGGCCGAAGCGCGTCGAGAAGCCCTGGGGTCACGAGCTGTGGTGGGCGCAGACCGACCGTTACGTCGGCAAGCTCCTGCACGTGAAGGCCGGCCACCAGCTCTCGCTGCAGTTCCACGAGCGCAAGGACGAGACGATCCATCTCTGGAGCGGAGAGATGAAGCTCGCGCTCGACGAGCGCGACGGCGCCGGCCTCGTCGAGCACGTGATGAAGCCCGGCGACAGCTACCACGTGAAGCCCGGCATCGTTCACCGGATGATCGCGCTCACGGACTGCGACGTCCTCGAGGTCTCGACGCCCGAGGTGGAGGACGTCGTCCGCGTGCAGGACGACTACGGCCGCTGACGCCGCGCGTCGCATGTCGCCATGCCCCCGGATTCCCGCCGGGGGCGCGAAGCGCGCCTCGCACCTGCGTACCTCACCGCTCACCGCGAGAGCAGGATCCCGATCGCGGTCGCGAGCACGATCA
The DNA here is from genome assembly GCA_035702585.1 of Anaeromyxobacteraceae bacterium. Taxonomy (GTDB): domain Bacteria; phylum Myxococcota; class Myxococcia; order Myxococcales; family Anaeromyxobacteraceae; genus DASSQI01. The sequence continues at coordinate 3,592 of DASSQI010000270.1, forward strand.
GGCCTCCCACCAGCAGGGCGACCTTGCGTGGGCTCTCGGCGCGCTGCTCGCGCACGCCCTGGAGCGCACGGAG
>DASSQI010000271.1:0-21580 GCA_035702585.1 Anaeromyxobacteraceae bacterium
CTCTCGAGCGTACATGACGGACCTTAACCGCTTCGAGCGCACCATCCAACGCTGCGGGCCGGAGCCGCCGCCGCTGCCGCGAGCGCCTCGCGCCGGGCTCAGCCGGTCGCGCCCCGAGTCAGCTGGAGGAGCAGGAGCGCCGCTCGCCGACGAGGTGCGCGCGATCGTCGAAGCCGAGCACGCGCCCTGCTCCGCCGGTCCACGCGAGCGTCGTGATCGAAGCGTTCCCCGGTCGGAACAGGTCCCACCGCGCAGCGCTCGTTCCCGACAGATGTCCCAGTACCTGGGACACGACCCCCGCGTGCGTCACCACCACGACGCGCTCGCCAGCGTGTGCGGCGGCGATCCGCTCGACGGCGCCGAGGCAGCGGGCGCGGAACTCGCGGTAGCTCTCGCCGCCCGGCCAGCGGAAGTCCTCGTCGTCCTGCAGCTCGTTGCGGCGCCACAGGATCGGGTGGACGCGCCGCACCCGCTCCACGTCCCAGCCGTCCACGTCACCGCAGCCGATCTCCATCAGGTCGCGATCGCACGCCACGGCCGGGCCGCCGGACGCGGCGAGCCCTTCCGCCACCACCCGGGCCCGCTGCAGCGGGCTCGCGTACACCGCCGCGTCTGCGAGCTCCGCGGAGAGGCGCTCGCGCAGCAGCGCGGCTTCCAGCTCGCCCCGCGGGCTGAGAGGCGCGTCGGTCCAACCGTTCATCCGTACGCCGCCGTCATCGTTGGCGGTGGTGTGGGGGTGCCTGACCAGGAGGAGCGTCGCAGGACGAGCAGCAGCTCTCACGAGGTGAGTAACTGCCTCGTCGCGGTCCTCATTTCAGGGTCCTCTCGAGACCGGCGGATGCACCGCAACGTCTCACGTGGCCGTCGGTGAAACGATCCGTTTCAGCCGCTCAGGTCGGCGGCGCCCGACGGCGCACACGAATCCCAGCGAGAACCGGCGCTTCCGCGTGAGCGTCGCGCGCCGCGCGCCTGGCCCCCCGCCTGCAAAGGAGGAGCGTCCAACCCTGGCTGCGCCACGGGTGCGTGGCGCCATCACGAACGGAGAAGAATCGTGTCCGACACCCTCACCCGCAGGAACATGCTCGGGCGCGCCGGCCTCGTGCTCGGCGGCGCGATGACCCTCGGCGTCCTCAACGCCTGCGGCGGCGACGACGCCGCGACGCCGACACCCGATCCGACGCCCACACCCACGCCCGACGCCGGTCCGCAGGTCTCGCAGTTCCCGTACCAGCAGCACCTCGCGGCCGACTACCGGCTCGACGTCGCCGCGATCGCGGAGACCGCGTACCATGGGTACTACGCCGCCGGCTGCTGCCACGGCGCGTACAACGGGCTCGTGAAGCACCTCGCCGAGACCGCAGGAGCGCCGTTCAACCTGCTGGCGCTCGACTTCGGCGGGTTCGGCGGAGGCGGGATCGCCGGCTACGGCAGCATCTGCGGCGCCGTCCTCGGTGGCGTCCTCGTCATCAACTCCATCGTCCCGAACACTGCTCCGCAGGGCGCGACGGCGGCCCAGTCGAACGTGCGGAACCGGATGATGGTCGAGCTCATGCGCTGGTACGAGGGCTTCGCGTTCCCGCGCTACGTCCCCGCGACCGTCGACGCGAAGGAGACCGGGCTCACGAAGGACTTCGGCGCGGCGAACCTGGCGGTCCTGCAGACCGTCCCGGGCTCCCACCTGTGCCACGCGTCGGTGACGGGCTGGTGCGCCGCGAACGGCAACCTGAACCCGAACGGCGGCGACAAGAAGGCGCGCTGCGCACGTCTGACGGCGGACGTCGCCGGGAAGGTCGCCGAGATGCTGAACGGCTACCTGGCCACCGGGGCCTTCACCGCGGAGACGACGAACACGACGACCACGTGCGTCAGCTGTCACGGCGCCGTGACCAGCGGTCACGCCGCTCCCACGGCGTCCGGCATGATGTGCCAGACGTGCCACGCCGAGGCGGCGCACCCGGTCCCGCACGTGATGAACTCCGGCTGCTCCGACTGCCACTGACCTGCGTCGGTGGGCCTGGCGAACGGCGAGCGCTCCCGTCGAGGGGGCTCGCCGTCGCCTCGACTCCGCGCTGGCTCACCGCACCCCGGTCCGCTTCATGTGGCGCCACAGCGTCGTCCGGCTGACGCCGAGGATCGCCGCTGCGTCCGACCTATTGAAGCGGGACCTCGCGAGCGCCTCCTCGATGCGGGCGGCGTCGAGCGTGCCCTCGAGGCGACCGGTGATCTCCTCCGGGAGGTGATCGCAGTCGATCTGCTGGTCGAGCGCGACGACGAGCGCTGCGTGCACGACGTTTCGCAGCTCGCGCACGTTCCCGGGCCACGGGTACGCCCGCAGCGCCGAGATTGCGTCCGCGGTGAAGCCGGCGGTGCGAGCTCCGCACGCCGCCGCCAGCATCTCCGCGAAGTGTCCCACGAGGGCGGGCACGTCGTCGGCCCGCTCGCGCAGCGGCGGCACGCGCAGCGAGCACACCTTCAGCCTGTACAGCAGGTCCGCCCGGAAAGACCCCTGCCGCACGAGCGCGTCGAGCTCCGTGTTCGTCGCGGCGATCACGCGGGCGCGGAGCCGCCTCGTACGCGTCCCTCCCACCCGCTCGAAGCCGCCGTCCTCGAGTACCCGGAGCAGCTTCGCCTGCAGCGCGTAGGGCAGGCAGCCGATCTCGTCGAGGAGCACCGTGCCGTCCTCGCAGATCTCGAAGCGTCCGGGCTTGTCCCGGACCGCGCCCGTGAAGGCGCCTCGCTCGTGGCCGAAGAGCTCGCTCTCCAGCAATCCCTCCGGCAGCGCGGCGCAGTTGATCGCGTGGAAAGGCCTGCCCGCGCGAGGCCCGGCGTCGTGCAGCGCCCGGCAGACGAGCTCCTTGCCGGTGCCGCTCTCGCCCGTGACCAGCACGGTGGCGTCGACGCGCGCGAGCCGCTCGATTCGCTCGAGGAGCGCCCTCATGGGCGCCGAGCTGCCGACCATCCCGTGACTGACCGCTCCCCTGAGTCGCACGACGGTGGCGGGTTCGACGGTGCGACCAGCCGTCGCGCCATGCCGCAGCCGGCTGAGGTCGTGCATCGTCTCGAGGCCGCCGACCAGCGCTCCGGAGTCGTCGACGAGCGCCTCGACGTTCTTCAGGAAGTGCACCTCGCCGCCGGCGTGCCCGCGCAGCACGACCTCCCGGCCTGGCATCGCGGCGCCGCTCCCCAGCGGGCACGTCGGGGGACAGTTGAGGCAACGAAACACCTCGCGACATCCTCGCCCGAGGATCTCGTCGGCCGGCGACGACGCGAGCGCAGCGGCGCTCCGGTTCACGTACACGACTCGATGCGACGTGTCGGTCACGAAGACCGAGCCGGCCGACGCGAGCTCGAGGACGGGCGGCACCGGCGCTGCGGCATCCGCGCTCCCCGTGAGGAGCTTCGTGACCGCGCGCATGCACGCTTTCGATCGCTGGTCGGCCAGGTGGCGACCGGTCGGCATCTCCCCTCCCGTGACGCGGGGATATTGTCGCACCAGCGACGCGCCCCGAACCGGGCGGATCGCGCGCTTCACTGCGGCATGGTGTCGCTCGGGGCACTGGCCGATATCGCGCTGGACGCTCAGCTCGTGAGCCAGCCGCGCAGACGCTCGTAGACGCGCGAGTCGCCGAGCAGGTCGAGATGGCCGACTCCCGCCGCGATCCAGCAGCGATCGGCGTCGAACGGGACCACTCTCGACGGATCCCGGTGACGCCCGAGCGCGCTCTCCAGCGGGACGATCCCGTCTCCCGCGAGCCTGCTCGCGAGGCTCTCGTTCCGCGCGCGCGACCCCGCGACGGCGAAGCAGCGGACGCCCTGCGGGAGCGGCACCACGCGGCGCACGTCTCGGGACCGCGCGAACCGATCTCGCCCGTCCCAGTCCTCGTCGACGAGGTTCCCGTGCCGGAGGTCGGTGATGCCCGCGCTCCGGATGCGTCCGAGGCGCGACAGCGGCGCGGTGTAGGGGTTGATGCCGAGGACGAGGTCCACCCAGTTCCCGCCACGTTCGAGGGGCGCGCCGTGGTGTGGCGTGCCGAGGAAGATCACGTTCCGGAGCTGCCGCAGCCACGACTGCCCGGCGAGCGCGGCGTGGTGGCAGGCGCTGCGGGTCACGAGGCCGCCCATGCTGTGGCCGACGATGGTGAGCTCGTCGATCGGCACGGGCCACGCGGCCACGAGCGCCTCGAGCAGCCCGGCGAATGCGCGCCCGTTCGCGGAGACGTGGAGCCCGGTGTTGTAGTCGACGTAGACGGGTGTGTAGCCCAGGTCGCGCGCGAGCGCCTCGCCGTGGTCGTGGCCCTTCCGGCGCCAGCACGACCCGCTCGCGCACAGCCCGTGCACCAGCACGAGGAGCTTTCCGGTGGCGTCCGGGTACGCAGCCGCGAGGGCGCCGCGCTCGACCGCGACCGATTGACCGCAGCGCCGCAGCCGCATCGGGATCGCGAGCGGATTGCCCGACTCGACGAGGTGATCGCCGAGGACGCCGTTCAGCGCTGCGACGACCGCGCCGCGCTCGGGTGAGCCGACACCCTCCGCGGTCGAGGCGAGGCGCGAGAGGGCGGCGTCGTACCCGTGGCCGACCAGCCGCGTGATCCCACGGATGCTGCGGTACACGAGGCCGGTGATCCCGCGCGTCCGGGCACCCTGCGGGGCGTCGAGGAACCAGGGGCCGCGGGCGATGTTGTGATGCATCCCCTCGACGACCGCAGTGACTCCGAGCGTCGCGTCGAAGGCGAGCCGGCCCCACCCGCGGAGGTCCGTCACACCGATGTGGCCGTTCGCCATGTCACGTCAGGATGCAGGAGCGGCGCCGGCATCACAACGACCCGGCGAGGCGCGGCCGCTGCGGTTACCTCGAAGGCATGATCAGCGTCCGCAAGTCCGACGAGCGCGGCCACTTCGACCACGGCTGGCTCGACACGCGCCACACGTTCTCGTTCGCGGAGTACCTCGACCCGCGCTTCATGGGGTTCCGGGACCTGCGCGTCATCAACGAGGATCGCGTGCAGGCGGGCGAGGGGTTCGGCACCCACGGTCATCGCGACATGGAGATCATCTCGTACGTGCTCGAGGGTGAGCTCGCGCACCGAGACAGCCTCGGGCACGGCGAGACGCTCCGGCCAGGCGAGGTGCAGCGCATGAGCGCCGGCACGGGGATCCGGCACAGCGAGTTCAACGGCTCCGCGACGGCGCCGCTCCACTTCCTGCAGATCTGGATCCTGCCCGAGCGCGCGGGGCTCTCGCCGGGCTATGAGCAGAAGCCGTTCCCGTCCGCGGAGCTTCGCGGCCGCCTCCGGCTCGTGGCGGCGCCGGATGGCTCGGGCGGAGCGCTCACGATCCACCAGGACGTCCGCGTCTACGCCGGGCTGCTCGCGCCGGGCGAGCGCGCTCGCGTCGACCTCGCGCCCGGGCGCGGCGCCTGGGTGCAGGTCGCGCGCGGCAGCGTGCGCGTGAACGGAGTGGAGCTGCGCGCCGGCGACGGCGCTGCGCTGGAGGGCGAGCCGGCGCTGGAGGTCGAGGGAACCGAGGACGCCGAGGTGCTCGCTTTCGATCTACGCTGACGCGCGGTGATCGACACCCACTGTCACCTCGACGACCCGGTGTTCGGCACGGATCGCGACGCGCTCGTGCACGCCGCGCGCGCCGCGGGCGTGAGCGACGTCGTCGTGCCGGGCATCGGGCCGCACAACTGGGACGCCGTCCGCGCGCTCGCCGCCGAGCGGCCCGGCGTCCACGCGGCCTTCGGCGTCCATCCGCAGCTCCTCGCGGAGGTCGATCCCGCCGACGACGATCGCATGCTCGCGGAGCTCGAGGCGGCGCTCGACCGCGGCGCCGTCGCGGTCGGCGAGTGCGGCCTCGACGCGCCCACGGCGGCGCGCGGCGCGAGCCTCGATCGGCAGCTCGCGGTGCTCCGCGGCCACCTCGAGCTGGCGCGCCGGTTCGAGCTGCCGGTCGTCCTCCACGTGTTCCACGCGCACGAGCCGCTCGCGGCGCTGCTCGCGCGTGAGCCGCTCCCCGCAGGCGGCGTCCTGCACAGCTTCAGCGGCAGCGCCGAGCAGGTCCGGCAGCTCCTCAGGTTCGGGCTGCACTACTCGTTCGCCGGACCTGTGACCTACGCGCAGGCGCGGAAGCCCGTGGAGGCCGTTCGCGCCGTGCCGCCGGAGCTGCTCCTCCTCGAGACCGACGCGCCGGACCAGACCCCTCGGCCGCACCGCGGCCGCTGCGAGCCCGCACACCTCGCCGACGTCGCCCGCGCCGTCGCGGACGCGCTGTCGATGCCGCTCGCCGAGCTCGATGCGCTCACGTCGGCCAACGCCCGGCGGCTGTTTCGACTACCCTCCGGGGCGCCGGCCCGATAGAAGCGTCCGCGTCCGGAGCCGCGCCACCCACGATGGATCGCCCGCTGCCGCTGCGCCTCGATCGCACCGCTCGACTCCTCGGCCTCGACGGGGTCGCCGCGCTGCAGCGCGCCCACGTCGTCGTGCTCGGGCTCGGGGGCGTCGGGTCCTTCACCGCCGAGGCGCTCGCGCGGGCGGGCGTCGGCCGCCTCACGCTCGTCGACGGTGAGCGGGTCGAGCAGACCAACGCGAACCGCCAGCTCCACGCGCTCGACGGCGAGTTCGGGCGCTTCAAGGCGGAGGTGCTCGCCGAGCGCGCTCGCCGCATCAACCCGGCCGCCGAGGTCCAGGCGATCTGCGAGCGCTACGACGAGAGCACCGCGGAGCGCATCGTGAGCCCCGGGACGTCGTTCGTCGTGGACGCGATCGACACCGTCGTCGCGAAGCTGCACGTCGTCGCGCGGTGCCTCGAGCTCGGCGTGCCGATCGTGACGGTGCTCGGGGCCGCGCGGCGGCTCGACCCGACCGCGATCCAGGTGACCGACCTGTCGGAGTCGCACACCGACCAGCTCGCGAAGGACGTCCGCAAGTACCTGCGCCGGCACCACGGCATCGCGGCGGCGAGCGGCCCGACCGGCGTGCTCGCCGTCTGGTCGGTGGAGGAGCCCCGGCCCTCGCTGACCCTCCCCGGCGACGAGCACGGCATCCCGGGCGCACGGGCGCCATCACCGGGAGAGCGGCGGCGCGGCCCCAAGGTGTTCGGCAGCGCCGCGTTCGCGACGGGAGCGTTCGGGCTCGCCGCGGCTGCGGCGGTCGTGCAGCGGCTCACCGGCGCGACCCCCAGGACCCACCGCGTGCTCGCGCCGCCCGAGCGCGCGCGCCGCCGGAAGCGCTCGCCGGCGAGGTGAGAAGGCCGAGGGTCCGCGGCGATCAGGCGGCGAGCGGCGCGATGTCGAGCACTCGCGTCGGGAGCACGGGCCGTCCCTCGATCTCGAGGGTGGTCGGCACGTCGTAGCGGGCGCTCACGCCGAACCCTGCCGTCGGCGAGTAGTTCCGGCCCGGGTCGCCGGCGAGCACCGTGATCCCGCTCGCCGCCAGGCTGCGGAACCACGCGAGGCTGCGCTCCGCGAGCGGCTGCTCGTAGAACACGTCGCCGGCGAGCACGACGTCGACGCCGGGCAGCGGATCGCCGATCGGATCGCCGGAGCGGAACACGAGCGAGACGCCGTTCAGCTCGGCGTTGAGGGACACCGCCGCCTCGCAGAACGGGTCGAGATCCGCCGCCACCACCCGGGCTGCGCCGGCGAGCGCGGCGGCGATGCCGACGAGCCCGCTGCCGGTCGCGAAGTCGAGCACCACGCGCCCGCGCACCAGCTCGCGGTGATCGAGCACGTACCGCGCCAGCGCCTGTCCGCCGGCCCAGGGAAACGCCCAGAACGGCGAATCGTCCCAGTCTCGCAGGTCCGCCGCGGTGGCGTGCCACAGCGGCGTGAGCTCCGAGGCCTGCTGCACGCGGATCTCCGGCGCGAGCGGCACCGGCAGCGGCGCGGTGTGGTTCCGGATGAACGCGCGGAGACGATCCAGGGACATCGCGGCCATCCTGCGCCCGGATCGCGACGCCGGGCAACGAATTCGGCGTCGCCGGCCAGGTCGGAGTATGTCTCTCGTCGATGAAGATCGCGCTCACGATCGCAGGTTCCGACTCCGGCGGCGGCGCCGGCATCCAGGCCGACCTCCGGACCTTCGCAGCTCACGGCGTCCACGGCGCGTCCGCGATCACCGCGGTCACGGCGCAGAACTCGGTCCGCGTCGCCGCCTACGCCGCGCTCGATCCGGCCATGGTCGTCGCGCAGATCGAGACGGTCGCGATCGACATGCCGATCGCGGCGCTCAAGACGGGCATGCTCGCGAACCGCGCGATCATCAACGCGGTCGCCGGCGCGATCGGCCGCATCGCGAACGGGCCCGTGGTGGTCGATCCGGTCATGGTCGCGAAGAGCGGCGATCGCCTGCTCGTCCCGGAAGCGGAGCGCGCCTACGTCGAGCGGCTCTTCCCGATCGCCACCATCATCACGCCGAACCTCGAGGAGGCGGAGGCGCTGCTCGATCGGCCCGTCCGCAGCGTCGCGGCGATGCGAGACGCGGCGCGCGACCTCAGGGCGCTGGGCCCGCGCGCGGTGCTGGTGAAGGGCGGCCACCTCTACGACGGCACGTCCACCGACGTCCTGTGCGACGGCGACGACGTCCTGGATCTCCCCGCCGAGCGCATCGAGACCGAGCACACCCAGGGCTCCGGGTGCACGCTGTCGGCCGCCATCTGCGCGCGGCTGGCGCTCGGCGAGACCCTCCGCGACGCGGTGCGCGGGGCCAAGGCGTACGTCAGCGACGCGGTCCGCGGCGCCTACGCGACCGGGCGCGGTCGCGGAACGCTCGATCACCTCTTCGCGTTCCGCGGCCGCTGACCCCCCGCGAGCTCAGCGGTGCCCAGCTGGTCACCGCTACTACGCGTGAGCCTCTCGCTGCGTCGGCTTCGGCTCCGTCGAGAAGATCCGCGTCTTCCACAGCAGCGCGATCGACGTCGCCATCACGAGGATGATGGCGTACATGAGCACCCAGCCCGGACGCTGCGCGCGCGCGTTGATCGCGAGGTGCATCAGCGCGTCGACCGCGATGACCGCGCCGACGAGGCGGTGCAGGTAGGGGATCCAGACGCCGACCCCGAGGCCCAGCTCGACGAGCCCGAGCGCGACGCCGATCCAGCGCCAGAACCCGAGCTGGTTGAACGCGTTCATCGAGTCGAAGATCAGTCCGCCACCCGACCCGATCATGAGCAGCGTCAGCGGCAGCGCCATCGCGCTCGCCGCCATGCTTCGCCCACCAAAGGTCAATCCACGCATCTCTCCGCTCCTCCCGAGGCGCGCCGAGCGCGCTGCCAGACAGGAGTATCGAGCGTCCCAGCCGCCTTGGGCGTGCGACCGTGCGGCGCGCGACCGTGGGGCGCGCGGCGGCGTGGCGCGGCCCCGAACGCGGTGCGCGATCCTGCCGCGCGAGCGGCCGCCTCCGCGGGTGCGGACCCGCCGCGGAGGTCCTCGTGCCTCCACCGCGGGCAACCGCGCGCGGGCATCCCTACCTTCGCGGCGTGACACGACGCCGCTCGCGCCTGCCCGTCTTCCTGGTCGCCGCGGTGCTCGCGGCGCTGGCGTACGCGTGCGGCGGCGGCGGGGGCAATCCGTCGCCGGCGCCGCAACCGACACCCCAGCCGACCGACGCTCCCTCGCCGGAGCCGACCTCGACGCCCGCGCCGACGCCGACGCCGACGGCCTCGCCGGGTCCCACGCCGACTCCGACGGCCCCGGGTACGCCGCCAGCTCCGCAGGGTCCGCGCTGGGTCGTGAAGTGGACCGAGGACTTCGAGCAGCTCGCGCTCCCCGCCGCGTCCTGGGCGCGCGACCCGGTCCCGGCGGACGGGCGCTACGCGGACGCGGGCGAGTACTTCACGGCGCAGGGCATCTCCCCGCCCGCGGCGTTCCGCATCACGCAGCCGTTCGGCGCCGACGGCTGGCTGACGCTCGAGTCGTATACGCGCGACCCGGCCACCCCCTTCGCCTCGGTCGCGTCGGTCGTGGCGGATCCGGCGGGCGGCGCGAACAAGGTCCTGCGGATCGCGTCGCCCGCGCACACGGACGCGACGATCGTCCGCCCGAGCGCGGCGCTGCCCTCGCGCTACCGCATCTCGCTGCGCGTCGGATTCGCCGACTTCGGGGACGGCCTGCCTGGGCTGAACGGGTACGACGGCGGCGAGACCGGCGAGCCGTGGACGCCGGGCAGCGCCGTCGGACAGAACGGCTTCTACTGGCTGACGATCCTCGACGCGCTGCCGCGCCCGCACAACAACGTCTGGATTCACCACCATCGCAAGGTCGTCGTCGACTCCGACAACAACCTCCCCGTGTTCACCGAGATCTGGAACGGGAGCGCCTTCGTGTCGAGCGGCGTGCGCCCGATCATGCTGTTCGCGCTCGACGGCCGGGGCGCGGTGAACGATCGAACCGGCCCGCCGTTCCTGTCGTGGTCGGCGGGTCAGTGGCAGCCCTCGGGCCGCATCCGCGCGGTGGACGCGTACCTGCCGGGAGAGTGGTACCGCCTCAGCATCGAGCGCGCGGACTCGACGTTCACGATCGAGCTCTCGGGCCGCTTCCAGTTCGGAGGCCAGCGAACGTACCGCGCCGTCATCGACGCCGCCGCGAGCTGCGTGTGGCACTTCAATCGACCTGGAGAGGACGGCTCGCGCTGCGCCGGGCCCGCGTGGCCGGCGGACGGGAGCTGGCCGGACTGGTTCATGTTCGGCGACCCGCACGCGAACTTCTACGAGGGGTCCGTGCACTACGACGACGTCCGCCTGGAGGTCTGGGAATAGCTCGCCCGCCCGCCGGCAGATCGCCCGTCCGCGCTGTCGCGGCGCGCTCGCCGTCCCCATCTTGATGCGTTCAACCCACAGGGAGGGACACGCATGAACCGATGGAGCACATGGGCCACGGTCGCCGTGGCCGCCGCCGCGCTCGCGGGGTGCAGCGACCGCGGCTCGAGCGGGCAGCAGAAGGGCAGCGCTTCGAGCTCGCAGCAGAGCACGACCTCCAGCACGCAGCAGCAAGGCAGCGCGCCGGGCTCTGCAGGCGCGGCGATGGAGCGCGCCCAGGAGCAGTCCGAGCAGGCGGCGAAGGCGCACGAGAAGGCCGCGGACGAGCAGAAGGGCCTCGCCGACGCCCAGAAGGACGCGCAGAAGGCGCAGGAGGACCTCCAGAAGTCGCAGCAGGAGGTCCAGCAGAAGTCCGCCTCGGCGCAGCAGGCCACGCAGGGCGCGCGCCAGCAGACCGAGCAGGCGACGAACGAGCGCGCGCAGGCGCAGCAGGAGGCGGAGCAGCAGCGGCAGAAGATGGCGCAGCAGGAGCAGCAGCAGACGAACCAGCAGCAGGCCGCCGCCTCGCAGACCACGACGCCGAGCGCGGCCGGTCAGCGGAGCGTGAACGGCAGCGTGGTCCGCGCAAGCTCCGACGAGCTGGTGCTCCGGCAGCAGGGAGGCCTCCCGGATCTGCGGCTGAAGGTGGACAGCAGCACGCCGGTCATGCTCGACGGCCGCCAGGCGTCGGTCGCGGACCTCCGCGAGGGCACGCAGGTGCGGGCGTCCTACGACGAGCAGAACGGCGCGCCGCACGCGACGCGCATCGAGGCGCAGGGCGCCAGCACGGGCTCGCAGTCGGGCACGCAGCAGCAGTCGAGGTGATCTTCGCCGGGCCCCGCTCGCGCACGCGGGCGGGGCCGCGGCGTCACCGCGACGGAGCGTCGGGCGACGCCGGCTCGCCGCGCGCGACGTAGACCGCCGCGGCGAGATCGCCCGTGACGTTCACCGTCGTGCGGCACATGTCGAGCAGCCGGTCGACGCCGAGCACGAGCGCGAGGCCCTCCACCGGGATGCCCAGCATGCCGAGGATCATCGCGATCACCGGGATCGATCCGGCCGGCACGCCCGCGGTCCCGACGCCGGCGAGGATGCAGATGCCCATCACGAGCGCCTGCCGCGCGAGCCCGAGCTCGACGCCGAACACCTGCGCGAGGAAGAGGACCGTCACGCCCTCGAACAGCGCGGTGCCGTTCTGGTTCATCGCCGAGCCGGCGGTCAGCACGAAGCGGGCGACGTGCCGCGGCAGCCCGAGGTTCTCCTCGGCGACCTTGAGCGCGGTCGGGAGCGTCGCGTTCGACGACGCCGTGGAGAACGCGGTCGCCATCGCGAGCCGCGACCCCGAGAAGAACCTGCGCGGGCTCATGCCCCCGAGCGCCTTGACCGACACGGCGTAGACGACGAAGAGGTGGATCGCGAGCCCCAGCACCACGACGGCGACGTACGCCGCGACGTGCCGGACCAGCCCGATGCCGAGCTTCGCGGTCATCGCGAAGAGCAGCGCGGCGACGCCGATGGGCGCGACCCGCAGCACCCCGTCGACGAGCCGCATCGAGACCTCGTAGAGGCCCTGCACCACCTCGCGCAGCCGATCCGCGGGAGGCGTCCGGACCGTCGAGAGGCCGATCCCGAACAGGATCGAGAAGACGATGAGGCCGATCATGTCCCCCGTCGCCGCCGCCTTCACCGGGTTGTCGGGCACGAGCGCCGCGACGAAGGACACGCCCGCGGGCGGCGGCGCGGCGGGGCTCACCGCCACGCTGCGCTCGGCGGCCATCTGCCGCGCGGCCGCCTCGAGGCCGCGCCCGGGCTCGAGCACGTTCACGAGCGTGAGGCCGATCGCGACCGCGATGCCCGAGACGACGATCGTGTAGCCGAGCATCCTCGCGCCGAGCCGCCCGAGGTGGCGGACGTCGAGGTCGCAGATGCCCACGACGATGGCCGAGAACAGCAGCGGGACGACGAGCATGAACAGGAGCCGCAGGAAGAGCTGCCCGACCGGCTGCGCGACGCCGTCCACCGCGAACGACACCCAGCGCGAGCCGCTGCCGGCGGCGTTCGCGGCGAGGCCCGCGAGGGCGCCGCCCGCGGCGGCCAGGAGCATGGTGCGCGGAGCGCTCACGCGCGCGAGGAGACCACGTCCGCCGGCGGCGGTGAAGCGCCACCTGTCGCGGCGCTGCGCGCGCCGGGGGAGATCACGGCTTCGGCGCGGCGGCGCTCGCGGGCGGCGCGCCGCCGACGATCCGCTTCGCGGTCTCGCCCGCCTTGAACGTGCCGGCCTTCGGATCGAGCCCGTTCGCGACGGCGACCTGCTCGACCGGGACGCTCGACGGGAACTGCGCGTTGAACTCGGCGAGCGTCATCTGTCGCGGCACCTTCACGAGCTCGATCTTCGCCGGCTGCACCGCGAGCGCCGCGGGATCGTTCAGCGGCCCGAAGCTCGCGATCGTCTTGCGGAACGCGGCGTCGTAGCCGGACAGCGACTCGGGCGCGGTGTAGCTCAGGATCCCGAACGTCTGGCCTCCGTGCGACAGGAACGAAGCGATGCCGCGCACGGCGCCCTGCTGCGTCTGCGCCTCGAAGTAGCTCGAGCTCGGGGGCAGCGCGCCGAGCTGCGAGCCCTGCGCCTGCGCCGCCTTGACGCCCTCCTGCGAGAGGAACTTCTGGGCCGCCTCCTGCGGCGACATCTTGCCGGCGGGCACGAGCTGGATGGCGGCGTCGTCCTTCGGGCTGGCGGCGACCACCGCCGACGCGGTGTTCTGCTTCTTCCACCCGTCGGGGAAGTCGATCCGGAACTTGAGGTCGGGGTGCAGGAACGAGTTGCCCTGGAAGTAGCCCTGCCGCGGGTTGTCGCCGAAGACGATCCCGTTCACGTGCGCGAGGTACACGTCGCGCCCGACGTTCATCTTGTCCGCGTTCGGCACCGTCGCCGCCCGCTTCTCCGCGGCCTCGGCGCGGTTCTCCGGATCGGGGTGCGTCGAGGTCCACTCCGGCACGCGCCCGCCGCCAGCGAGATCGCTGGAGCGCTTCAGCGTGACGAACATGTCGTCCGCCTGACGCGGATCGTAGTCCTCCTTCACCATGTACCTGAACCCGAGCTCGTCGGCCTGCCGCTCGTCGTCCCTCCCGAACTTGAGGAACAGGAGCTGCAGCCCCGCCGACGCGGCCTGGCCCACGCCGGCCAGCTCCGGGCTCACGATCATGCCGACGCCGAGCCCGAGCTGCGCGAGCTGCGCCTTGCTCATCTGCTGGACCGAGTGGCGCGCCGTGACGTGCCCGATCTCGTGCCCGAGCACCGACGCCAGCTCGGCCTCGGTGTTGAGGTAGCCGAGGATGCCGCGCGTGATGAAGATCGGGCCGCCCGGCAGCGCGAACGCGTTCACCGCCGGATCGTCCACGACGGTGAAGCTCCAGGGGAGGTTCGGGCGCTCGGAGTGCAGGGCCATCTTCTTCCCGACCGACTCCACGTACGCCTGCAGCTTCGGGTCGGGGTACGCGCCCATCTGCTCCAGCACCTGCTGCTTCGACTGCTGGCCGAGCGCGATCTCCTCCTTCTCCGACACGAGCGACAGCTGGCGCTTCCCGGTGGCCGGGTTCGTCGCGCACGCGACGAGGAGCACGACCGCGGCCGGGACGACGAGGGACGGGCGAGAGTGCTGGCGCATGAAACCCCCTTTGCACGCGATCTACGTCGGCGCACGCGATCGGGACGGCCGCGATCGGGTAGCGATTCACGCGGCGCGCGCCCCCGAACGGGAGACGGCGTCGCTGCGAGCGCCGTCCGCGCCGACGTCGCGCCCGCTACGAAAAGATCATGGACATGCCGACGCCCGACCGCTCGGGTGTGGACTGACGCAGGAGCTGAGCCTACCGATGCCTCCCAACCCGCGCCGCCTCCCGGTCCAGCGCTTCCCCGCGCGCACGATGCCCGCGCTGCTCGCGCACACCGCGCGGCGCGTTCCCGAGCGCGTGTTCCTCGAGTTCCTCGACCCGTCCGCTCCGGGGGGTCCACCGAGGACGCAGCGGAGGCGCTGCTCCCCGGGGCGCGCGCCGCGCTCGAGGGGTTCTCGGAGTACGAGCGGCCGAAGAAGCTGGTGGTGGTCCCCGGCGCGCCGCAGGATCACCCCGCGCTCGTGACGCCGACGCTGAAGATACGGCGAGACGCGCTCCTGACGTCTCTCGCGGAGCCGATCTCGCGCCTCCAAGGCAGCGCCTGACGTCCGGCTCGCGATCAACCCGCCGTCACCTTCCGGACGCCGCGCGACTCGAGCCACGACGTCGCGCGTGAGCGCTGGTCGCCGTGCAGCACGAGCGCGCCGTCCTCGACGCCGCCGCCGCACCCGAGCGCGCGCTTCAGGTCCGAGAGCCACGCCTCCAGCTCGCGGGCAGGCAGCTCGAGCTTCTCCACGATCGTGACCTCCTTCCCTCCCCGGCCCTTTCGCTCGAGCCGCACGACGGCGCGAGCCGGACCTGCGACCGGCGGCGGGGGGTCGGGAGCGTCGGGGGCCGGCTCCGGCGCGATGCCGAGCCGCTCGGCGAGCCCGCCGAACGGGTTGTGGAACGGCCTGGCGGGATCTCGCGATGGCGGCGGCTTCGACTTGCCCAAGGGTTCCTCGTCTCAGCGGGCGCGCCTGCGCGGGCCCATCGCGAGACGGACCTCGTTCGGCACGCGATAGACGTCGAAGACGGTGTCGTGGCGCATGAGCCCGACCGCCTCCCGCTGGATGACGAAGTACCACAGCCTCTCGCCGGCCTCGGAGATGCAGTCGTCACGCGTCGCGAGCAACGCCGCGCTCACGCGAGTCGCGCGCGCGATTGCCGCCTCGACGCGGGCGAGATCCGCGAGCGCCCTCTCCAGCCCCTCGGCGACGCGGGCCAGCGCACCGGCCTTCTCCGACCGGATCTCGCGGACGACGGCCTCGTGAGAGTCCGCGGTCGACATCCTCGCATCATAACCAGCGCCGCCGGGCGCCGCGGGTCAACGCTCGTCGTACCGCCGGTCCGCCTTCTTGGCCCCGACCCGCTTCTTCGTGGCGATGCGTCTCTCCTGCGAGCCGCGCGTCGGCTTCGTGGGGCGCCTCCGCCTGGGCTCCCGCCCCATCGCGGCGAGCACGCCGCGCAGCCGCTCCAGCGCCGCGCCGCGGTTCTGGGCCTGGCTGCGGCGCTCGGTGGCGGTCACGACCGCGCCCGTCGGCCGGTGCACGAGCCGCACGCCGGTCTCGGTCTTGTTGCGGTGCTGGCCGCCGGGTCCGCTCGCGACGAAGAAGCTCTCGTCGCACTCCGCCGCGAGCGCGGAGTCGTCGAGCGCGTTCGCGCGTCTCGCGGCCGCGCGCATCGCCGGTGATGCGGCTGGCGCAATCATGCGCGCGACCATACACCGGCGGGAGTGGCGAGCGGATCGCCGCGCTGGCCATTCCGCTGTCCTCCCGGTATGAAGCGGCCCGTCCATTGACCTCCTGGAGGTGCGACTTGAGCCGCCACACCGCCCGTCCCGCCGTCGTGATCCTGGTCGCCGCGCTCACCCTCGGCGCCTCCGCCTGCAAGCGTCAGGAGGAGCGGAAGCGCCCCGCGCCGCCGCCTCCCGCGATGCAGCAAGGCATCCCGCCGCCCCAGGCGATGCAGCAACTCGGCGCCGGCGGGCGCATCCCGTCGCTGGAGCAGGCGGTGAAGACGGACCCGAAGAACGTCGACGCGTGGATCTCGCTCGGCAACGAGTACTTCGACTCGCGCCAGTCGCAGAAGGCGATCGACGCCTATGCGAAGGCGCTCGAGCTGCAGCCGAACAACGCGAACGTCCTCACCGATCAGGGCGTCATGTACCGCGACGTGGGCCTCCTCGATCAGGCGATCGCGAACTTCAAGAAGGCGAACGAGGTCGATCCGAACCACGTGCAGAGCGTGTTCAACCTCGGCGTCGTCTACACCGACAAGGGCCAGAAGGACCTCGCCGCGAAGACGTACAACCGCGTGATCCAGATGGATCCGAACGGGCAGCACGGCCAGCAGGCGAGGCGCGCGCTGGAAGCGCTGCAGCGCGGGCCGTAGACCGCCGTTCCCGCCTCGACCGAATTCCCGCCTCGGAGTCTCCGCGCTCGCGACGTGAACCCGTCGCGAGCGGCGCGTGCGTGCGCGGATGTACGTGCGCATCGCCGGTCCTACCCTTGCGGGCGTACAGGCGAGCGGCAGTACGGTGCGCCGCATTGGAAGTCCCCTCTCGAAAGGAACCCTCGATGCGCAAGATGCTCGCCGCCCTCGCCGCCGTCGTCGCGATGCCGCTCGCCGCCCACGCCGCGCCCACCGTCGCCGCGCCCGGCGCCTTCGACGCCTCGACGTCGCCGTACTACGTGACGGCGAAGGTCGGCGCGTACCTGCCGAACTCCGACGACCTGGACGGCTTCAACAACGGCTTCTCCAGCGAGGTCCAGGTCGGCCGCCGCATCAACCCGAACCTCGCCGCCGAGCTCGGCCTGGGCTGGTTCGCGACGTCGACCGACGAGGTCCTCGGCAACAAGCTGACGATCTCGGTCGTGCCGCTCACCGCGACCGCCAAGGGCATCCTGCCGTTCGGCGACGCGGAGCTGTACGGCCTCGGCGGCGTCGGGGCGTACTTCGGCCGGGCGAAGCTCGAGACGACCGACGGCAACATCAGCGACACCGAGACGTCGTTCGGGTTCCACCTCGGCGCCGGCGCCCAGTACGCGCTCACCAGCCAGCTCTCGGTCGGCCTCGAGGGCCGCTACGTCATCGCGGAGCTGTCCGACGTCAGCATGAACGGCTTCCTGCTGAACGGCGGGGTCGCGTTCAGGTTCTAGAAGAGTCTCGCCGCCTGAGGTCTGCAGGCGACGACGCCCGCCCCCGTTCCGGGGCGGGCGTTGTCGTTGAGCGCGCCAGCTCCGGCGCAACCGTCGGGTCAGCTCCGCCGGGACCGCGCCACCACCGTCAGCTCCACCGCCCTGCTCGCACGTCCCAGCCCGCTCGCGAATCCGGCGAGGCGATCCTCGAGCGCGCGCCGCAGCTTCGGGTCGGAGGCCGACAGGACCTCCACGCGGGTGATGCGACCGCTCCCGTCGAGCGTGAGACGCAGCCGCGCGGTCGCCCCCGCGCTGGCGGAGATCGTCCGCAGGCGCGCCGCGACGACGCTCGCGACCGTCGAGGCGTCGAGACCGCCCGCGTCGTCGACCGTGACGTGCAACGCGGGCGGGCCGGCCGGGCGCCGCTCGTCGGCGGACGCGCCCGGCGGGAGCGAAGCCCTGGTCTTCGCGGCGTCACGCGGCGACGCGCCATGACCCGCCGCCTCCTCGGCGCGAGGCTCTGCCGCGGGCGCGGCTGGCACGATCGCGTGCGCCTGCCCGTCGACCCTGCGCTGCAGCACACCGCCGCCCGCGAACGGCGCCGCCGCGCTGCGCGCCCCGACCGCGAGGTCGCTCACGCCCTGCGGCAGCGGCATCGGCTGCTGCACCTCGTCCGGCCTGCCGCCGCGGTTCACGACCTCCGAGTCGATGGCCACGAACGACGTGAAGCGCGTGAGCAGCGCGTGCGAGAGCCCGATGTCGGTGATCGCGTCCTCCAGCTCCCTGGCGGGCGCGAGCGCGAGATCGTCCTGCAGCCGCTCCACCCATCGCCGCGCCCACAGGATCCGGAGCGGCGCGTGGTCGCCGCGCATGGCATCGGCACCGAGCTCGACCGCTGCGCGCCACGGACCGCTGCCGCTCCGACCCGACAGCACGACCCGCCCGCGCGCCGCGCCGCGGTACTGGCCCACCAGGACGATCGGTCGCTCCGCGAACAGGTCCGGCACGCGCGCCGGGGTCACCTCGCGCGCGTCCAGCCCCTCGTAAGAGACCTCGAGCTGCGTCAGCACCGGGCGCTCCACGTACTCGCGGAACTGCCGCGCCGACTCACCGGCGCGCTCGGGCGAGAGCACGACGAAGGGCTCCCCCTGCCCTGCGCGCGCGAGGCCTTCGACGAGGTGGCGGTTCACGGACGAGCCGATGCCGAACGAGAACAGGTTCGCCTCCGTCAGCCGCTCGCGCACGAACCGGAACGCCTCCGCCTCCACCGCGACGTAGCCGTCGGTGACGACCACGACGCTGCGCGCGACGGAGCGGTCCGACCGCGGGATCGCGTAGGCGGTTCGCAGCGCGCCGAGGATCTCGGTCCCGCCGCCGCCTCGCTGCGCGTCCACGAGCGCGATGGCGCCCTGCACGTTGGCCGCGGTCGCGGGCAGCGAGCCCGCCGGCGCGAGCACCTGCGATCCGCCCGCGAACAGGACCACGTTCACGAGGTCCTGCGGCCCGAGCCGCCCGAGGAGGTCGCGCATGAGGGCCTTCGCGGTGTCGAGCGGGAAGCCGTGCATCGAGCCCGAGACGTCGAGGACGAACACGTACTCGCGCGCGAGCGCCTGCGATCCGGCGGGCGGCCGCGCCGGCGGCTCGACCGCGACGAGGAAGTAGCCGACGTCGGAGCCTCCGGAGGGCGGCAGGACCATGGCTCCGGCCTGCACTGCGTCGCCGGTGAGCCGCCAGCGCAGGACGACGTCGCGGTTCCCCCCGCCGGCCTCGCGCAGCGTGACGTCCGCCGCGTTCGCCGACGCGAACTTCACGTCGAGGTCGTGGGACGGCGACGAGAGGTCCTTCAGCGGCACCGCGCTCTCGACGCGGGCGCGAAAGGCGAACTTCCAGGGCTCGGGCTGACCCTGGTGCAGGTACGGGCTCGCGATCCAGCGATCGCGCGACGGATCGGCGCCACCGCCGTAGCGAGGGCCGACGACGGCCGGGTAGACGAGCTCGTACACGCCGCCCTCGGGCACGATGAGCTCCGAGTACTCGAGCTCCACGGCGATGCGCTCGCCGGGCATCACGTTGGCGACGCTCATCGTGAAGACGTTCGGGCGCTGCTCCTCGAGCAGCGCGGCCCGCCGGCCTGCGTCCCGCGCCCCCTCGTAGTCGCGTCGCGCCTCGCCGCGCCGTGCGATCCGCGCCTCGACGGTGCGCTCGCCGATGTGCATCCGAAGCCCGTGCACCGCGGCGCGGGTCGAGGCGGGGAACACGTAGACGGCCTCGATCGGCCGGCGCCCGCCGTTCCGGAACAGCTGGTGCACCTTCACCCGTGCGATCGGGCCCGCGACCGTGACGTCGGCGCGGGTCTCCTCGAGGGGGAGCTGCTCGGTGTCGCCGTCGCCGGCGACGTGGAAGTACGGCGACAGCGTCCGCGAGCCGTCCTCGGACGCAGACGCCGTCGAGAGGACCAGCACGGATGAGAGCGCGACGATGGTGAAGCGCATGGAGCCTCCAGCGGCGGCGCCAGTGCCGCCTCGCGACCTTCAACGGACGAGCGGCCGGGCGGATCCGTGCGCGGGGCGGACGGTGCCCGTCTTTTCGCTGCCCGGCGGGGTACGATGTGCCGCGCAGATCCTTTTCCGCGGCCGTGCGTTCACCCTGGGCGGGGCCGGAGGACGACCTGGACCGAACGCTGGCGACCGAGGACGACGAGGCGCTCGTGCTGCGCTATTCGCGCGGCGACGTGACGGGGTTCGAGGCGCTCCTCGACCGCCACGGCGTGGGCGTGCTCCGGTTCCTGGCGCGGTTCGTCGGCGATCGCTCGCGAGCCGAGGACCTCGCCCAGGATTGCTGGATGCGCGTCATCGCCGCCGCTCCACGCTGGCAGGAGCGCGCGCGGTTCAAGACGTGGCTCTACACGATCGCGCGAAACCTCGCGGTCGACGACGCCCGGCGCGCGGTGCACCGGCACCATCGCTCGCTCGACGCGCTCGTCTCCGGCGGCTCGGGGTGGGAGCTGCCGGCGGACGGGCGGAGGTCACCCGAGGAGCTCGCGGACGACGCGCTGGTGCGGCCCGCGCTCGAGCGCGCCATCGCGCTGCTCCCGCCCGAGCAGCGCGAGGTCCTGCTGCTGCGCGAGTACGAGGGCATCCCGTTCGCGGAGATCGCCGAGATCACGGGCGCGCCGGTGCCGACGGTGAAGAGCCGGATGAGGTACGCGCTGGAGGCCCTGCGGCGCTCGCTCGGAGACCTGGACGTGCTCCCGGGCCCCGCGCCGGGCGCCACGAGGAGCGTCAGGTCATGAACCACGAACGCGCACACGACCTGCTCCTGGAGCTCTCCTACGGCGAGCTGGAGACCGACGACGCTCGCGAGGTGGAGCGGCACGTCACCGGCTGCCCCGAGTGCAGCGCCGAGTGGGAGCGACTGTGCGGCACCCGGCGCGCGCTGGCCGGGCTCGGCGCCGGGCCGCGCTCCGACGCCCGTCGCGCCGCGATCCTCGACGCGGCGAGGACCGCCGTCGCCGCGGGCCCGCGCGCCGCCGCTCCGACGACCCGCCGCGTGCGCCGCTCCACCCTGTGGGCCCTCGGCGCGACGGCGGCCGTCGCGACGATCGTCGGCGGCGTGACGCTGAAGCTCTCGGACGGGCGCCCTCTCGACCACGTCGCCACCGTCGCCCCGCAGGAGAGCCCGCCCTCTTCGCCACAGGCACCGCTCGCCGCGCGCGACGAGGCGGTGAGGTCACCCGAGCCCGCGGCGCCGCCGCCTCGTGCTTCCGCGGGCGCGGCAGCGCTGCCGCGTGAACGTCGGCGCGAGGCGGCGAAGGCCCGCCCCAGCGACGCACGGCCCGAGCGACAGCTGCGAGACGTCCCCGTCCCGAGCTCGGACGAGGCGCTCGCGGCGGCGCCGCCCGCCGCGGCGAGCCCGCGCGGCGCCCCTGCCGCGATGATGCGAGAACAGGCGGCCACGCGCGACGGCGCCGAGCCGCGTGGCAGAGACGACGCGGCACG
>DASSQI010000272.1:0-5047 GCA_035702585.1 Anaeromyxobacteraceae bacterium
CGCGCGCGTGGAGCAGTCCGCGTACGGCGAGCGCGGGCGCGTGTACCGGGTCGATCCGCCGCAGTCGCCGCGCGGGGCGGTCGCGCTCGGGCGCTGGGGCGACGAGCTCGTGGTGTTCGGCTCCGAGGCGTTCGTGCGGGACAGCCTCGATCGCGTCGAGGGTCGCGCCGCGCCCGAGCAGCAGTTGCCCGAGGACCTCACCTACGGCGAGGCGTACGGCGTCATCCCCGGCGCGGCGCTCCAGCCGCTCCTGCGCGGGGCCCCCAACGGCATCGGCGAGCGCCTCGCCGCGCTCGCGAGCCGCGTCGAGCTGCACGCCGACGCCATGAGCGACGTGGCGATCGTGGCGCGCGTGACCGGCGCCGACGCGGCGGGGCTCGACGACCTCGCGAGGTCCATCGGCGCGGCGATGGCCATCGGGCGCATGCAGGCGAAGGCACGCGGCACCGACCAGCTCGCCGACGTCCTCGAGTACGCCCGCGTCGAGCGCGGGCACTCCGGCGCGGGCTTCTCGGTGGAGCTCGCGATCCCGACCGACGTGCTGGAGCGCTGGTTCGCGGGCTGCGGCGAGGAGCGGGCGGGCGGCGCGACCAGCGGCGGCGTGGCGCCCGCGGAGCCCCGCTGAGCCGACCGGCGGATGGACGCGGAGGTCGCGCGCCCGGCGACGGCGCGCCGCTGGTCCCGCCGCTACTGCGCGGCCTTCCCGGGATCCTTCCCGAGCATCTTCAGGATCGCCGGCGCCGCGCGCGCGAACCGCGCCGCGCCGTCCGGCAGCGGGCGGTCGAAGGTGTCGGTGATCTGCACCCGGCCGAACGCGTCGAGAGCGGCGAACCGCACCTTCACGTCCTTGCCGATCCCGGCGTAGGTCGGCTCCCATCCCACGGTCGCGAGCACGTACCGATCCGGCGGCGACTCGTAGAGGACGTGCCCGTCGGAGTAGAGCTCCGGCGCGTGCTTGTCGCCGAGCAGCGCGAACAGGGTCGGCACGAGGTCCACGTGCGACGTCGGCGCGGTGAAGCTGCCGCGCGGCACCTTGTCGTCGATGACCACCATCGGCACGTGGATCTGCTCCGCGTTCACGCCGGACCCGTGGCCGATCCGCCCCTTCTCGCGGAACTCCTCGCCGTGGTCGCCGGTGAACAGGATGAGCGGCTTCCTCCCACGCTTCGCCTCGAACCAGGTGAGGAACTCGTCGAGCTTCCAGTCCACCTCGTACGCGGCGTTGCGCGCGCGGTTCTTGATGAGCTCGGACGGCGCGTTCGTCGCCTTGATGCCGCCCTTGCCGTCCCACGCCGGCGAGTGGACCGCCGAGCGCGGCGGGTAGAAGTAGTCGAAGTGGGTCCCGAAGAAGAACAGGAACAGGAACATCGGCCGGTCGTCGGCGCCGTCGACCCAGCGGTGCGCCCGGCGCATCATCTCGTCGTCGCGCTCCGGGAACGGGCCTTCCCAGTCGGTCTCGAGCGCGTCCTTCACGTCGCCGAACGCGCCCTCCTTGAGGCCCATCCAGTCGACGCTCGACGCCGAGATGAACCGCATCTGGTAGCCGTTCTCGCGCAGCGCTCCGAAGAGGACCGGCGAGCGGCCCGTCCCGATGACGGCGTCGGCCTTGTGGCCCTGGAGGCCGAACAGCAGGCTGAAGATCGAGTAGAACGTCGCCGGCGCCGTCGACTGGTGGTTCGTGAACGTCGCGCCCTCGCGCGAGCGCGCGAGGAGCCGCGGCATCGTCGTCGGCTCGAAGAAGTCGGCGCGCAGGCTCTCGGCGACGACGAAGAGGACGTCGGGCTTGCGTGTGAAGCGCACCTCCGACGGAGCGAGCCCCGCGGGGAGCCGCGCGGCGGCGTCGCGGGCCGCGCCGGAGAACGGATCCGGCAGCGTGTCGCCCTTGCGGCCCGTGATCTTCTCGAGCGTGCGGTTCATCCTCACCGGCGCCTGCAGCGGGAGCACCTGACCGGCGGCGAACACGCCGGGCCCGCCCAGCCAGGAGAGCGTCGCGACCGCGAAGCGCTCGGCGGTGCAGAGGACGAGGAGCGAGAGCGCGGCGGCCCACGCGCGCCGCGGCCAGCGCGGCCGTGCCGTCAGCCAGCGGAACGCGGCGATCTCGAGCCCAATGACGATGACGCCGCCCGCTGCGATCGCCAAGGCCGCCCAGATCGGGACGCCGGTCTCCTTGAGCGCGCCGGGCTGGGTGACGACGCGGAAGAAGAAGCCGTTGATGTGGAACCCGACCGACTTGTAGACCTCGGAGTCGACGTACAGCGCGGCGGTCCCGACGCCCGTCACGAGCGGCACCGCCAGGCGGTAGGCCGCGGGCCAGACGGAGATCGGCAGCGTCACGAGGAACGCGAACAGCGAGAGCGTCGCCGCCTGGACCGGGAAGGTCGGCCACATCGGCGCGCGGAAGGCGTCCGGGAGCTGGGCCACGGCCGCGCGAATGGGCCCCGCGTACAGCGCGAGCGCGATCGGCGCGTGCAGCAGGCACCAGAGCAGCGCGGCACCGCGGAGAGCTCCACCTCGTGCCGCAGAGGCGGGAGGGCGTCCAAGCGACGCCCGACGGCCAGAAACGTTCATCGAACCGCGGAACCTAACCGAGATCGGCCGTGCGAGTCACCGTTCACGCGGAGTCACGACCTCGGTGAACGGGATCGAGTGCACCCGATCGCCGGGCGCGACGCCGAGGAGCTCACGGGCTCGCGGCGGCAGCGCGATCTGCTCGCCGAGCACGCGAGCGGGCGCCCGCACGGCGCGGAAGTGGACCCGCGCGCGGGGGCGCGACACGCCGACGAGCAGCTCCGGCGCGTCGAGCGGCTCGAGGTGAGCGGGGAGGTCGGCGTCCGACACGCGCAGACGCCGGTGCTCGCGCACCAGCGGGATGTCGGCGACGTGCGCCTCGAAGTGCGGACCGCCGTCGAACGGATCGATGCGATCGACGTACCGGAACCCGAGCCGCTCGAGCATGACCCGCACGCCCTCGGTCTCGGGGCCGACCTTCCCGAGCGCGCGCTGGACGCGCGGCGGCAAGAGCGTCGCGTAGATGTCGTAGGGCGGGAACAGCTGCTGGATGAACTCCTTGTTCACGCGCGAGAGCTTGTCCGCCTCGTGGTAGTCGAGCCCGGTGAAGCGCTTGCCGCACGACTCCCAGAACAGGCTCTTCCCGCCGGCGAGGAGCGGCGGCATGAGCTCGGCGAGCACGGCGTCGCGGAACCTGTCGCGGAACATCGCGATGTAGAGGAAGCGCACGAACGAGAGCTGCTTGCCGGGCTTGTGCTCCGTGCGGCGCTGGCCGGGGTGCACGACGAGGCCGCCGATCTCGGTCGGCCCGTCGAAGTGGTAGCCGATCGACAGCACCTTGTGGCGGAAGTGCTTGTCGAGCGTCGACGAGTAGTGCTCGCGCTCGTCCACGTTGAAGAACGTGCAGGGCGACTCGCGCGTCCCGTGCTGCGCGATCAGCATCGACGTCCCGACCAGCTTCCCCGAGGCGGCGTTCTCCAGCACGAAGAGGTAGACGCGCTCGAGGGGGTTCCGGATGGCGCCCGCGAAGCTGCGCGCGGAGACGTCGATGATCCCCGCGAGCGCGCGCTCGTCGTGCGGCAGGTTCACCGAGTCGAGCAGCGCCGAGAGCGCCTTGAGCTGCTTGAGGTCGCCTCGATGTGCGTCGCGGAGCAGGAGCATGCGCGTGCCGGGTGTAACACGAGGGCTCGCGTTCGGGCGGTCCCGCGCGGGAGCAAGATCCGTTGCCTCGGGCGGTATCGCGTGCCATGCCTTCGCGAATGCGAGCGGTCGTGCAGCGCGTGCGGCGCGGGGCGGTCCGGGTTGACGGCGAGGTCGTCGGCGCCGTCGAGCGAGGGTACGTGGTGCTGCTCGGCGTCGAGCAGGGGGACGCGGACGCGGACGTGCGCTGGATGGCGGAGAAGATCGCCGCGCTGCGCGTGTTCGAGGACGACGCGGGCAAGATGAACCGCTCGGTGGCCGAGGCGGGCGGCGCGGTCCTCGTCGTGTCGCAGTTCACGCTGCTCGGCGACGCGCGCAAGGGGAACCGCCCGAGCTTCGTCGCCGCGGCTCCGCCGGAGCTCGCGAACGCGCTCTACGAGCGTGTGTGCGACGCGATCGGCGAGAAGGGCATTCGAGTGGCGAAGGGCGTCTTCCGCGCGCACATGGAGGTCGAGCTCGTGAACGACGGCCCGGTCACGATCCTGCTCGACTCGCGCAAGCTGTTCTGAACGGCACCAGGAGGAACCCCATGGCGGACTGTCTCTTCTGCAAGATCGTGGCGAAGCAGGCGCCGGCGCGCATCGTCCACGAGGACGCCGACACGGTGGCGTTCGAGGACGTCAACCCGCAGGCGCCGACGCACGTGCTCGTCGTGCCGCGCGAGCACATCGCGACGCTGAACGACCTCGCGCCGGAGCACGACGCCATCGTCGGCAAGCTGCACCGGACCGGTGCGAAGATCGCCAAGGAGCGGGGGCACGACGGGCCAGGCTGGCGCGCGGTCCTGAACTGCAACCGCGACGCGGGGCAGACCGTCTTCCACATCCACCTGCACGTGCTGGGCGGGCGCAGGTTTCACTGGCCGCCCGGGTAACCGTTCTGAATCATTTACCGCCCACCTTCACCCACCCTATACTGATCGGCTCGCCACGCGGGCAGTCCGGGGCGACGACGCCGACTCGCGGCGAGGCGCCGGCGCGAGCAGGTGCGCGCCGAAGACGGGAGTCGCTCCGGCTGGAGCTGGCGCGGCGACCCACGATGGCTGCCGAGGAGAAGCGGTGATCGTGATCGAGAGCGGTGCCCAGTCGACCTGCTCCGTGCTGCGGCGCGCGCCTGCCTGCGTCGGGCAGGCCGTGGCGATCGCCATCGGGAAGTCGCCGTGATCCCGCGCTGCGCCGGCATCGTCGGCCTCGGGCTCATGGGAGCGTCGCTCGCGCGGGCGCTGCGCGCCGCGGATCCCTCGGTGCGCGTGCTGGCGGTCGAGCCGAGCGCCGAGCTGCGGGCGCGCGCCGTCGCCGACCGCGTCGCGGACGAGGCATACGACACTCCGACGGCGGCG
>DASSQI010000273.1:0-3192 GCA_035702585.1 Anaeromyxobacteraceae bacterium
AGACGCGCGCGGACCCGCTGCGCGAGAGTGCTCTTCCCGGACGAGGGCAGCCCCGTGAACCAGACGACCACGCCGCCGTCGCCGCCGCTCATGGGATCACGTCCTCGCGGGCCGCCATCGGATCAGGCCCTCACGGTTCGAGCGTCGCGACGGTGCTCACCGGAAGAGATCCTCGGCGAGCTCCGGCGTGAAGCCCTGCTCGAGCGAGCGCCGCGCGAGCTCGAGCATCTTCGCGCGCGAGTCCGCGCCGAGCCGCGGATAGAAGCGCGGGCACGCGACGACGAGCGCGCGCCAGGCGAGGTAGGGCGCGGCGAGCTCGAGCACCTCGGAGTCGCCGGTCCGCGCGACGTAGCCGCGCCACAGCTCGCGCCAGAGCACGCCCGTACCGTCGCGCCAGCCGGCGGGGTGCTCGAGCGCGAAGAACGGGAAGTTCACGGCGAGCGCGGTGAGGTCGTCGGCGGGATCGCCCTTCGAGCCGCGGCTCGCGTCCACCGGCGTGAAGCGCGTCCCCTCGTCGAAGAGGATGTTGAACGGGTGGAAGTCGCCGTGGATCCGGCGCAGCCGATCCGTCCGCTCCCGCAGCCGGACGCGCCAGTCCACCGCGAGCTGCTCGATCGCGTGGATCGTCGTCGCCGGCGCGCCCGGCGTGTCGGGCGGGTAGCCGTCGACGATCCCGAAGATGCCCTCGCCGCTCCCGACGACGTCGCGGATGGCCCGCCTCCACGCCACCGGCTCGTCGAGCCGCTCCGCGTGAATGCCAACGAGCCAGCGGACGAGCTCGTCGAGGCGTTGCAGATCGAGGTCCGAGACGCGACCGTCGCGCGCGATGCGCCGGAGGTCGTTCGCGTACGGCTCCCCGTCCACGTAGGTCGTGAGCAGGTAGAACTCGCCGGCGCCGCGGAGCGAGCGCAGCCCGTCCGCCGCGATGGCGCCGACGTCGAGCACCCGCACGTGCCCCGCGATCGACTCGAAGGTGTCGTAGGCGAGCAGCATCTCGGCGGCGCGGTCCGATCGCCGGTCGTGGCCGAACTCGTCCGCGAGCGCGGTGCGCAGCACGAGGCAGCGGCTCTCGCCCAGGGCCGTCCGGATGCAGATCCGCAGCGGGACTCCGTACCCGCGCGCCTTCTCCGTCGCCGCCCCGCCCTCGTCCGCGCCGAGCGGATCGCACCCCAGCACCCGCGCACCCGGGAAGAGGTGCGCGAGCGCCTCGTCGAGCCCGGGCGGCAGCTTCGCCGCTCCAGCCCATGCGTGTGCGCTCGCCCCGGCCATGGCCCCAGCCTGCGCTCGTTCCGTGCCCGCGGGGGTGCTCTCTGACGGGGTGCGACGACGAAGCGCTTCCAGCAGTTCACCCCCGCTTGGCGGAACGCCGCGGGCGCGCTCGACGTCAACCACGTGGCCGGACCCCGGCCGCCGCTCACGCGCGGGCTGCCCCGGTTCCCTGAACGGCTCCGCGACAGCAGAGTCAGCGGCGGCGGAACGGGCGATCGGGAGGCGGCAATGGGCGGGTTCGGGCGGGCGGCGCGGATCGCCGTGATCGGCGTGATGGCGATCGCGGCGTCGTTGACGATGGGGCGAGCAGCAGGTCCCGCGGGCGGCTCGTGCACGGTCGGAACCGCCGACCGCGCCACGACCGGCATCGCGGCGTGCACCGGCTGCCACGCCGGGCTGAAGGGCGGTGGCGGCGGCGGACGGGCGATGATGCAGATGCCGGGACACGACTTCGGTCACGCCGTCGACGTCGACTTCGACGCGGCCCGGGCGGCGAACCCGGACTCCTACGTCCCGCGCGAGAAGCTCCCCGCATACCTGCCGCTCGCGAACGGCAAGATCACCTGCCTCACGTGCCACGACGGCCGAACAGGCAACAAGCACGCCCTCGCCAAGACGTCGCAGAAGGAGATGTGCCTCGCTTGCCACAACATGTGACGGGGCGCTTCGTCACGTGAGAACGGTCATCGTCTGCCTCGGCGACTCGCTCACCGCCGGAGTCGGCTCGACGCCGGATGCCCACCACACCTGGCCCGACTTTCTCGCCGCGAGGCTCGTCGCCGAACGTGGGAGCGGAAACACGTTCGCCGTCGTGAACCAGGGCTACAGCGGCAACCGGCTGCTTCGCGACGGTTGCGGAGAGAGCGCCCTGGCGCGCTTCGACCGCGACGTCCTCGCGCAGGCCGGAGTCACCGACGTCATCGTCTTCGAGGGCATCAACGACCTCGCCGGCGCGGCGTTCGGTGAGCGGGAGGACGCGAGCCCCCAGGAGATCGTCTCGGCGTACCGTCAGATGATCCGGCGCGCTCACGACGCCGGCCTGCGCATCCACGGCGCAACGTTGACGCCGTTCGGTGGCTCCGCTGCGTACACGCCTGACGGTGAGGCCGCTCGCGCGGAGGTGAACGCGTTCGTTCGCAGTGGCGGAGAGTTCGACGGAGTCTTCGACTTCGACGCCGCGGTGCGCGACGACGCAGCCCCCACGCGGCTGTCGCCGCGATACGACTCGGGCGACCACATCCACCTGACGGATGCGGGCTACGAGGCTCTCGCGAACGCAGTCGATCTGCTGCGGCTGCGGTAGCGCAGCCCCTGCGCCCGCAGGCGTCACCTCGCCGCGAGAACGTCGTGAAGCTCTCGCAGCGTCACGTCCCCGTGCCGACGTCGCGGAGCTCGCGCTGAGGTCCGCGCGAGTCGAGCTCGATCGTGCGAGCGTGGTACTCGGCGAGGCCGCGCCGGTGTCCGATCGAGACGATCGTCGTGCGCGGTAGCCTCTCGCGCAGCGCGCGGTAGAGCCGCCGCTCGAGATCGCCGTCGACCGCCGACGTCGCCTCGTCGAGGAAGAGCCACGCCGGGCGGTGGAGCAGCGCGCGCGCGAACGCGATGCGCTGCGCCTCGCCGGGCGAGAGCTCCTCGGTCCACTGTCGTTCCTCGTCGAGCCGCGCCGTGAGGTGCGCGAGGCCGCAGGTCTCGAGCGCGTCCACGATCTCGTCCGCCTTGAAGTGGTCGCCCGCCGCTGGATACGAGACCACCTGCCGCAGCGTGCCGAGCGGCAGGTACCCGCGCTGCGGCAGGAACATGGCGTCGAACCTGCGCGGCCAGCGGACCGTCCCGGTGCCGAACGGCCACACCCCGGCGATGGCGCGGAACAGCGTGCTCTTGCCGCAGCCCGAGGCCCCGCAGAGGAGCAGCGAGTCGCCGCCG
>DASSQI010000274.1:0-11471 GCA_035702585.1 Anaeromyxobacteraceae bacterium
GATCGAGCCGCTGCGCCACGCCGGCCTCGTGGCGCCGCACGTCCGCGAGCCGCGCCGCGACGACGAGTGGGCCCGCGACGCTGCGGGGCGTCTCGGGGCCGAGCCCCGGCACCTCCGTCGGCCGCGCCACGCCGCTACCGCTTCCGCCAGCGCTCCACGAGCGCGTCGCCGGCGTCGGGCCCCGCCCACCCGAGGATCTTCGGGTCCTTCCCCTCGAAGAACACCGCCGACGTGAAGAAGAGCGCGATCTCCTCGCGCGAGCGGGCGGGCAGATCCTCGAAGCTGCGGACCCACGCGCCGCGAGGGTCCTTCACCGGGACGACGAGCAGGCGGTCGTTGCGGATCCGCTGCGACGTATCGCCGCGCCTGGCGTTCTGCTCGAGCTGGAGCAGCCCGATGGGCCGGCTCGGGACCACCACTCCCGGCCAGCTCGAGGCGTCCCACACCACGAGCGCGTCGACGGGATCGCCGTCCTCCGCCTGCGTGCCGGGCACGAACCCCCAGTCGTAGGGATACGAGAACCCCAGCGGCAGCGGGCGCTGCGCCTGGAACACGCCCGGCGCCGGGAGCCACTTCAGCTTCTGGGTCGAGCCGCGCGGCGACTCGACGACGACGTGGATAGCCCCGCCATCCCCGCGCGGGGGCAGCTTGTCGAGGTCCATGCCCGAACGATGCCCCCTCCGATATCGCTGCCGCACGGCCGGGTGGGGACCACCCTTCCGTGCGACTCTCGCCACCCCTGCCGGGCCCCTCCCCGGGTTGGAGCCGCCGCCTCGATGAAATACATATCCGCCCTCCGCGTACGGGGGTCCGTCCAGGGAGACTCATGCTCGCCCATCTCGACGTCGCACGATCGCTCATCCGTCCGGGACGGACGCTCGCCGCGGTCCCGTCGCGGCGCAGCCTCGTCGCGGGGCTCGCGGCGGTCACGCTGATGTCGCTGCTCGCGGCGGCCGTGGTGATCCCGCGCGTCGACTACGCTCGCGCCGCCGACCTGAAGGTCTCGATGGGGCCCGGCGCCGCCGAGATGACACCCCACGCCCTCGAGGAGGCGGTCGCGACGGACGTGAAGCTCGCGCGGGTCGGAGCGTGGTCGAAGGCGCTGCTCGTGCCGGCGCTGCGCGCGCTCGGGATTGCCCTCGCGGCGTTCCTCGCGTTCCGCGTCGCGGGCGGGCGGCCGACGTTCGCGGACTCGACCGCGGTCGCGGCCATCGCCGTGCTCCCGCTCGCGCTGCGCGACCTGCTCGCGATCCCCGCGGCCCTCGTCCGCGGGAGCATCCCGCCGTCCGACGCGGCGCACCTCCTCCCCTCGAGCCTCGCGGTGCTGGTCCCGCCTGGCGCGCCGGCGCCGCTCGCCGGGGCCGCTGCCGGCCTGGACCTGTTCGGAGCGTGGTGCGCGGTGCTCCTCGCGATCGGCATGACCGCGGCGGCGCGCGTGTCGGCCCGCCGCGCCGCCGTCGTCGTCGCAATCCTCTTCGTCGCGCTGATCGCCGTCGCAGACGTCGCGCTGCCGGCGCTGGCACCGAGATCCTGATGCGCATCCTGCTCGCCCTGCTCCTCTCCGCGCCGGCCGCGGCGCTCGCCGTTCCCATGACGCTCGACGACGCGCTCGCGCTCGCCGCGCACCAGAACCGCAGCCTCGCGGTCGCGCGCGAGGACCGCGCCGCCGCCGCAGCGGACGCGTACGGGTCGTACTCCGGCGTCCTGCCGAGGCTCGACGTCTCGGCGCGCTTCGGCCGGAGCTTCCTCGGCGGGACGACGCAGGTGCGCGTCGTCCCCGTGACCGACCCCGCGACCGGCAACATCGTCGGGTTCGAGCAGCAGTCGGTCGCGACGCCGGCGAGCGACTTCGCCGACTACGACCTCGGCGCCACGCTGCGCCAGCCGATCTTCGACGGGTTCGCGAACACGAGCCGCATCGCCGCGGCCCGCCTGCGTGAGCGCGCCGCCGATCGCGGCGTCGACGAGCGCAGCCTCGCGGTCGCCTTCGACGTGACGAACAGGTTCTACGAGCTCGTGAAGGCGCAGGAGAGCCTGCGAGTCTTCGAGGAGACGGCGCGCCGCGACCAGGAGCTCGTCACGCGCGCGGAGGCGCTGTTCGCCGCCGGGCGTGGGCCGCGCTCGGACGTGGTCCAGGCGCAGCTCAGCCTCCAGAACGACCTCATCCAGGTCGAGACGCAGCGCGCGCGGATCGCGCAGGCCCAGTCCGCGGTCGCGGTCGCGACCGGGCAGGACGCGACGATGGACATCGAGGCAGTCCCTCCCGCGGAGCTCAGCGGTGCGGGAGCGGCCGCGCAGGGCGAGCCGCCCCCGGTCGACGTCCTCTTGACGCGCGCCCGAGAGCGGCGACCGCTGCTCGCCGCGCAGGTCGAGCTCGCGCGCGCCGCGGGGCGCGACGTCACCACCGCTCGCGCAGGCTACTGGCCCACGCTCGCCGCGCAGGCGAGCTACTCGCGCGCCGGCCAGGAGCTGTTCGGCTCGGACGGCGTCTTCGGCGACCCCACGCGCCAGTACTCGGCGAACGCGGGGCTCGTCCTGTCGTGGAACGTCTTCTCCGGCCGCGAGACCAGCGCCGGGGTCCAGCGCGCGTCCTCCTCCGAGCGGCGGGCGCGCCTCGAGCTCGAGCAGGCGACGCTCGACGTCTCGGCCGAGCTCGCGAACGCCCGCGCGAACGTCATCGCGCAGCAGCGCGCCGCGCGCCTCGCCGCCGACGCCGTCGCGCAGGCGGAGCTCGGCGAGCGGCTCGCGCGCGAGCGCTGGGAGGCCGGCGCCACGACCCAGCTCGAGGTCCGCGACGCCACGCTGCGCCTCACGCAGGCGCGGCTCACCTTCGTGTCGGCGCGCATCGACCACGCGGTCGCGCGCGCCGACCTCTCCCGCGCCGCTGGCGGCGTCACGGAGTGAGACACATGGAACCTGCACGCCCCATGAACGACAGCACCGCGACCCCCGAGGCGCCCGCGCGGCCCGTCACGCCCCGCGCACGACCGGTGAAGATGAGCTGGAAGCAGCGCACGATCGCGATCCTCCTCGGCGTCGCGGTGGTGGCCGCGGTCGTCGCGTCGCTGCGGCCGCGGCCGGAGCCGCCGACACCGGTGCAGCTCGCCACCGCGCGCGAGGGGCCGATCACGCGCAAGATCACCGGCGCCGGCAAGCTCCAGGCGGCGACGACCGTGAAGGTGTCGTCGAACATCTCCGGCGACCTGCTCGAGCTCGCGGTGCAGGAGGGCGACCGCGTCAAGAAGGGCGACCTCATCGGGCGCATCGAGGCCCGCCGCTACGCCGCGACGGTGAAGCGCGAGGAGGCGGCCGAGGCGACCGCGCGCGCGGACCTCGCGAGCCAGCGCGCGGTGATCTCGCGCCTGGAGGGAGACCTCGCGCGGATGCGCCGCCTCGCGCAGACCGGGAACGCGAGCACCGCCGAGCTCGAGCGCGCCGAGGCCGAGCTCAGCACCGAGAAGGCCCGCGCCGACGCCGCCTCCGAGCGCATCGCGCAGGCCTCCGCCGGGCTCGCCGAGGCGCGCCACATCCTGTCGTTCTCGACCGTCACGGCGCCCATGAGCGGCGTCGTCGTCACCCGCCACAAGCAGGTCGGCGAGCGCGTGCGCGGGTCGGAGCTCAACGAGGACCCGATCGTCACGATCGCGACGCTCTCCTCGATGGAGATGAAGAT
Source organism: Anaeromyxobacteraceae bacterium (assembly GCA_035702585.1). Lineage (GTDB taxonomy): Bacteria > Myxococcota > Myxococcia > Myxococcales > Anaeromyxobacteraceae > DASSQI01. Next base: position 3,674 of record DASSQI010000274.1, read on the forward strand.
CGAGGTGGGCGAGCACGAGGTGGTGCACCTGCGCGAGGGGAACCCGGCGGAGGTCGACGTCGACGCGCTGCCGGATCGGAAGTGGAAGGCCGAGGTCATCGAGATCGCGAAGAACGCGAACGTGAAGAACCCGAACACCGAGGCCGAGGTCACGACGTTCCCGGTCCGGCTGGCGCTCACCGAGGAGGTGCCGGGCGCGCTGCCGGGCATGAGCGGTCAGGCGACGATCTCGACCGAGAGGCGCGAGAAGGCGGTCGTCGTGCCGCTCGCGGCCGTGACCGTCCGCACCGAGCGCGAGCTCGCAGCCGGCCCCGAGAAGCCCGGCGAGGCTCCTGCGGGGCCGCCGCCGGGTGCGGCGGCCGCCTCCGCGGCGACGGGGACGCCATCGGGCACGGCGCCGCGCCGCCGCGAGCAGATGAAGAAGCTCGTGTTCGTCGCCGAGGACGGCGTCGCGAAGGCGCGGCTCGTCGAGATCGGGCTCGCCAGCGAGGACGAGATCGAGATCGTGAGCGGCGTGAAGCCGGGCGAGCAGATCATCGTCGGCCCGTACCGTGCGCTCTCGCGCGAGCTGCGCGACGGGAAGTCGGTGAAGCAGGAGGAGCAGGGCGGCGCGAAGCGCGGGGGCCGCTCGTGACCGACGCCCTCGCCGCCGCGTCCGCGGAGCCCGCGCTCCTCGAGGTCGAGGCGCTCACGCGGATCTACGAGGTCGGCGGCGAGGAGGTGCGCGCGCTCGACGGCGTCTCCTTCGCCATCAAGCGGGGTGAGTGGGTCGCGGTGGTCGGCCAGTCGGGCTCGGGCAAGTCGACGCTCATGAACATCCTCGGCTGCCTCGACACGCCGTCGGGCGGTCGCTACCGGATCAGGGGCGCCGACGTGCAGGGGCTCTCCGACGACGCGCTGGCCGACCTGCGGACCCGCGAGATAGGCTTCGTCTTCCAGACGTTCCAGCTCTTGCCGCGCGCGACCGCGCTCGCGAACGTCGAGCTGCCGCTCGTGTACCGCGGGATGCCGCGGCGCGAGCGGCGTGAGCGGGCCGAGGAGGCGCTCGTGGCGGTTGGGCTCGCGTCGCGCATGCACCACAGGCCGAACGAGCTCTCCGGTGGTCAGCGCCAGCGCGTCGCCGTGGCCCGCGCCCTCGTCGGCGACCCGTCGCTGCTGCTCGCGGACGAGCCCACCGGCAACCTCGACACGGCCACCGGCGAGGAGATCATGCGGCTGTTCGGCGAGCTGCACGCGCGCGGCCACACCATCGTGCTCGTCACCCACGAGCCGCGCCTCGCGGCGCGCTGCCCGCGCGCGATCCGGCTCTCGGACGGCCGCGTCATCGCCGACGGCCCCGGCCGCGAGGTGGCGACGATCGGCGTGCCCCAGGTGGTGAGCGCATGAGGAGGGCGGCGCGGCGCGCGTTCGCGGAGCTGTTCGAGTCGCTGCGGATGTCCTTCGGGACGCTCGCGGCGCACCGCCTGCGCTCGTCGCTCACGACGCTCGGCATCGTCATCGGGGTGATGACGGTCATCGCCATCGTCGCCATCGTCCAGGGGCTGAACCAGAGCGTCGCGGCGCAGGTCTCCACGTTCGGGGCGCACACCGTCTACGTGGCGAAGTGGCCCTTCGTGAGCCTCAACGACGACCGCTGGAAGCTCCGCAACCGGCGCAACATCAGCAAGCTCGAGCTCGAGGCGATCCAGCGGGACTCGAAGCTCGCGACCGCGGTCGCCCCGTGGACGTTCGCGCGCGGCACCGTCACGCGCGAGGGGCGCGAGGCCGAGAACGTCCAGGTGAACGGGACGAACGCCCAGTACATGCTCACCGGCGGCGGCACGCTGCGAGAGGGCCGCTTCCTCGCCGACAGCGACGTCGCGCTCGCGCGGCCCGCGGTGGTGCTCGGCGCCGACGTGGCCGACCAGCTCTTCCCCGGATCGGGCGCAGGGTCCGTGATCGGCCAGACGGTGAAGCTCGCGGGGCGCCGCTTCGACGTGGTCGGCGTGCTGGACCGTCGCGGGCGGCTGCTCGGGATGGTCTCGATGGACAACGTCGTCCTGCTCCCCTACACGACGTTCCAGCGGATCTTCGGCGACAAGCGCTCCATCGCGATCGCCGTCGCGACCGACCCCGGGCAGATGCAGGCGCTCGAGGACGAGCTCACCGGCATCCTGCGGCGCGTCCGCGCGGTGGCGCCGGAGAAGCCCGACGACTTCAACCTGAACCGCCAGGACCAGTTCGTGAAGGTGTACGAGAGCCTGACGGGCGCGCTGTACGGCGTCGCGCTCGGCGTCGGCGTCATCACGCTCATCGTCGGCGGCATCGGGATCATGAACATCATGCTCGTCTCGGTGCACGAGCGGACGCGAGAGATCGGCGTCCGCCGCGCGCTCGGGGCGCGCCGCCGCACGATCCTGATGCAGTTCCTGGTCGAGTCCTCGATCGTCGCGGCGCTCGGCGGCGCGATCGGCACCGCGCTCGGGCTCACCGTCGCCCAGCTCGTCGCCATGCTGACGCCGCTCGCGGCCACGATAACGCCGTCCGCGATCGCGCTCGGGCTCGGCTTCAGCGGCGCGGTCGGGCTCGTGTTCGGCTCCTGGCCTGCGTGGCGCGCGGCGAACCTCGATCCGGTGGAGGCGCTGCGCTGGGAATGACGTCGCTCCTCGACACCCTGAGCATGGCGCTCGCGACGCTGCGCGCGAACCCGCTGCGCTCGCTCCTCACGCTGCTCGGCATCGTCATCGGCGGGACCACGGTCGTCGCGATGATGGCGCTCACCGAGGGGCTGCGCCTCAAGGTGAACAGCGACCTGTCGCAGCTCGGCGCGGGCACGTTCCAGGTGCAGAAGTGGCCAGCGATGCAGATCGGCCACCAGGACCGGCGCAAGTACGAGAAGCGCAAGGACCTGACCCGCGAGCAGGGCGAGGCGCTCCGCGCGCTGCCGCTCGTCGCGCGCGTGTCGATCGAGGCGTGGCAGCGCGAGCGGGTCCGCGTCTGGACGCGCGAGCGGTCGACGCAGCCGAACGTGCAGCTCTGCGGCGGCGTCCCCGACTACGAGCACGCGAACGCGGTCGTCGTCGCCCGCGGGCGGTTCTTCTCCGACGTCGACACGGCGCTCGGGCGCCGCGTCGCGGTGGTGGGCGCCGACATCGCCGACCTGCTCTTCCCCGGTGAGGATCCGCTGGGGAAGGAGATCCGCATCCGCAGCGCGGCCTTCGAGGTCGTCGGCGTCGCGGAGCGGGTCGGCGCGACGTTCGGCGAGTCGCGCGACGCGTGGGTGGTGGTCCCGATCGACGCCGCCGCGCAGGTGCTCGGGAAGGTGACGAACCACAACATCGCGATCCAGGCCACGAGCCCGGACGACGCGGCGCGCGCGCAGGACCAGGTGATCATGGCGCTGCGTCGGATGCGCGGCGTGAAGAGCTGGGAGGAGAACGACTTCGACATCTTCTCGAACGAGTCGCTGTCCGGGACGTTCAACCAGCTCGCCGCGATGATCGCCGCCGCCACCTTCGGCATCTGCGCGCTGTCGCTCCTCGTCGGGGGCATCGGCATCATGAACATCATGCTGGTGTCGGTCACCGAGCGGACGCGCGAGATCGGCGTCCGAATGGCCCTCGGTGCGCGGCGGCGCCGCATCCTCGCGCAGTTCGTCGTCGAGGCGATCGCGCTGTCGCTCCTCGGCGGCGTGCTCGGGGTGCTGCTCGGCGCCGGCGTCGCCTACGGCGCGCGGGAGATCGTGCAGATTCCGGCGAGCGTCCCGGCATGGGCGGTGGTACTCTCCCTCGCTTCCGCGACGGGCTGCGGCATCGTGTTCGGCATCTACCCCGCCGTCCGCGCCAGCCGGCTCGATCCGGTCGAGGCGATGCGGACGGAATAGGCGTAGCGCCGCAGGCCGCAGCGAGGGACGGGGAGTGGACCGAGAGAAGCTGAAGAAGGAGATCCGCGGCTGGGTCGTGACCATCCTCGCCGTGCTTGCTTTCCGCACGTTCCTGTTCGAGGCGGTCTACATCCCGTCCGGCTCGATGATCCCGACGCTGCAGATCGGCGACTACGTCATCGTCGAGAAGTGGGCGTACGGCGCTCGGCTGCCGTTCACCGCCACCGCGCAGGCCACCTGGTCGACGCCCGAGCGCGGCGACATCGTGGTGCTCCTCGCGCCCCCCGGGAACGCGCGCGACGACGACCTCATCAAGCGCGTCGTGGCGGTCGGGGGCGACACCGTCGAGATCGTCGAGGGCGCGCTCGTCGTGAACGGAAAGCCGGCGCCGCGGGAGCGCATCCCCGGGGCCTGCACGTACTGGAACCGCAGCGAGGCCGGCGCGTGGCGCGAGGAGCCCTGCGTCGCGTTCCGGGAGACGCTGGGGCAGCACCAGTACCTCTCGTACTGCACGCCGTACCTGCACTGCGGCGACGTGCCCGCCCAGTCGGTCCCGGCGGGCCACGTGTGGCTCGCGGGCGACCACCGCGACCACTCCGCCGACAGCCGCGTCTTCGGCCCCGTCCCCGTCGGCCGCGTGAAGGGCCGCGCCTGGATGGCCCTCGCCTCGTGGGGCCCCAACGGCCTCCGGTGGGACCGCCTGTTCCACCGCGTCAACCACTGACCCGCGACCGGACCCAGAGTAACGATCGGCGGACCATGGGTCCGCCATTCGGCCGGTCCATGCGACGAAGAGGGCGCGATCCGCGCGTCAGCCGGCGGCATGCCCGCTGCTCCTCGGCGGCCCATGACCGCACCGCGCCAGGTTCTTCCGGGATCCGTCTACCTCGTCACGCGCAGATGCGCGCAGCGGCAGTACCTGCTTCGCCCGTCGAAGACGACGAACGAGGTCTTCACGTACCTGCTCGCGGTCGCGGCGCGGCGGTACGGCATCCGTCTGCACACGTTCTGCGTCATGTCCAACCACCTGCATCTTCTGGTGACGGACCCCGAGGCGCGGCTGCCGCAGTTCCACCAGTACCTCGACTCGCTGGTTGCCCGCGTCATCAACTCGACCCTGTCTCACTGGGAGTCGTTCTGGGCGCCCGGAAGCTACAGCGCCGTTCGGCTCGTCTCCCCGGAGGACATCGTCAAGGAGGCTGCGTACATCCTTGCGAACCCGGTGAAGGCGGGACTCGTCCGTCACGGGCATCTGTGGCCGGGAGTGTGGTCGGACCCCGCGCGCATCGGCGCCGGTCCAAACGTGGTGAAGCGCCCGCAGCTGCCGTTCTTTGCGAAGAACGGCGCGATGCCGGAGAGCGTGGAGCTCGAGCTCACGGTTCCCGCCGGGTTCGCGTCGGCGGAGGAGTTCCGCGAGCACGTCACCGCGGCGGTGAAGGCGCATGAAGAAGAGGCTGCACGGCGGTTCAGGAACGAGTTTCAGGGTGCCGTGCGCGTCCTGAGGCAGAAGCCGACGGCGCGACCGCGCTCGAAGGAGCCGCGGCGGAACCTGAATCCGCGCGTCGCTGCGAAGAACCCGGCGACGCGAATCAAGATGCTCGAGTCCTTGAAGGAGTTCGTGCGGGAGTATCGGGCCGCGCTCGCCAGGCGACGCGCCGGCGAGACCGGTGTCGTCTTTCCAGCAGGCACCTACCTGTTGCGCGTGTTGCACGGCGTACCGTGCGCCGGATTCGCGTAGCGCGCGGATTCGAACCCTCTCTTCGACTTCTCCCCCTCACAACCTGATCCCGCAGCGCCGCTCCCGGCGCCGCGGCGACGTCCGTCCGGTGGCACCAACGTGCGTCAGGATCGTTGCCGTCGCTGGTGATCGGCGACCTGCAAGACGCCGAACACCGACCGGACTCTCGGTCTGGTCCCCCCCGGGCGCGGGCGTCACGCAGGTACTCTCGGTCCGGTGCGTGCGCGCGGTCCGGTGCGGCGGGTTATGGGTCGGGCGCCGGCGCCGGGGAGCTGCCGGCTGCGGACGTCAGTACTTCGCGTCTTCCTGCTCGACGAGGCGGTACATCGCGGCGGCGTCGTCCGCGGCGAGGATCGCCTCGCGGAACGCCGCGCTCTTGAAGATACGCGAGATGCGCGCCAGCGCCTTCAGGTGCAGCCCGGCCGAGTTCTCGGGCGCGAACAGCGCGAAGAACAGGTACGTCGGCTTGCCGTCGATCGCCTTGAAGTCCACGCCCTGCCGAGACCGGCCGAAGCTGGCGGTCAGCGCCGGCAGCCCGGGGACCTTGCCGTGGGGGATCGCGACGCCGTCGCCGATGCCGGTCGAGCCGAGCTTTTCGCGCTCGAGGAGCACGTCGAGCAGCCGCTGGTTGTCGACGCGGCGCGCCGCCGAGATCGGGCGACACAGGTCCACCAGCACGGCCTGGGCCGTGGCTCCGGTAAGGTCGCCCAGGACAGCGCTGGGCTGGAGGAACTCGATGAGCTTCATGAGAGCGCCGACCGCGAGTCGCTAACACAGGTGATAACGCAGGGGCAAGACGGCAACCAGCCCCGCTCCCCGCGGGATTCGCGGGAGGCGGGGCTGGTTTCGTCCCGAGGACCCGGGGCGCGCCGGAGGGCGCGCTACGGCGCTCGGGCCTCGATCAGGCCCAGGTTCCCGTCATCCCGCTTGTAGACCACGTTGATCGCGCGGTCGCTCGCGTTCTGAAACACGAAGAAGCTGCCGTTCATGAGGTCCATCTGCAGGATGGCCTCGTCGAGCGACATCGGCTTCGCCTCGAACGTCTTCGACTTCACGACGCGATCGCTCGGGTGCTTCTGGAAGTCGAACACCTCGTGCCGCACCTCGACCGGCTTCCAGCCGTTCGCCGGCGTGGCGACCTTGTGGTCCTTCAGCTTCTCCTTGTGCTTCTTCAGCTGCCGCTCGATCTTGTCGGTCGCGAGGTCGATCGACGCGTACATGTCCTCGCTCTTCGCCTCGCCTCGCACGAGGAACGGCCCCGCCTTCAGGTTGATGTCCACCTTGTGCTCGAGGTTCTCGACGTACAGCACGACGTGCGCGTCGGTCGCTCGGTCGACGTAACGCTGGATGTGCTCCACCTTCTCTCGCGCATAGGCCTTGAGGGCTGCCGTCGGCTCGAGATGCCTGAAGGTGATGTTCACCTGCATGAACTCCTCCTCGCGGGGGGACCGCCTGAAATACATCGGCCGCGGCCCGGCCCTCGATCCGAGGGCCAGCGCACCGCGGCCGGTGTCACACGGGGCAGCATGCCCGGAACGATCATAGCGCCCATCGGCCCGGGGTCGTAAAGCGGCGCCCCAGAGGGTACCCCTCGATCGCGAGGGGCCCTGCGCCGGGGCGGCTAGAAGTACTTCTTTCGCTTCGAGGACGGCAGGATCCCGAGCACTTCGCGGTATTTCGCCACGGTGCGTCGCGCGATCTCGATGTTCTGGCCGCGCAGCAGCTCGACGATCTTCTGGTCCGAGTGCGGGTGCTTCGCGTCCTCGGCTGCGACGATCTGCTTGATGTGGTTCTTCACCGCCTCGCTGGCGATCTCGTCGCCGCCGGTCTTGTTGATGGCGGAGTTGAAGAAGAACTTGAGCTCGTAGATGCCCTGCGGCGTGTGGACGTACTTGTTCGTGGTGACGCGCGAGACGGTCGACTCGTGCATCCCGATGTCCTCGGCCACGTCGCGGAGGATGAGCGGCTTCAGGTGCGCGATCCCCTTGTCGAGGAAGTCGCGCTGGAACTTCACGATCGACTCGGTCACCTTGTAGATCGTCCGCTGCCGCTGGTGGATCGAGCGGATGAGCCACACCGCGCTGCGCAGCTTGTCCTGGATGTACTCCTTCGCGTCACCGGCCTGGCCGTTCTTGAGCGCCGCGCGGTAGGTGCCGCTGATGCGGAGCTTCGACAGGCCGTCGTCGTTCAGGACCGTG
>DASSQI010000275.1:0-10454 GCA_035702585.1 Anaeromyxobacteraceae bacterium
CCGAGCGACTCGTAGCACTGCGCGACGTCCTTCACGATCACGCGGAACGCGATCACGTCGTGGATCTGCTCGAAGTCCACCGACTGGACGCGCATCTTGCGCCAGATCGAGTACAGGTGCTTCACGCGCCCGTAGACCTCGCCGTCGATGCCGCTCGCCTGGAGCTTGTCCTGGATGATGCGGACCACGTCGGCGATGAAGCGGTCGCGCTCCTTCGCGCGCGCCTCGACCTTCTCCGAGAGCTCCTTCGACGCGCTCGGGTTCAGGTACTTGAACGACAGGTCCTCGAGCTCGCTCTTGATCCACTGGATCCCGAGGCGGTTCGCGAGCGGCGCGTAGATGTCGAGCGTCTCGCGCGCGATCTGCTCCTGCTTGTCGGGGTGCATGTAGTCGAGCGTCCGCATGTTGTGCGTGCGATCGGCGAGCTTCACCAGGAGGACCCGGATGTCCTTCGCCATCGCGACGACCATCTTGCGGAAGTTCTCGGCCTGCTTCTCCTCGTGGGTGTTACCGGCGGTGAACTGGGACAGCTTCGTGACGCCCTCGACGAGCTCGCCGATCTCGGCCCCGAACAGATCCTCGATGTCCTCGCGCGTGGCGAGGGTGTCCTCGATCGTGTCGTGGAGCAGGCCCGTGACGATCGACGCCTCGTCGAGCCGCATCTCCGCGAGGATCCCTGCGACCTCGAGCGGATGGATCAGGTACGGCTCGCCGGACTTGCGGATCTGGCCCTGGTGAACCTTCGCCGAATAGACGTAGGCCTTCTTGATGACGTCGAGGTCCGCGCCGGCGCTGTAGCCGGAGACCCGTTCGAGGATGTCGTTCAACCTGAGCAAAGGGACCGAAAAAGCAGCGTATCGTTGGGAATCAGGCCTAGCAAGCTCCGCACCTCAAGGCGTAACGCGGTGCACAACCGCGCGCACTCGCCTGCGGGTGCGATGAGGTGGTTGCGGCGTGCGACGACGCGGCGCGCTTGAGTACGCGGCCGCCCCCGCGCTAGACCGGTCGCGGGAGAACTCTCGTGCTCGACTGTCCGCGATGTGGAGCCGCGCTGGACCTCACCGCCCGGGACTGCCGCCGTTGCGGCGCCGACGCGCGCCCGGCGATACCGGCGGGGGTCGGGCTCGTCTGCCGCGCCTGCGGCAGCTTCCACGAGCCGGGAAATGCGTGGTGTACGGCCTGCGGCCAGCCGCTCGGGGCCGCCGCCAGCGCAACGCCCGGCGCCGACGCGCGCGCGAGCGTGCTCGTTCCACCACCGCCGCCGGGCTCGGTCGAGGCCGCGCCGACGCTGCGCATCGTGGTGGTCCGCCCCGACGGGACGATCTCGGCCACCCGCGCGATCGGTCCGGAGCCCCTCGTCTGCGGGCGCGCCGCGGCGCTGATGCTCGACGAGTCCGCCGCGGCCCCCGCCCACGTCAGGTTCACGCCTCGCGGGGACGAGGCCCTCGTGGAGGACCTGGGCTCGCGCGCCGGCACCTTCCTGCGCCTGCGCGGCGCGAAGGCGCTCCGGAGCTCCGCGGAGATCAGGCTCGGTCGTCAGCGGCTGCGCATCGAGCTGAGCAACGGCGTGGACCCGGCGACCGGCGCCGGCCTGCTCGTGCAGCTCTGGCCGGACGGCCGCGCCAAGGGCGTGTTCCCGCTGCGCAGCGGCGCGAACGTGCTCGGCCGCGATATCGGCGACGTCTCGTTCCCGGCCGACCGCTCCGTGTCGGCGCGGCACGCGCGGCTCACCATCGAGTCCGACCAGGCCGTCCTCGAGGACCTCGGGAGCTCGAACGGAACGTTCGTGCGCATCGGCGAGGGCGAGGCCGTCCGGGCGGGCGACCAGATCCTCGTCGGCAGCCAGCTGCTCCGGATCGAGACGATCGCCTGAAACGGAGGCGGCCGAGTCCCTGAAGGACCCGGCCGCAGGTTGCCGCAGGCTCGCACGCCAGCTCCTACCCGAAGCTGCGCTCCTTCTGCTCCTGCTCTTCCTTGCAGCGGATGCAGAGGGTGGTCACCGGACGAGCCTCCAGGCGCTTGGCCGAGATCTCCTCCTCGCACTTCTCGCAGATGCCGAACGTCCCGCTCTCGATGCGAGCGAGCGCCTTGTCGATCTTCGCGAGCAGGAACTTCTCGCGATCCCTGAGCCGGAAGATCATCGACTGGGTGTACTCGCTCGACGCCTGGTCGATCTCGTCGGGGAGATCGTCGGTGTCGAAGCTCGACTCCTCGGTGAGCGTCTTGCGCGCGGACGCAAGGAGCTGCCGCTTGGACTCCTCGAGCATTCCCTTGAACCGCTTGAGATCCTTCTTGTTCACGCCCCACCTCGCGCGTTCGAAAACCTGCCTGGGTCCTTTCGAAAGGAGCGGCAAGGTAGTCGGCCCGCACCCATGGTGTCAAGGCGAGCTGGGACGCCGCCGGTTCTTGACTATCGGCGCGTTCGACGTGCGAGTTCTTGAAACCAACCTTGCTTGGCCCGATGCTTGCGCTCCATGGGCGACGGCAAGTTCGAGCGTGAGTTCACGCGCGCTGCGCTGGTGCTGGCGTCCCGCACCGAGGTCGATCGCTTGCTCGTCGTGAGCAACGAGCCGCTGCTCCCCTCTGAGCTCCGCGGCCGGCCGATCAAGAAGAAGCTGGTCTACGCCGTCACCGACGACGCGATCGCGCGCCAGCTCCTGGCGAGGAAGTACCTCGTGGTGGTCATCCCGCCGTACGAGTACTCCCGCGTCGAGAAGGTGAAGGTCGCCCTGGTCGCCTGCCGGGGCGACGGCCTCGTGAAGGACGGCGACACGATCCTCGCGATCGCGGGCCAGGGCGCCGAGCGCAACCTCGACACCCTGATCCGCGTCCGCCTCGGCGACGAGGAGCAGGAGCAGATCCGGATCGACACGATCGGCCTGCCGCCCGAGTTCAGCTCGCAGGTCGTCGAGGCCCTCATCCACGCGGCGATGGAGATCGGCGCGCAGGGCTACGAGGGCCATCCGACCGGCACGATCCTCGTCATCGGCGACTCGACCGCGGTCATGGAGAAGAGCCGCCAGCTCACGCTCAACCCGTTCCAGGGCGTGAGCGAGGCGGATCGCAACGCGCTGGATCCGCCGATCAAGGACGCCATCAAGACCTTCGCCGTGCTCGACGGCGCGTTCGTGATCCGCGAGGACGGCGTAGTCCTCGCCGCGGGCCGGTACCTGCAGGTCTCGGCGAAGGACCCGAAGCTGCCGCTCGGGCTCGGCGCGCGCCACAGCGCGGCGGCCGCGATCTCCATGGACACCAAGGCGATCGCCATCACCGTCTCCCAGACCACGGGGACCGTGCGCGTCTTCAAGGAGGGCGACATCGTCCTCGAGCTCCACCAGACCGCGCGAAGGATTTGATCCGCCGCAGCCCCACGGTCCTGGCGTTCCTGCTCGTCGCGGCGAGCATCTCGTTCCACGTCTGGTGGTCGGGCCGCGTGCAGCTCTCGCCGCAGGAGGCGTACTACTGGCAGTTCTCGCGCCACCTCGACGTCTCCTACTTCGACCACCCGCCCCTCGCCGCCTGGACGATCCGCGCGGCCACCGAGCTGTTCGGCGAGTCCGAGCGCGCGATCCGGCTCGCCGCAGCGCTCTACGCCGCCGTCGCGGCCCTGTTCCTGTTCCACGCGGCCCGGCGGCTGTTCGGGCCCGCCGCGGCCGTGGCGGCGCTGGCGGTGGCGCTCGCGACGCCGATCTTCTCGCTCGGGCAGTCGATCATCACGCCGGACGGGCCGCTGCTCGCGGGCTGGCTCGCGGCGCTGTACTTCACCGCGAGGGCGGTCCAGGAGGAGCGCGGCGCGTGGCTGCTCGCCGCCGGCGCCGCGGCGGGGTTCGCGACGCTCGGCAAGTACACCGGCTGGCTGCTGCCGCCGCAGATCCTGGCGGCACTGCTCGTCGACGCGAGGGGCCGCCGCCTGCTGCGGGGCCCGTGGCCCTGGGCCGGGTTCGCGCTCACGGTCGCGATGTTCGCGCCGGTCATCGCCTGGAACGCCCGCCACGACTGGGTGAGCTTCTCGTTCCAGGTCGTGGGTCGCGTCGCCGGCCTCGGGCCGCCGAGCCTCGACCCGCTGATGCGCTTCCTGGGGCTCGAGGCGCTGCTCGTCACGCCCATCCTCGGCGGCGTCGTGTGGGTCGCCGCGGTGGCGGCCGCGAAGCGCCCCGACTTCGCGATGCGGCTGTGCGCCGCCTTCGCGCTGCCGCCGCTTGCGCTGTTCCTCGCGCTGTCGCCGTTCACGTGGGTGCGCGGCAACTGGGCGGCGCCGGGGTACGCCGTCGCAATCGTCGCTGCAGCCGGGTTCCTGTTCGAGGACCTGCGGTCGCGCCGCGGCCTCGCGCTGGTCGCGACGGCGACGGCGGCGCTCGGGTCCGCCTACCTGCACGCCGCGGTGCTCATCCCCGACCTCCCGTTCCCGGCGAAGCAGGTCACGACGCTCGGCTGGAAGGAGCTGGCGCAGCGCGTGGACGCCGAGCGCCGCAAGGTACGGCCGCGGCCGTTCGTGCTCGGGTGCGGCTTCAAGGTGGCGAGCGCGCTCGCGTACTACCTGCCGGGGCGGCCCGAGACCTGGTCGTCGAACGCGATGGGCGAGGAGGGGCTGCAGTACGGGCTCTGGTTCCGGCCCGACGAGATCGCCGGCCGCGAGGGGATCCTCGTCACCGATCGCCGCGAGCGCGGCGCGTGGTGCCGCGACCGCGCGAAGATCTGCGACGAGCTCACGAAGCTGCCGAACCTCGTCGTCCGGCGGCGAGGGATGCCCGTCACGACGTTCGAGCTGTACCGCTGCCGCTACCCGGTCGAGCCGGTCGCCCCGCGCTGACGCCGGGGCGGCGGGTCGGGCGGGCGGTCCTTGCGCCGCGGAGCGCGCCGCCGGGTCGGCCGCGCCGGCCGGCGCGCGTCGCAGCGGACGGCCAGCTCGCACACCTCGCAGCGACGGGCATCCCTGCGCGCCGGGCACGCTCCGCTCATTCCGAGGTGGCACAGCGCGAAGTCGAAGCGCACCGGGTCGTCGGGGTCGATCGCGCGAAGGCTGGCGGTGATCTCGGCTGCCGTGCGCCAGGTGGCGTCCGCGCGGCGGGTGAGGCCCAGGTTCCGCGCGATGCGCTGGACGTGCGTGTCGAGCGGGATGACGAGCGCGGAGCGCGGCACCCCGCGCCAGAGCCCCAGGTCGACCGCGTCGGGGCCGCGGATCATCCAGCGGAGGTACAGGTTCCAGCGCTTGCACGCGCCCGCCAGCCGGGGGTCGGGCAAGAGGTGCAGCAAGCCGCGACGACCGCGCGAGGCGAGCAGCGCCGTCGCCGGGGGCGCCGTGCGGAGCTCGTCCGCGAAGAGCGAGAGCGCGGCGCGGACCGGATCCACCTCCCCCGACGCACCGGCGAACAGCGCCGTGAACCGCGCGCCGAGCGAGCCGTACAGGGCGCGGACGTGGCCGATCGCGGCGACGAGCGCGGCGACGTCCTCGGGCCGGTTGAAGCGGTACCTGAAGCCCGAGAACGCGGACGTGTCGGGGCGGCGCGCGAAGTCCTCCGCGAACCTGGCCGGCCGCGGCCCCATCGCTGCCAGCACGCGCTCGATCTGCGGCTTGAAGAGGTCGGCGCGCCCGTAGGCCAGCGCCGCGGCGACGAGCCCCGTCACCTCGGCGTCCGACGCTTCCGCGTAGCGGCGCGGGATCTCCACCGGGTCGTAGCCGATCCGGACGGCCGCGTCCGTGGTGCGCGCGAGGCGTTCCAGCGCGGGACGCAGGGCGGCGACGCGCGGCGCGGACAGGCGGTACGGGGACCTCACCCGGGACATGTAGTGCGTCCGTGGGCCGGAGTCGAACCGGCACGGCCTCGGAGGTGATCGCGCGCCGGTGTTCGGACGCGCGCGAGAGGCGCCTGGCTCAGCCGTTCTTGCGGAGCTCGCGCACGAGGTGCCCGATCTCCGGGGCGATGAGCTTCTCCCACGCCAGCCGCACTGCCGCGGTGGAACCCGGGACGGCGAAGACGACCCGCCCCTGCCACGTGCCGGCGACGGCGCGCGAGAGCATCGCCGCGCTGCCGATCTCGGCCCAGGAGAGCATCCGGAACAGCTCGCCGAACCCGTCGAGCCGCTTCTCCAGCACCGCGGTCACGGCCTCGTAGGTGCGATCCCGCCCCGAGACGCCGGTGCCGCCGTTCGTGACGACGACGTCCGCTCCCGCACGGCCCGCCTCCTCCAGCGCCGCGCGGATCGCGTCGGGGTCGTCCTTCACGACGCGGTATCCGACGAGCGCGTGGCCCGCCGCGGCCGCCGCGTCGCGCAGGAACCGCCCGCTGGCGTCCTCCGCCTCGCCGCGGGTGTCGGACGCGGTGACGACGAACAGCTTCACCGCTCGCGGTCCCTCGGCGCGGTGCTCGACGTGGCTCATGCGACCTCCGCAGCGTGTGGCTCGACGCGTGCGCGCATCGCTCGCTCCGCGACGCCTGCTGGGCCGAGCGGCGCGCGCACTCCGCAGGTATATCGGGCCAGGGATGATGGACAAGTTCGGCGTGGCGCGGGCCCTGCGCGAGATCGGGCAGCTGCTCGAGCTCGAGGGCGAGAACCCCTTCAAGATCCGCGCGTACGAGACCGGCGCGCGCGCGCTCGAGACCCTCGAGGACGACCTCGGCGACGTCATCGCGCGCCAGGCGCTGACCGAGATCCCCGGCATCGGCGACGCGCTCGCGAAGAAGATCGCCGACCTGTACTCGACCGGCCAGACCGCCCTGCTCGAGCGGCTCCGTAACGCGTTCCCGCCGGGCGTCATCGACCTGTTGCGCGTCCCGGAGCTGGGCCCGCGCAAGATCGCCCTGCTGCACGAGGCGCTCGGCGTCGCGAGCGTCGCCGACCTGAAGGCCGCGTGCGAGGCGGGCCGCGTGCGCGAGGTGAAGGGGTTCGGGGAGAAGACCGAGCGCAAGATCCTCGAGGGCATCGCGCGCCTGGCGGAGCGCGGCGCCGGCCGCCGCTGGCCGCTCGCCGACGCGTGGCCGATCGCGGAGCGCTTCCTCGCGCACGTGCAACGCTCCGGGGCGACGCTGCAGGCGGAGCTCGCCGGCTCGCTGCGGAGGTTCCGCGAGGACGTCGGCGACCTCGACATCGTCGCGGCGTCCCGAGAGCCGGCCGCGCTCGCGGAGCACTTCGTGAAGTTCCCGCTCGTCGCGGAGGTGCTCGCGCGCGGCGACACGAAGGTGACGGTCAGGCTCGCGGACGGGCTGCAGGTGGACCTCCGCATCGTGGGGCCCGAGGACTTCGCGACCGCGCTGCACCACTTCACCGGCGCGAAGGCGCACCACGTCCGGCTGCGCGGCCTCGCGCGCGACCGGGGCTACACGATCAGCGAGTGGGGCCTCGCGCGTCTCGAGGGAGGCGAGAAGGTCCCGATCGCGACGGAGGACGACCTCTACCGCGCGCTCGGGATGGCGCCGGTGCCGCCGGAGCTGCGCGAGGACGAGGGCGAGATCGAGGCCGCTCTCGAGGGGCGCGGGTTCGAGGACCTGGTCCGGCTCGAGGACGTCCGCGGGATGGTCCACTGCCACACGGTCTGGTCCGACGGGCGCGCCTCCATCGAGGACATGGCCCTCGCCGCGGAGGCGATGGGCATGGAGTACATCACCATCACCGATCACTCCGGCCGCGCGCACTACGCGGGCGGCGTGACGCCCGACCGCATCGAGCAGCAGTGGGACGAGATCGCGCGCGTGCAGGAGCGGGTCAGCGTGAAGCTCCTCCGCGGCACCGAGGCGGACATCCTCGAGGACGGCGCCCTCGACTGGCCCGACCGCCTCCTCGAGCGCTTCGACGTCGTGATCGCGAGCATCCACGAGCGCCACCGGCTCGACGAGCGGGCGATGACGCGGCGCCTCGTGCGCGCGATGGAGGCGCCGGTCTTCAAGATCTGGGGCCACGCGCTCGGGCGCCTCATCGGCGAGCGCGAGCCCATCGCGTGCCGCGTCGAGGAGGTGCTCGACGCTGCCGCCGCGAGCGGACGCGTGGCCGTCGAGGTGAACGGAGATCCGCGACGGCTCGACATGGAGCCCCGCTGGATCCGGGCCGCGCGGGAGCGGCAGCTCCGCTTCACGCTGTCGGTCGACGCCCACTCCCCCGCGTCGCTGCAGTTCCTGCGCTTCGCGGTGGGCACCGCGCGACGCGGCGGCGTCCGCCGGCACGAGGTGCTGAACGCCCTCCCGCCGGCGGAGTTCGCGGGGGCGGTCCGCCCGCGCCGCTGAGTCGGCGCGGCTTCACGGCATCGGCTGCGGGCCGCGACGCCACGGGCGTCAGCAGGCGCGCAGCCGTCAAGACGCGCCGGCCGGGGCGACCCCGCGCGCGACGACACCGCGGCGCGCGACGACGTACGCGGCGACCGCGACGCCGATCACGAGGCCCGCGACCGGCGGGCCCACCACGTCGACCCAGTCGACCGGGCGCACCGGGTGGAAGAGCCGCGCGAACGCCGCGAGGAGGTCGAAGCCGGCCGCGCTCCCGCGCATCGCCTTCAGCGCGACGAGCACCGCGCTCGCGACGTACGCCACGGCCGTCCCGACCAGCCCGCCGGCGACGCCGCGAGCGACCACCCCGCGCCGCGAGAGCGGCTCCCCGCGCGCGGGGGGCTCCTCCTCTCCCTCGATGCCCTCCGGCAGCTCGCGCGCCCACCACGGCACGAACCGCTGCAGCATGAGGAGGCCGGGGATGGCCGCCGGGATCGTGAACAGGAAGAAGTCCCGCCAGCCGATCGCGTCCACGAGCGCTCCCGCCGGCGGTCCGGCGAAGGTGCGCCCGAGCGCGAAGATGCTCGAGAACAAGGCGTACTGCGTCGCGCTGAAGCGGCGCTGCGTCAGCCGGAGCAGGAGGATGCCGAAGGCGCCGGTCCCCATCCCGCTCGTCGCCGCCTCGATGGCCATGGCCCCGTACATGAGCACCGGGCTGGGCTCGGAGGAGGCGATGGCGACGTAGCCGAGGTTCGAGACCGCCTGGAGGAGCCCGAACACCCACAGCGCGCGTCCCAGGCCCAGCGGCGTCGCCAGGATGCCCCCGAGGAACGTCCCGAGGACGTTGCCCACGATGCCGACGGTGCCCTGGCCGATGCCGATCGCCTCGGGGCTGTAGCCCTTGAGGCCGAGGAACGGCGACACGAGCGCGCTCGCGAGGTTGTCGGCGAACTTGTAGAGGAAGAGGAACGCCGCGATCTCGAGCGCACGGTGGTGGCGGAAGAACCCGACGAACGGGTCCCAGACCGCCTCGCGCATCGTCCGCGGCGGCGCCGGCGGGACCTCGGGCTCGGGCGCCTTCACGGTAACCGCAGCGAGCGGGGCGAACAGCAGCGCCACCGCGGCGAACGACGCCGCCCATCCGACGCGGGCGCCGACCGTGTTCAGGATCCTGCCCCCGAACATCGCCGCGCGTGCGAGCGCGTTGCGGGCGCCCACCGCGACGCCGCGCTCCTCGGGCCTCAGCACCTCGACGGTGTACGCGTCGTAGGCGATGTCCTGCGTCGCGGACGCGAACGACAGCACGAGCGTGAGGAGCGCGACGAGCCCTGCGCTGGGGCGGCCCGCCGAGACGGCGAACGCGCCGATCGAGACGGCGAGCATCGCCTGGCCGATGAGGATCCAGCCTCGCTTGCGGCTCCAGCGCGGCGCGAATCGATCGACGAGCGGCGACCAGACGAACTTGAACGCGTAGGGGATCTGGGCGGCCGAGATGAGGCCGATCGTCTTGATGTCGATCCCCTCCTGCTGCATCCAGTACGGGACGACGTACAGGACGATCCCGAGGGGCAGCCCCGACGAGAACGCGAGGATCGTGACGGCGCCGGTGCGCCAGCTCGTGAACGCTCTCCGGAACGACTCCCGCGTGCTGATCTTCTGGGGCACGGCGGGGCAGACTACGGCGCGCCGTCCGACGGGCGCAACAGGCGCAGCGAAGAGCTCGATCTCGGCGCCTTCCGAAGGTTCGTAGGCTCGTCGAGGATGAGCCGTCCGCGCCTCACGTGTGCCTCGAGCGTCCGCGTCGCGATCGAGGCGGCGTGCCAAGGCACGCCGTTTCGTGCACCGGGGCTCCCTTCACTATCAGTGCGCTGTCGCTGGGAGAAGTGAACTCACCCGCGGGGGTCGTGCGCCGCGGACTCAGCCTGCGCTGCCCGCCTGGCGAGGTTCACGAGGTTGTGCGCGGTGCAGACGAGCGCCCAGTCGTGGGGCACGGCTCGTAGCCCGCACACAACAGCAACGCCGCGCGAGCGAGGCTCGCGCGGCGTCGAAGGGCCAGGTCCTGCAGCGCTCGAGGGCTACACGCCCTGGGTCCGCCCCGTCGGCGGCACCGCGGCGGTCCCGGAGCTCAGCGTGCCCCGCGGCGAGCCTCCGCCGGCGCCGCCCTCGCCACTCGCGCGCCGATCGGCCGGCGTCGTCTCGCCGCGCTTGCGGCGATCCTCCGCCTCGGCGGCGAGGTGACGGACGCTGAACCCGGGCGTC
>DASSQI010000276.1:0-4368 GCA_035702585.1 Anaeromyxobacteraceae bacterium
GCCGGCGGCGCGCGCGCAGCGCAGCGCGTAGCGGATCGTCTCGGCGCGCACCGTCTGGATCGCGCGCACCCGCTCCTCGACGATCGACGCGATGGCGGAGGCGCCGAGGAGCGCCTGCGGCTCGCGCGAGTCCCAGGGCCCGGTGATGTCGACGACGCCGAGCGGCTCGCTCGCGCCCGGCACGACGATCGGCGCGGCGATGCAGGACCAGTCCTGGAAGGCCTGCACGTAGTGCTCGGACGCGAACACCTCGATCGCGCCGCGCTCCGCGAGCGCGGTCCCGGGGCCGTTCGTGCCGGCGGTGTCCTCGCGCCAGCTCGCGCCCGGGCAGAAGTTCGCCTCGGTGACGCGGTCGATCACGGCCGGGTCGCCGCCCATCGCGAGCATGCAGCCGCCGCCGTCGAAGAACGCGAGCACGTGCCCCTGCTCGCGCAGCCGGGTCGAGAAGTCGTCGAGCACCGGCGTCGCGATCTCGAGGAGGTCGCTCTGCTCGCGGCGGCGGACCAGCTCCTCCTCGCCGAGGAGCGGCGCCTGCCTCATCGCCGGATCGACGCCGTGGAAGTGCCGCGTCCGCGTCCAGGAGCGCGCGATCTCGGGGCGGATCTGTTCCAGCTCGCCTCGCTGGACGAACGCCTGCCACGCTCGATCGAGGCGGCGTCGCCGCTCCGTTCGATCTCCGAGATCCAAGAGCACTGGGCTTCGAGACTAATGAATCAACTGATACGCCTCAAGATCGCAGGAATTGCGCAAAACTCGCGTGATTCCATGCGCATGAATTGCGTTTTGCCTCTTCGTGAACATTCGGGGCACGATGTTTGTATCTATCGTGCGAAAAGGCGTCGTCGGCGCGCCGCCTGCGCGCCACGGAGGTGGTTGGAGTGTCAGAGCGGTCCAGGCTCGTTCCCGATCTCGGCTTGCGCCGCAAGATCCTGCTCGTCGCGCTCGTACCGACGGTGCTGCTCGCGGTGACCTTCCTCGTCGTCTTCGCGGTGCAGCGCAGCCGCGTCGAGGCGAAGGTCGAGAGCGGCATGGGCCGGCTCGCCGACGAGGTGATCTCGCGCGCCGCCAGAGACCTCCGGACCCTCTGCGACTCCGCGCACCAGGAGCTCTCGAAGCAGGTGCCGCGCAGCCTGCACGTCGCCCACGACCAGCTCCAGCGGCTCGGCGGCGTCAGCTTCTCCCCCGAGCGCGCCTCCTGGACCGCGCGCAACCAGCTCGACGGGAAGCTGAGCGACGTCTCGCTGCCGAAGGTGCTCGTCGGGAACACCTGGGCCGGCCAGAACGCCGACCCGGCGACGCCGACCGTCCTCGTCGATCGCGTCCGCGACCTCGTCGGCGCCGAGGCGACCCTCTTCCAGCGCATGAACGAGCGCGGCGACATGCTGCGCGTCGCGACAACCGTCCAGGACGACAGCGGCGCCCGCGCCATCGGCACCTACATCCCGGCGATCGATCCCGACGGCCGCCCGAACCCGGTCCTCTCGACGGTGCTCCGCGGCGAGACGTACCAGGGGCGCGCCCGCGTGCTCGACAAGTGGTACCTCGCGGCCTACGAGCCGCTCTACGACTCCTCCGGCGCGATCGCCGGCGTCCTCTTCATCGGCCAGCGCCAGGACTCGCTCGAGGGCATTCGCGCCGGCGTCGCCGCGTCGCGCATCGGCGAGACGGGCTCCATCTACGTGCTCGGCGGCCAGGGCAACCAGCGCGGCCGCTACCTCATCGCGCCTCCGGGCGACACCGACGGCCGCGTCGTCTGGGAGGAGAAGGACGCCCGCGGCGAGCCGTACGTGCAGGACATCGTCGAGGCCGCGCTCGCCGCGAAGGAGGGCGAGACGGTGCAGGTGACGTACAGCCGCGCCGGGAAGGACGGCGCGCCGCGCGAGCGGCTCGCGACGGTCAGCTACTTCGCGCCGTGGGACTGGGTCATCGTCGCCGAGATCGATCGCGACGAGACGGTGCTCGCGTACCACGAGGTGGAGTCGGCGCTCGCGCGCGCGGTGCTCGTCGTTCTGGGCGCGGCCGCGCTCCTGCTCGGGATCGCGTTCTGGGCGGCGTCGAAGAGCGCGAGGCACATCGCGGCGCCCATCGAGGCGATGGCGTTCGCGGCGGAGCGAATCTCCCAGGGCGACGTGCGCCAGGACGTCTCTTACCAGTCCGGCGACGAGATCGGCCGGCTCGCGGGCGCGTTCCGCGGCACGATCGAGTACCTGCAGGAGGTCGCGCGCGGCGCCGCCGCGCTGGGCCGCGGCGATCTCTCGACCCCGCTCGTGAAGCGCTCGGAGCAGGACGAGCTCACCGAGAGCTTCCAGCTCGCGCAGTCGGAGCTCCGCCGCGTCGTCGCCGAGATGCACGTGCTCGCGGCCGCGGCCGTCGAGGGCCGCCTCGAGGTCCGCGCCGACGCGGCCGCCTACCAGGGCGAGTTCCGGAAGATCATCGACGGCGCGAACGCGACGCTCGACCGGCTCGTGGCCCACCTCGACGCGATGCCGGCGCCGGCGATGATCGTGAGCCCCGACTTCGACATCCGGTACATGAACCAGACCGGCGCCAGCCTGCTCGGGAAGACGCAGCAGGAGCTCGTCGGCACCAAGTGCTACGACAGCTTCCGCACCGGCGACTGCCGCACGTCGCGCTGCGCCTGCGCCCGCGCGATGGCGGAGGACCGCGAGGTGTCGAGCGAGACCGACGCGCACCCCGAGGGGCTCGACCTCGAGATCTCCTACTCGGCGGTCCCGCTGCACGACGAGCACGGCAAGGTCGTCGGCGGCTTCGAGATCGTGAGCGACCAGCAGGTCGTGAAGAAGAAGCAGGCCGTCAGGCCCGCCTGACCTCTTTGGAGGCGTGGCGCGTTGCCGCGCCGCTGCGACGCAGCGGTCGCGGAGGATCGCGCCATGTCCCCCTCGAGCCTCCTGGCCGTGGGCGCGCTCGTCGCGCTCGCGACCGAAGACGCCGCGCTCGGCACCCGCCGCTACGAGGACTACGAGCGGCCCGACGCCTGCGCCGGCTGCCACGTGGACATCACCCGCGAGTACGAGCAGGCGATGATGTTCCAGGCGTTCACGCACCCGTGGGACGAGATCGAGTACTACGAGCTCGCGCTGCCCCACGCCGAGAAGGTGGAGAAGGTCTCGGGAGTGAAGGCGGGCTGCAACGGCTGCCACGCGCCGATCGCGTTCCTCGCCGGCGACATCCCGCCCAAGCCGCCGTCCGCCGGCACGCGCGCGAACGAGGCCGTGAGCTGCGACTTCTGCCACACGGTCACCGGCCGCGCCGGTGAACCGTCCGTGAACTACAACTGGATCTCGCAGCCGGGCCGGACGAAGCAGGGCAACCGCGCCGGCGTCGAGAGCCCGTACCACAAGACCGTCAAGAACGACTTCATCCAGACCGCCGACTTCTGCGCGACCTGCCACAACGAGCAGTCTCCCTGGGGCGTGTGGGTGAAGGCGACGCAGCTCGAGTGGAAGGAGGGCCCCTACGGCAAGGCCGGCATCCCCTGCCAGGATTGCCACATGCCGCGGGCGCCGGGTCGCAGCGCGCGCATGGGCGAGCCGCGCGACGACGTCCGCCACCACCTCTTCCACGGCGCGCACGACGCCGGCAAGCTCTCGGGCGTCGCCGAGGTGCGCATCCACCCGGAGGCGCTCGAGCTCAGACACGGCGATCGGGCGCGGATCACCGCCGTCGTCGTGAACGCCAAGGCAGGACACAAGATCCCGAGCGGCTCCGTCGAGGAGCGCGTGCTCTGGCTGCACGTCGAGGCGAGGGACTCGCGCGGCAGGACCTACCACCTGAAGGTCGATCGCAAGGGGTTCGACGGCGAGGAGTGGACCATCGCCGACGGGAGCGCCCTCGCCTACCAGGACATCGGCGACATCAAGGGCATCGTCGGGTTCAAGGGGCTGCCGCGCGACGGCGAGGTGCCCGACGGCGATCGCATCTTCCGGATGCCGTTCTTCGACGAGAAGGGCCGGATGACGATCGCCCAGTGGAACACCGCGAAGCTCGGCGTCGACTACCGCATCGCGCCGCTCAGCGCCGTCACCGAGACGTTCACCTGGTCGCCGCCGGACCTGCCGCCGGGCCCCGTCACCGTCCTCGCGACGGTCTGGTACTCGCGGCTCGTCTCGTCGGTCGCCGAGTACATGAAGGTACCGCGCGAGGAGTCGGAGCCGGTCCTCATCTCGTCCCACAGCACCACGTTCACGGCCCTCCCGTGAGGTCTCGATGACGACGCGCCGCCTCGCCACCGCCGCCCTCTTGTCCGCCGCCCTCGCCGCCCTCCTCGCCCCGCGCGACGCGGCCGCCATCCCCGCCTTCGCGCGTCGCTACGGGTTCTCCTGCACGACCTGCCACCAGCCGTTCCCA
>DASSQI010000277.1:0-20406 GCA_035702585.1 Anaeromyxobacteraceae bacterium
ATCGCCCGCACCGGCTCGTCGGTGGCCGAGGGCACGGGCACGGTCTCGGCGCGGGTGGCGGAGACGGGCGCCTCCATCAGCCACATGCTCACCTCGCTCAAGGGCATCGCCGACAACGTCGAGGTGCTCGCGCAGAGCGCCGACGAGTCGTCGTCGTCCATCCTCGAGATGGCCGCCACGAACAACGAGGTGGCCGAGAACATCCAGGCGCTCGCCGCCAGCGTGGAGGAGACGACCGCCGCCATCGAGCAGATGACCTACTCGATCAAGGAGGTCGCCAAGAACATCGAGGAGCTGTCGGCGACCGCGGAGGAGACCTCCTCGTCCATGAACGAGATGGACGTGTCGATCTCGCAGGTCGAGACGAACGCCAACGAGACGGCGAAGCTGTCCGAGCAGGCGGTGAAGGACGCCGAGTCGGGCACCGAGGCCATCGGCCGCACGCTCCAGGGCATCAACAAGATAAAGGAGTCCTCGAAGGAGGCCGCGAACGTCATCGACTCGCTCGGCAAGAAGATCGCGACGATCGGCAACATCCTGAACGTCATCGACGAGGTCGCCGAGCAGACGAACCTCCTCGCGCTCAACGCCGCGATCCTCGCCGCGCAGTCGGGCGAGCACGGCAAGGGCTTCGCGGTCGTCGCCGACGAGATCAAGGACCTCGCCGAGCGCACCGGCGCGTCCACGAAGGAGATCGCGGAGCTCATCCGGTCGGTGCAGGAGTCGAGCGCGAACGCGGTCGAGGCGATGGACCGCGGCGTGAAGAACGTCGAGGAGGGCGTGCGGCTCGGTCAGGAGGCCGAGAGCGCGCTGAAGAAGATCCAGACGTCGTCGCAGAAGTCGACGCAGATGGTGAAGGCGATCGCCCGCGCGACCATCGAGCAGGCCCGCGGCTCGAAGCAGGTGACGATGGCGATCAACCGCATCGCCGAGACGGTCCAGCAGATCGCGACGGCGACGGCGGAGCAGGCCCGCGGCTCCGAGCAGATCATGAAGAGCGCGGAGAAGATGAAGGTCATCACCAAGCACGTCGAGCGCTCGAGCCAGGAGCAGGCCCGCGGCTCGCGCCAGATCACGAAGTCGATCGAGTCGATCAGCGAGATGGTGAACCACCTGAACCGCGCGCAGAAGGACCAGACCAAGGGCAGCGAGCTGGTCATGCGCGCCGTCGATCAGATCAAGCAGGTCGCCGAGGCGCAGACGCACTCGGTCCGCGATCTCGAGTCGGCGATCCTCGATCTCGCCGGTCAGGCCGACGTGCTGCGGGGAGAGGTGAAGCGGTTCAAGTTGAATTGACGGTCAGAACCGCTTCTTGCGCCTGAGCCCGCCGGTCGCGGCGATGACCGTCGAGAGCTGCATGAGGTCGTTCCACTGCGCCGGCGAGAGCGGCACGACGCTGAGCCGGCCCTGGCGCAGCAGCAGGGATCCCTCGAACGTGGGCTCCTGCTTGAGCGCCTCGAGCGGCACCGGCGCCGGCAGCGGCTCCATCGCCTTCACGTCCACGCAGACGAGGTCGCCGTCGGACGCGTCCGGGTCCGGGTACGCTGTCCGGACCACTCTGGCGAGCCCGATCGCGCGCTTCTCGCCGGAGTGGTAGACGACCGCCCGGTCGCCCTCCTTCATCGCGCGGAGGTTCGCCTGGGCCTGGGAGTTGGACACGCCGCTCCAGGCGGTGACCCGATCGCGAACGAGGTCCTCGAACGAGTATTCGCCGGGCTCGGTCTTGAGTAGCCAGTACGCCATGCCGCGCTTCAAGTAGGCGGGCTGGGGCGCGTGCGCAATGGGCGAGTAGCGGAAGGCACGTACGGGTGCCCCGTGTTATACCGGCGCCATGTTCGGCCTCGGGATGGGCGAGATCATGATCATCCTGGTGCTGGCCCTCGTGCTGCTCGGGCCGGCCCGATTGCCCGACGCTGCCAAGTCGATCGGCAAGGCCATGCGGGATTTCCGCAAGGCCACCGAGGACGTGAAGAGCCAGTTCGACTCGGCGATGTACGACGAGCCGAAGCCCGCGGCGAAGCCGAAGCTCGTCGACGCGCCACCTGCAGGGGCGACGCCGCCCGGCGTGCCGACCGGTGGCGTGCCGACCGTCGCAGGCGAGATCCCGCCGGCTTCCCAGCAGAACGTCCCCGGCCTCGAGGCGGCCCTCGCCGAGCCGGCGCCGCAGCCGGCGTTCCTGAAGAAGGTCATCTCCCCGACGGCGCCTGCGGCGGAGCCCGCTGCCGCTGCGGCCGCGGCGCCCGAGGCGCCTGCCGCGGCGGAGGCGC
The DNA here is from genome assembly GCA_035702585.1 of Anaeromyxobacteraceae bacterium. GTDB lineage: Bacteria > Myxococcota > Myxococcia > Myxococcales > Anaeromyxobacteraceae > DASSQI01. Next base: position 2,268 of record DASSQI010000277.1, read on the forward strand.
AGACCAAGGCATGAGCGAGCCCGCGAAGCTGCCGTCCGGCGCGCCCGAGACGCCGCCCGAGCCAGAGAACGAGGTCAAGGCCGGCTTCCTCGAGCACCTCGACGAGCTGCGAAAGCGGCTCGTGAAGGCGATGATCGGGATCGGCCTCGGCGCGCTCGTGGTCGGCGTCTTCTCCGAGGACATCTTCCACTACGTGATGAAGCCGGTGCTGTCGTCCCTCCCCGAGGGGCAGCAGCGGCTGCACTTCACGAGCTACCTCGAGCCGTTCTTCGTCTACCTCAAGGTGGCGCTCTACGGCGGCCTCTTCCTCGCTGCCCCGTGGGTGCTCTTCCAGCTGTGGCAGTTCGTCGCGCCGGGGCTCTACCGCAAGGAGCGGAAGCTCGTCGTCCCGTTCCTGTTCTTCGGGACGCTGCTCTTCTACCTGGGCGCGGCGTTCTGCTACTACCTCGTCATGCCGGTCGCCTTCCCCGCGCTCGCGGGGATCGCGGGCGCCGACATGAGCCCGATCCTCACGATGAAGGAGCAGCTCGGGCTCGTGCTCGCGATGATCCTCGGCTTCGGCATCGTCTTCGAGCTGCCGGTCATCATCGCGTTCCTCTCGCTCATCGGCCTCGTGACGCCGCAGTTCCTCGCGAAGTACCGGCGCCACGCCATCGTCGTGAACACGGCGCTCGCCGCGATCATCACGCCCACCGGCGATCCGTTCAGCCTCGCGCTCATGGCGGTGCCGATGATCGTGTTCTACGAGGTGGGCATCCTCGTCGCGCGGATCATCGGGAAGAAGCCCGCACCCGAGGCCGCCGACAAGGCTGCGGCGCCCGCCGAGAAGCCCGCCTCGACCTGATCGCCGTCGTCGTTGCGACCAGCTCGCTCGCGCCGCGCGCGGGCCGTGCCCGCTCGGTCAGGCGCCGCTATCTCCAGCACATGAAGACCGCGACCTCGACGGACATCGTCTTCCTCGCCGCGAAGCGCACCCCGTTCGGCGCGTTCGGCGGATCGCTCAAGGACCTCACCGCGACCGACCTCGGGGTGCACGCTTCAAGGGCCGCGATCGCCCAGGCGGGCGTCCCCACCGAGGACTACGGCCACGTCGTCTTCGGCAACGTGGCCCAGACCTCCGCCGACGCCATCTACCTCGCGCGGCACGTGGGCCTGCGCGCCGGCCTGCCGGTACCCACGCCCGCGCTCATCGTGAACCGGCTCTGCGGGTCGGGGTTCGAGGCGGTCGTCCAGGGCGCGCGGCTCCTCGCCTCGGGCGAGGCCGAGGTGGTGCTGGTCGGAGGCACCGAGTCGATGAGCCAGGCGCCGCTCGTGGTGCGGGGCACGCGCTGGGGGTACCCGCTCGGCAAGGTGCCGGCGATGGAGGACGTGCTCTGGTCGGCGCTCACCGACAGCTACGCCGGGCTGCCGATGGCGCTCACCGCCGAGAACCTCGCCGAGGAGTACGGCATCGACCAGGACGCCGTCGACGAGTACAGCGTGCTCTCGCAGCGGCGGTTCGCGGCGGCGATGGAGGCGGGCCGGCTCGCGGAGGAGCTCGCGCCCGTCGAGGTGGCTTCGAGGAAGGGCCCGCAGACGGTCGCCCGCGACGAGCACCCGCGCCCGGACACGACGGTCGAGGGGCTGCGAAAGCTGCCCAAGGTCTTCAAGAAGGACGGCGTCATCCACGCCGGCGCGGCGAGCGGGATCTGCGATGGCGCCGGGGCGCTCGTCCTCGCGACGCGCGCGTACGCCGAGCGGCACGGCAAGGAGCCGCTCGCGAAGCTCGTCAACTGGGGCCACGCCGGCGTGGATCCGAGGATCATGGGCATCGGGCCGGTCGCCGCGTTCCAGGACGCGATGCGGCGGGCGGAGGCGACGCTCGACGACTTCGACCTGTTCGAGGTGAACGAGGCGTTCAGTCCGCAGTACCTCGCCGTCGAGAAGGCGCTCGGGTTGCCGCGCGACCGCACCAACGTGGACGGCGGCGCCATCGCGGTGGGGCACCCGCTCGCCGCGAGCGGCGCGCGCATCACGGCGCACGCGATCTACGAGCTGCGCCGGCGCGGCGGCGGACACGCCCTCGTCGGAGCGTGCATCGGCGGCGGTCAGGGCATCGCGCTCGCGCTCGAGATCGGGTAGCCGTTTGCTTGCCGGTCGCATCGGCGCCGGATAGCGTGCGCCACACGAGGCAATCCTCATGGCGAGCTTCACCGGGGTAAAGGTCTTCTCGACGACGCTGGCGCGCGACCGCGACGCCCTGTCCGATCGCATCACCGGCTGGCTGCGCGAGCACCCCGACCTCGAGATCGTCGAGAAGGTGGTGACGCAGTCCTCCGACAAGGAGTTCCACTGCCTCACGCTGACCTTCTTCTATAGAGAGCGCTCTCGCTCTCGATAGGAGAAGGCCCAGAGCGCTGTAGCGCCTCGTTTCGACGGCCGCTATGTTCGGCGGGACATGCGCCGGCGACCCTCTCCAGCTGACAACGTGCTCACCTTCGGCGGCAACGTCCCGCCGACGGTGGGCGGGCTGATCATCGCGCTCCTCGCCGGCAGCATCCTCGGCACGGTGTCGCCGGGGCTGCGCGCGACCGCCGCGCTCGTTCCGGCGGCCGTCCTGCAGCTCCAGGTCTGGCGGCTCGCGACGTGGGTGTTCGTCGAGACGGATCCGCTGTCGCTCGTCTTCGGCGGGCTGATGCTCTACTGGTTCGGCCGCGATCTGTCCTGGGCGTGGGGGCCGAAGCGGTTCCTCGCGACGTGGTTCGGCATCGCGATCGGGTCGGCCGTCGTGACGACGATCCTCGCGCTGTTCATGCCGGGCCTCGCGATGGGGGGCTGGCTCGGTGCTTGGCCGGTGCTCTCGGCGCTCGTCATCGCCTGGGCCTTCATCTTCCCCGACCGGCAGATCCTGCTCATGTTCGCGCTGCCCATCTCGGGGCGGACGCTGCTCTGGATCACGATCGGCGGCACGCTGCTCTACGCGCTGTTCGGCGGCATCGGCCGGTACGTGCCCCACCTCGTGGCGCAGGGGCTGATGCTGCTCACGCTGCGCGGCGGGCTGCCGTTCCGCGGCGTCTGGCAGACGTTCAAGGTGCGCGAGATGGAGCGCCGCGCGAGGAAGCGCGCAGCGCACCTCAAGGTCGTGAAGAAGAACGACTGGATGAACTGAGGGACCGCGGCGCGGGATCGCGCCTCGCGATCTCGCAGCGTCCGAGCGCGCCCTACCCGCCGCTCGTCACCGATCGCACCGCCGAGCGCGCGACCCACACCAGCGCCGCATTCGACCGTCCGTCGTCCGGTACGACCGTGAAGCTCTCGCCGCCGCAGTCGTGATCGGCGCTCTTGCCCGTGAGCTCGCGGCCGTCGCGCAGCGTCACGCGGACGGGCACGCCCTCGGCTCCGCAGCTCGGGACGCCGGGCGCCCGCATGAAGAACACGGTCCGGACGTCCGCGCGCGGCACCGACTCGATGGATCCGCCGGCGCCGATGTAGCTGAACGCGTCGCGCGACAGCTCCACGTCGAGGACCTGTCCGCGGCGCACCTGTCCGTCGCTGAGGTGGATGACGACGCGCCGGGCACCCTGCAGCGACGGCGGAGCGTCTCGCGGCGGCTCCGGAGCAGCCTGCGGCGCGGGGTGGTCCGGCGGAGGCGGCTCGCAGCCCTCCCGGTCCGAAGCGGCGACGTCCGCGAACGCGGAGCCGACCTCTTCGACGCCGAGCGCGCCGGGGGAGGCAGACTCGTCGTGGAGCGCCGGCTCCTCGGGTCCGGCGAGCGCCTCGGCCTCCGTGCCGAGCGCCTCGGCGCGGGCGCTCATGACGTCGTCGTAGCTCGTCCCCCCGGACTCGTCGGGGACCGCGTCGAACGGGTCGCCGCGCGCCCGGTGCTTCTCCTGCCACGCCTCCCACTCGCGCACGAGGTCGACGTCCGCCGATTTCTCGGCGACGGTGGGTCCCTCGGCGGCGTCACGGCCCTCCATGGCGGCAGGGCCTGCGATGGCGTGCGCCGCGTCCGTCGGCTCCTGTCCCTCCTCCGCGAACGCCGCGAGCCACTCCGCCGGGACGTCCGCGGCCGGCTCGAGCTCCGCGAGGCCCACGGGCTCGAGCTCCGGGAGACCTGCGAGCTCCGCCTCGGCGACCTCCGTCTGCTCGCCGCCGCCGGCCGGCGGCGATGCGCCTCCCGCCCCCGATTGCCACCACGCCCACAGCTCCGCGTAGCGGGCCTCGTCGTCGGCGGAGAGCGGCTCGCGCTCGCGCCGCTCGTGCAGCGTGCGGAGCTCGGTCGCGAGCTCTTCGGCGTTCGGTGTCGTGTCGAGGAGGTGGGCCATGCGTGGTCGGGTCCAGTTCGAGGCGGCTCCCGCGATCGCCGATGATACAGCCCGTCCGAGCGAGCGACCAATGGAGCGCTGGTTGCGCCGCGGTCGGATGGCAGGCATGAATCCCCCGTGAAAGCCCGGCCCGGTCTCCCGCGCGGTCCCGCGAATCCCTTCCTCCCGACCACGCGGCGGGAGCTGGAGGACCGCGGCTGGGACGCCGTGGACGTGCTCCTCGTCAGCGGCGACGCCTACGTGGACCACCCGAGCTTCGGGACGGCGGTCATCGGGCGCGTCCTCGAGGCCCAGGGCTTTCGCGTCGGGATCGTCGCCCAGCCGGACTGGACGAGCCCGGCGGACGTCCTGCGCCTGGGCCGGCCGCGCCTGTTCGCCGGCGTCGCGTCGGGCGCGATGGACTCGATGGTCAACCACTTCACCGCGCACAAGCGTCGCCGGTCCGAGGACGCCTACACACCTGGCGGCGCGCCGGGACGAAGGCCCGACCGCGCGACGACCGTGTACGCGCGCCTCGTGCGCGCGGCGTTCGGGCCCGAGCTGCCGCTCGTCATCGGCGGCGTCGAGGCGTCGCTGCGGCGGCTCGCGCACTACGACTACTGGGACGACCGGATCCTGCCGTCGATCGCGGTCACGAGCGGCGCGGACGTGCTCGTGTACGGCCAGGGCGAGCGGCCCATCCTCGAGATCGCGCGCCGCCTCGCCGCCGGCGAGGATCCCTGCGGCCTCGTCGACGTGCCCGGCACGGCGGTGGCGCTCCCGGACGAGGCGCTGCCGCTCGCCGCGCTCGGGGAGCGGGCCCGCGGGGTCCTCGAGCTGCCCGCGTACGACGAGGTCGCCCGCGACAGGCGCGTCTACGCTCGGTTCAGCCGCCTCTATCACCTCGAGCACAACGGCGAGACTGCGCGCGTCATGGTGCAGCGCCACGGCGTCGCCGGCGACCCGCGCGCCCGCACCGTCGTCGTGAACGAGCCGGCCCCTTCGCCCACCACCGAGGAGCTCGACCGGATCCACGAGCTGCCGTTCACGCGCGACGCCCACCCGTCGTACGGCGCGGCCCACATCCCGGCGCTCGACCAGATCCGCTGGTCCATCCAGATCCTGCGCGGGTGCGCCGCCGGCTGCTCCTTCTGCTGCATCACCGAGCACCAGGGCCGCGAGGTGACGAGCCGCTCCGAGGCGAGCGTGCTGCGCGAGCTCTCGACGCTCGCCGCGCGCCCGGACTTCCGCGGCACGGTCAGCGATCTCGGCGGCGCTACCGCGAACATGTGGAACATGCGGTGCACCAGCGACGAGGCGCACGCGGTGTGCCGCCGCCTCTCCTGCGTCTACCCCGCCGTCTGCAAGCACTTCGCCGTCGATCACGGCCCGCTCGTGCAGCTCTACCGGCGCGCCCGCGAGGTGAAGGGCGTGAAGCACGTCTTCGTCGGCTCGGGCGTCCGCTACGACCTCGCGCAGGCGGACCGCGAGAACGGGCAGGCCTACCTGAAGGAGCTCGTCACGCACCACGTGTCGGGTCAGCTCAAGGTCGCGCCGGAGCACGTCGCGCCAGGCACGCTGAAGGCCATGAAGAAGCCGGGCGTCGAGAGCTTCGAGCGGCTGCGGCAGGACTTCGCGCGCTACTCGCGAGAGGCGGGCAAGGAGCAGTACCTCGTGCCCTACTTCCTGTCGTCGCACCCGGGCTGCACGCTCGAGGACGGCGTGCAGCTCATGGAGTACCTCACGCGCCACGGCTGGAAGCCGCAGCAGGTGCAGGACTTCATGCCGACGCCGATGACGCTCGCGTCGGACATGCACTGGTCGGGCTATCACCCGATGACGGGCGAGCCGATCCACGCGACGCGCGACATGCGCGAGAAGAAGATGCAGAAGGCGCTGATCCGCTGGGCGGACCCCGCGAACCGCGGCCTCGTGGAGGAGGCGCTGCGGCGCACCGGCCGCCTCGCCCCGGGCGAGCGCTGGAACACGCGCGGCGTGCACTGGAAGCGGACCGGCGGCCGGCGCCCGGCGGCGGCGCAACGGCGCCGCGATCCATAGCTTGTAGCGGTGCAATCGCGCCTCGCGTCTCTCGCGGTCCTCCTGTCGCTCGTCGCCTGCGGTGGTGGCTCCAGCGCGCCCGCGCCGTCCCCGTCGCCCACGCCCGCGCCGTCCCCGCCTGCCGCGATCGAGTACGTCGCGCTCGGGGACTCCGCGGGGTTCGGCATCGGCGCGCTGCCGGGGGAAGGCGGCTACCCGCCGCGCCTCGCGCGCAGACTGCGGGAAGCTGGCCGCGAGGTGGAGCTCGTGAACCTCTCCGTGCCCGGCGCGACCTCGGGTGACCTCGCGCGGCTGCAGGCGCCGGCCGTCGCCGCGCTCGCTCCCACGCTCGTCACGGTGTGCATCGGCGGGAACGACGTCGGCGACCCGCCCGCCGAGTTCGGCGCCGACATCGACGCCATCCTGACGGAGCTCGCGAAGCTCCGCACCGCCGTCGTGCTCTGCAACGTGCCCGACATCTCGCTCACGCCGCGGCACGGCGGCGATCCGGCGGTGGCGGCGAAGGTCGTCGCGCTCAACGCCGAGCTCGCTCGCGTCGCCGCCATCCACGGCGTGCCCGTGGCGGACGTCTACGCCGCGAGCCAGCGGCTGTTCGGGGACCCCGGCCTCGTCTCGCCGGACGGGTTCCACCCGTCCGCGGCGGGGTACGAGGTCTGGGCCGAGGCGATGTTTCCCGTGGTGAAGGCGGCGCTCGGGATTCCGTGAGGAGCGGCGCAGGATCGCTGCCCGCCTGCCGTTTGCGCGGACGCGGCTCGCGAGCAAGAATCCGCCCCCATGCCGACCGAAGACGTGGCCCTCCGCCACCGGCGCCTGTGGGCGTCGGATCACGCGAACCTGTGGCACCCCTTCACCCAGATGCAGGATTGGCTCGCCGAGGAGCCGCTCATCATCGACTCGGCGGACGGCGTGCACCTCGTCGACACGCTCGGGCGCCGTTACCTCGACGGCGTCTCGTCGCTCTGGTGCAACGTGCACGGCCACCGCGTGCCCGAGATCGACGCCGCGGTGACGGCGCAGCTCGGCAAGGTCGCCCACTCGACGCTGCTCGGGCTCGCGTCCACCGCGAGCATCGAGTGCGCCGAGGAGCTGCTGCGCTGGACGCCGCCGGGGCTCACCCGCGTGTTCTTCAGCGACGCCGGCGCGACGGCGGTCGAGATCGCCATCAAGATCGCCTACCAGCACCACCAGCTCCGCGACGACGTCGAGCGCAGCGAGTTCGTCGCGATCGCGGGCGGGTACCACGGCGACACCATCGGCTCGGTGTCGGTCGGCGGCGTCGACCTGTTCCACCGCCTCTTCAAGCCGCTCCTGTTCCCGGTCCACCACGCCGCGCAGCCGTACTGCTACCGCTGCCCGAAGCGACAGGACCCGAAGACCTGCTGCATGGAGTGCGTGGACGACGTCGAGCGGATCTTCGGCGAGCACCGCGGGCGCATCGCCGCGCTCGTCGTCGAGCCGCTCGTCCAGGGCGCCGACGGGATGATCACGCAGCCCCCCGGCTACCTGCGGCGCCTCCGCGAGCTGTGCGATCGCGAGGGCGCGCTCCTCGTGTGCGACGAGGTGGCGACCGGCTTCGGGCGCACCGGCACCATGTTCGCGGTCGAGCAGGAGGGCGTCGTCCCCGATCTCATGACCGTCGCGAAGGGCATCACCGGCGGCTACCTGCCGCTCGCCGCGACGCTCTCGACGGAGCGCGTGTTCGAGTCGTTCCTCGGCTCGCACGCCTCGCAGCGCACCTTCTTCCACGGCCACACGTACACCGGGAACCCGCTCGCGTGCGCGGCCGCGATCGCGTCGATGCGGCTCTTCCGGGAGAAGGAGATCGTCCCCGCGCTGCCCGGCAAGGCGGCGGCGCTGGCGCGCGCGCTCGCGCCGCTCGCCGAGCACCCGCGGGTCGGCGAGATCCGCCGCCGCGGGCTCATGGTCGGGATCGAGCTCGTGCGCGACCGGGCGACGAAGGAGGGCTACCCCTACGACGCGCGCGCGGGACAGCGCGCGTGCACGGAGGCGCGCTCGCTCGGCGCCATCCTGCGGCCGCTCGGGAACGTCGTCGTCCTGATGCCGCCGCTCGCGATGACCGAGGCGCAGCTCGCCGAGCTGGCGGGGATCGCCGCCCGCGCGATCGATCGCGCCACCACCGCGCTCGACCGCGAGCTCGCCGCGTGAGCGCGTCGGCTCCGGCGCGGGGACTCTTCGTCACCGGCACGGACACCGGCGTCGGCAAGACCGAGGTCGCCTGCGGGCTGCTCAGGGCCTGGCGCGCCGCGGGGCGCGACGTCGCCGCGATGAAGCCGGCGCAGTCCGGCGTCGAGCCGGGCGTGGCGACGGACGCGGAGCGACTCGCCGACGCCGCGGCCACCCGCGATCCCGTCGAGCTGGTGTGCCCGTACAGCTTCGCGGCGCCGCTCGCGCCCGCCGTCGCCGCGCGGGTCGCCGGCGCCGAGATCGACCTCGGGAGGATCCTCGCCGCGGCGCGCGAGCTGGCGGGACGCCACGGCTCGGTGCTCGTCGAGGGCGCGGGCGGGCTCCTCGTGCCGCTCACCGACCGCGAGACCTACGCGGACCTCGCCGTCGCGCTCGCGTTCCCGGTGCTGGTGGTGGCACGCACCGGGCTCGGCACCGTGAACCACACGGCGCTCACGGTGGAGGCGCTGCGCGCGCGGGGCCTCGCCGTGGCAGGGATCGTGCTCAACGCCGCGACCGTCGCGCGCGATCCGTCCGAGCCGTACAACGCCGCGGAGATCGAGCGGCTCACCGGCGCGGCGGTGCTCGGGGCGATATCGCATTGCGACGAGATTGATCGCGCGCGGCGGATCGCCGAGATCGCGCCGCGCGTCCAGTTTTGAACGGCGCGGGACAAAATTGGATCGACGCCGCGATCGATCCTACAGATCGCGGCGTGCCGAACGTCGTCGACCTCTCCCTCTGCTCCGCCGCCCGCGCCACGCTCCACGGCGTCCTCGCCGATCGCGGTATCGGCTTCTTCCTCGTGCGCCGCGGCCGTGGGCCCGGACGCCTCGACAACCGCCGCATCGCCTGGGTCGTGGAGGCCGCTCGGCGGCGCGCGCGCCCCGGCTGCTCCGCCGACGACCTCGCGCGGACGCGCCGCGTCCTGCGCCGCGAGCTGATAAGGCGGATGGCGGACGCGATGGTCGCGAGCGGGCTGTGACGTCTAGCGACCGGACTTCTGCACGTACCGGATCCGCAGGTCCGCGAGCAGCTTCTCGAGGAACTCCGCCTCCTCGGCGGTGAGGTTCCCTCTCGTCTTCTCCTGCAGGAGCCCGAGCACGTCGATCGTCTGCTTCGCGAGCGGCAGGTTCGGCTCGAACACCCTCGACTCCGGGTTGGGCACGTCGCCGAGGTGCACGAACGCGCTCGACCCGAGCGACAGCGCGAACGTGATGAAGTCGATGGGCAGCGGGGGGCTATCGGGCATGGGCGGCCTCCAGTGATGCCTAATCGAAGTCGAAGGCGATGCGCTCGGCGGCGTAGCCCCGCTGCACGAGCAGGACGAGCTGTCCCGATCGCCGCGCGCGGACCGCCTCCTTCTTGAAGTCCGCGAGGCTCGTCACCTCCTGCGAGTTCACCTCGCGCAGGAGGTCGCCCGGCTGGATCCCGACGCGCGCCGCCGGGCTGCCGCGCCGGACCGACTTCGCGACCACCAGGCGGGACTGGCCGTAGCGGCCCTCGCCGGGCTCGATCCCGGTGCGGCGAGCGACGAGCGAGAGCACCTTCTCGGGCGCCAGCTCGACCCCGCGCACCGTCACCTGCAGCCGCTGCTTGCCGCGGACGAGGTCGAGGCGGGCGGTGCCGCCGATCGGGAGGTTCTGCATCCGGAACCGGTACTCCTCCGCGCCGGCGATCGACTGTCCGTCCACCGCCTCCACCAGATCGCCGGGCTGGATCCCCGCCGCCGCCGCGGGCGAGCCGGGCTCGACCGCGCTCACCACGACGCGCGGCGCCTGCGCGCGCCCGGGCTCCTGCTGCTGGACCGCGTGGTCCTCCACCTCGGCGCCGACGTAGGCGGAGCGCACGGCGCCGTGCACGATGAGGTCCTCGGCGATGCGGCGCGCGCGGTCGATCGGGATGGCGAAGCCGATCCCTGCGCTCCGCTCGCCGAGGATCGCGGTGTTGACGCCGATGAGGCGTCCCTCGATGTCGAGGAGCGGGCCGCCCGAGTTGCCGGGGTTGATCGACGCGTCGGTCTGGATGAAGTCGAAGAGGGTGCGGTCCGCCGACTTGAAGTTCCGGTGCACCGCGGAGACGACGCCGGTCGTCACCGTGTGGGCGAGGCCGAACGGATTGCCGATCGCGATCACCGTCTCCCCGATGAGCAGGTCGTCCGACCGGCCCGGCGCCACGAACGGCATGCGCTCGCGGGTGTCGAGCTTCAGGACCGCGAGATCGGACGAGGGATCGGTGCCGACCACCTTCGCGAGCAGCTCGCGCCCGTCGGCGAGCTGGACGCGGAAGCGGACGCCCCGCTCGATGACGTGGTTGTTCGTGAGGACGTAGCCGTCCGGGGAGACGATCACCCCGGAGCCCAGCGACGTGACCTGATAGCCCTGCCGGTAGCGCGGCCGGAAGAGGTCTCCGAACATCTCCTCCATCGAGTCCGCTCGCGAGGGCACGCGCATGCGCACGAGCTCCTCGGCGGAGACGTTCACGACGGCGGGGCGCACGCGCTCGGCGGCGACCACCACCGGCGTGCGGCGAGCCGCGAGGGCGCGATCCTGCGAAGGGGCGGGGAGGACCGCGGCCGCGGAGAGCGCCGGCGCGGCTACGAGGGCGAGCGCGAGTCCAGCGAGGACCCAGGAGCCCGCGGCTCGCACATCACGCCTCGTTGTCGCCGCTCTCCGGCTGGGCGGCGTTGCCGAGCTGGGGCGCCTCGGACGGCTCGAAGGCGGCCTCGACGCTCGCGGCCTGATCGGCGACGTCGGGGAGCGTCTTCAGGTACTCGTCGTACTGCTTCTGGTCGAGGAGGCCCTTGCGCAGGTATCGCTGCACGAGCCGGTTGTCGAGGGTCTTCAGGTCGAGTTCAGCCATGGGCGTCACATCCTAGGGAAGCGCGGGAAAATATGCGGTGCCTTGCCGGGGCGTCAAGCGCGTGTTAGGCCCCGGGCCGTGAGCAGCGCCGCCGATGGGCACGCCGCGCGCCTGGCGCGGCTCGCCGGCCTCTACGCCATCGTCTGTGACGAAGAGCCCGTCGCTCGCGCCGAGCAGGCCATCGCCGGCGGCGCCGCCGTCGTGCAGGTCCGGCTGAAGCGCGCGCCCGCGGGCGCCGTGCTCGAGGTCGCCCGCCGCGTGGTGTCGCTCGCCCGAGGGCGGGCGCTCGTGATCGTGAACGACCGCGCCGATCTCGCGCTGCTCGCCGGCGCGGACGGCGTGCACCTGGGCGCGGACGACCTGCCGGTCGCCGAGGCGCGGCGGCTCCTCGGGCCGGACCTGCTCGTGGGCCGGACCGCGCGGACGCTGGCGGACGCCCGCGCCGCGCTCGCGGCGGGCGCCGATCACCTGGGGCTCGGGCCGGTGTTCGCGAGCGCGACGAAGCCGCTCGACGTGGCCCCGTGCGGGGTCGAGGCGCTCGCGGCGACGTGCGCCGCGCTTCCTGCGCCGGTGGTCGCGATCAGCGGCATCGAGCTCTCGAACATCGCGTCGATCGCGCGCGCGGGCGCCGCCTGCGCAGCGGTGATCGGGGCGCTCGGGGAGGGCGCCGAGGTGCGCGATCGCGCCGCCGCGCTGGCGCGCGCGTTCGCCGAGGGGCAGCGCTGATGCGACCGCGCATCGGCCTCACCCTCGACATGAACGCGGACGGCACGCGCTACGACCTGCCGCGCAGCTACGCCGACGCGATCCGCGACGCGGGCGGGCTGCCGTACACGCTGCCGTTCGGGCCCCCCGGAGACGCGCGGGAGGTGCTGGACGACCTCGACGGCCTCGTCATCTCGGGGGGCGCCTTCGACATCCCGCCGGAGCGCTACGGCGACGAGAGGCGCGACAGGTGCGGTCCGTCGCGCCCCGAGCGCACCGACTTCGAGTGGGCGCTCTGCTCCGGCGCGCTCGCCCGCGGCATGCCGCTCCTCGGCATCTGCGGCGGCATGCAGCTCCTCAACGTCGTGTGCGGAGGCAGCCTGCACCAGGACGTCCCCGACGAGCTCGGCGTCGAGGGGCACCAGCAGCCGCCGCCCAAGGACGAGCCCGCGCACGCGGTGGAGATCGCGCCGGGGTCGCTGCTCGCGCGGCTGTGCGGGACGGATCGGCTCCGCGTGAACAGCACGCACCACCAGGCGGTGAAGGCCGCCGGCGAGGGGTTGCGCATCACCGCGTACGCGCTCGACGGGATCGTCGAGGCGGTGGAGAGCACGACGCACGGGTTCGCGCTGGGCGTGCAGTGGCACCCCGAGTCCCTGCGCCGCGAGGCGCGCCACCTCGCGATCTACCGCGGCGTCGTGGACGCCGCGTCCGCGTGGCGGGGCCGCGGGTGAGCCCGGTCCTCGTCGTCGCCGGCCTCGATCCCTCGGGCGGCGCCGGCATCGCCGCCGACGCAGAGGCGGTGACGGCCTTCGACGGCACGCCGTGGCTCGTCGCGAGCGCGCTCACCGCGCAGGGGCCCGCGGGCGCGAGGGGCTGGTGGCCGGTCGCGCCGGACGTGGTCCTCGCGCAGCTCGAGGCGCTCCTCGGGCCGCGCTCCCGCCCGCGCGCGATGAAGACCGGCATGATCGGGAGCGCCGCCGCGGCCGTCGCGCTGGCGCAGCGCCTCGCGGAGCGCCCTCTCGGGCGCGTACCGCTGGTCGTCGACCCCGTGCTCGCCGCGTCGTCGGGGCTCGCGCTCGTCTCCGGCGCGCCGCCGCGCGCCGCGTTCGAGCCGCTCCTCGCCCGCGCGACGCTCGCGACCCCGAACTGGATCGAGCTCGCGATCCTCGCGGGCCGAGAGGTCGCGACCGAGGACGACGCGATCCGCGCGGCGCGGGAGCTGCCGTCGCGCGCGGTGCTCGTGAAGGGCGGTCACCGCGACGGCGCTCCGGTGGACCTCCTCGTCCGCGGGCGAGCCGTCGCGCGGTTCACCGGGAAGCGCGTCGCGGGCACCGCCCGCGGCACCGGCTGCCGGCTCGCGTCGGCGATCGCGGCGCAGCTCGCGCGCGGCGTCGAGCTCGAGGCCGCGGTCGCGGCCGCAAAGAGGTACGTGGAGGCCTACATCCGCGGCGTCGTCGCGGCGACCTCGGTTGAACGTGGTCCACACTTACGAGGCGCGTCAGGCCGTCGCCGAGGCGGACGCACGTAGTCGGCGACGCGCGCAGCGTACGTCTTCTGTACGTGAGCACGGAGCCGACGAGTACGCCCGCCGCAGGCAGGCATCACGCGCCGCTGCTCAGTGTTGTTTTTCAGCAAAAAGCGTGTGGTTCTTGAAGAAGACCATGTCCACCTTGCCGGTGGGCCCCTGGCGCTGCTTCGCGATGTGCAGCTCGATCTCCTGGACCTCGGCGGAAGCCGCGGGATCGACCGCGCCGTCGCCCTTGTCGTCGTCACCGGGCCGGTGGAGGAACATGACCACGTCGGCGTCCTGCTCGATCGCGCCCGACTCGCGGAGGTCGGACAGCATCGGCGGCTCGCCCTTCCTCTTCTCGACGCCGCGGTTCAGCTGTGACAGGGCGAGGACCGGCGCCTCGATCTCCTTCGCGATCTGCTTCAGCGAGCGGCTGATGTGCGCGATCTCCTGCTCGCGCGAGCTGAACCCGGGCGCGTGCATGAGCTGGAGGTAGTCGACGACGACGAGGTCGAGCTTGTTCCCCTTCTCGCGCTTGATCTTGCGGCACTTCGAGCGCAGCTCGACCGGGGAGAGGACGAAGTTGTCGTCGAGCCAGATCTGCGCCGAGCTCAGCCGATCGGCGTGGGACATGATGCGCTCCCAGTCCTGCGGCCGGAGCATGCCCTGGGAGATGCGGCGCCAGTCGAGCTTGGCCTCGGACGCGAGCATGCGGAGCGACAGCTGCTCGGACGGCATCTCGAGCGAGAAGATCGCGACCACCTTGTCGGCCTTCGTCGCGGCGCTCGCGGCGATGTTGAGCGCGAACGCCGTCTTGCCGACCGACGGCCGCGCGGCGAGGACGATGAGCGCGCCGGGCTGCAGCCCCAGCAGCTTCTGGTCGAGGCCGTGGATCCCGGTGGGCACGCCGGTGATCGGCGACTCGCCCGACTGGACGCGCCGCTGCACGGCGTCGAGCTGCTTCACCGCGCGGTACATCGGCTCCTGGATGAGCCGCAGCGTCTCGACGTCGAGGCCCTGCGCCGCGCCGAAGACGTCCTGCTGGCCCGTCTCGAGGAACTCCTTCACGTTCGCGGCTGCCTCGAACCCGCGCTGGTAGATCGACTGCCCCACCAGCATCATCTTGCGGAGGCGCGCGTAGTCGGAGACGGCGTGCGCGTAGTGCGTGACGTTCGCGGCGGTGCCGAGGCCGGCGGACAGGCCGAGCGGCATCTCGTGAGGCACCGCGCCGCCGAGCAGCCCCTTCGCGTCGAGCCGCTGCATGAGCAGCACCGGGTCGAGCGCCTTCGCCTCCGAGGCGAGCTCGATGCAGGTGGCGAAGACGTGCTGGTGCGCGAGGAGGTAGAAGTCCTCGGCCTTGAGGATCGGGGCGACGAGGTCGAACGCGGTCTCCTCGATGAGGATGGCGCCGAGGACCGCCTGCTCCGCCTGCAGGCTGTGCGGGAGGTCTCGGGCGGAGCGGTTGACGGGGATGGGCTCGACCGGACGTCGCAGCGATTCCTGAGGGCTCACAGGGCTGCGACTGTAGCAGCCCGCCCCGACCGCCAGCATCGTGCACAGCGTGTGGAAAGCGTGCGAAGACGCCGTGGAAAACCCGGGAAAGTCGCGTGTGCGGACTGTGGAGGAGTCCCGGGGCGCAGGGACTGCGCCGAGGGGCGGCGGCGAAACGCCGCGCCGGATCGGAGGTATCCTCCGGGCGTGCGCTCCCGAACGCTGTTCCTCGCCCTCACCCTCGCCGTCACCGCCTCGTTCCTCGCCTCTGGTTGCGCCGCGCTCGGCGCCGCAGCCCGCGCCGTCGTAGAGCCTCCGAAGGTCGCGTTCGACCACCTGAGCCTCGACGCGCTCGACCTCGACGGCGTGACCCTCGGCCTCAACTGGAACGTCGACAACCCGAACGGCTTCCCGTTCCGGCTCTCGCGCCTCGGCTGGGCGCTCGAGCTCGACGGCCGCCAGGCGGCGCGCGGCGACACGAGGAAGGCGATCGAGGTGCCGGCCGAGGGCGCCGCGAAGGTGTCGATCCCGGTGCGGCTCCGCTGGGCCGACCTCCCCGGGCTCGTCCAGGTCGCGATGCGCCGCGACGAGCTGCCGTTCAAGGTGAGCGGCGTCGCCGCCGTCGCGAGCGGCTTCGGCGACATCGACGTGCCGTTCTCGCGCGAGGGGAAGGTCGCGGTCCCGCGCGACTTCGGGCTGTCGGGGCTGTCGAGCTTCGGGACGCGCTGAGCGCGGCGCGCTACTCCCGCAGCGTGTAGTAGATCGCGTCGGGGTGGTGCAGCACGATGGCGCTCGTCGAGGCCTCCGGCACCATCTGGCACGACTCGGTGAGCGACACGCCGATGGTCCGCTCCGGATCGAGGAGCTTCCACACGAGCCGCTGCTCGTCGAGCTCGGGCCACGACGGATAGCCCGGCGAGTAGCGCTTCCCGTGCAGCTGCTCGAACCCGAGCTCGCGCTGGACGTGGCGGTGCCAGTACTCGGCGAGCGCCTCGGCCGACTCGACGGCGAGGCCGTGCAGGTACAGCGCCTTCACGTACTCGCCCTGGTCGTTCCAGCGCGTCGCGAGCTGCGTCGCCGTGTCGCCGACGGTCACCACCTGGAACGCGACGACGTCGCTGCCCGGCTCCTCGCGGAAGTAGTCCGAGAGGCAGAGGTTTCGATCGCCGGGCTGCCGCGGGAACCTGAACCGCGCGAGCGTCTCGCTGCGCCGCGTGGGATCCGACACGACGAGGTCGTCGCCGTCGGAGTGGCACGGGAAATAGCCGTACACGACGCGCGGCACGAGCCAGCCGTTCGCGACGCACTCCGCCTGGAGCGCCTCGAGCTTGGGCCCGAACTCGTCCCGCACGGCGCGCTCGTACTGCTCGCCCTTGAGCTTCACGCCCCACTGCAGCTTGAACAGCTCGGGGAGGTCGATGAGCGGCCACAGCGAGGTGAGCGGGATGTCGCCGGCCTGGACCACGCGCGTGCCCCAGAACGGCGGCGCCGGCACCTTCTCGACGCGCGCGGTCGCGGAGCGCTTCCCGGGCGCCGCCGGGGGCCGAGGCGCCGCCTCGGGCGCGTTCCGGTTCGCGAGCGCCTTCGCGAGCACCGTCTCCTTGAGCCCTTCGCGGCGCATCGGATCGACGAGCGCCTCCACCACGTCGAGCCCCTCGAACGCGTCCTTCGCGTAGAACACGCCGCCCGCGTACGGTGAGCCGTCCTCGAGGAAGTGCGCGCGATAGCCGAAGCGACGGTTGATCGCGGCGCCGCCGATCACCACCGGGTAGCTCAGGTTCCGGCGCGCGAGCTCCTGCACGCAGTACGGCATCTGCTTCGACGTGGACACGAGCAGCGCCGAGAGGCCGATCGCGTCGGCGCCGACCTCGATCGCCTTCTCCAGGATCGTCGCGACCGGCACCTGCTTGCCGAGGTCGTACACGGTGAAGCCGTTGTTCGACAGGATCGTCTTCACGAGGTTCTTGCCGATGTCGTGCACGTCTCCGTAGACGGTGGCGACCACGACCTTCCCCTTCGTCGTGCCCTCCTTCTTGTCGAGGAACTGCTCGAGGTGCGCGACCGCGCGCTTCATCACCTCGGCCGACTGGAGCACGAACGGCAGGATGAGCTCGCCCGCGCCGAAGCGATCGCCGACGTCCTTCATCGCGGGCAGGAGCACCCGGTTCAGGACGTCCACGGGCGATTGACGCGTGAGCGCATCGTCGATGAGGGCCTCGATCCCCTCGGCGCGGCGGTGGAGGATCTGCAGGTGGATCCGCTCCTCGGCGGACTTCCCGGCGAAGAGATCCTCGACCGGCCGCGCCGCCTCGGGCTGCTTGCCCTCGAAGTGGCCGATGAGCCGCGCGAGCGCGTCGCCGCGCCGATCGAACACGAGGTCCTCGGCGAGGACGCGCTCCTCCTCCGGGATCTGCGGGATCGCGCGGATGTCCTTGGGGTTCACGATCGCGAGGTCGAGCCCCGCCTGCACCGCGTGGAACAGGAACACCGAGTTCAGGACCTCGCGGGCCGGCTTCGACAAACCGAACGACACGTTCGACACGCCGAGGCACGTGAAGACGCCGGGGTTCTCGGCCTTCACGCGGCGGATGCCCTCGATGGTCTCGACCGCGCTGTGGCGGTACTCGTCGCTGCCGGTGGCGAGCGTGAAGGTGAGGGGATCGAACACCAGGCTCGACTCCGGGATGCCGTACTCCTTCGCGACCGCGACGGTGCGGCGCGCGATCTCGGCCTTGCGGTCGGCGGTCTGCGCCATCCCCTTCTCGTCGATCGTCATCGCGACGACCGCGGCCCCGTAGCGGGCGACGAGCGGGAGCACGCGCCGGACGCGCTCGCCCGACTTCTCGAGGTTCACCGAGTTCACGATGCAGCGCCCGGGGTAGACCTGGAGCGCCGCCTCGATGACGTCCGCCTCGGTGGAGTCGATCATGAGCGGAGCGTCGACGCTCTGCGCGAGCAGCCGCGCCAGCGTGCGCATCTGCGCCGCCTCGTCGTCGCGCTCGTTCATGGCGACGCAGACGTCGAGCACGTGCGCGCCGCCCTC
>DASSQI010000278.1:0-3276 GCA_035702585.1 Anaeromyxobacteraceae bacterium
AAAGCGCTGCGCCGCATGGCCCCGCGGAGCGCCTGATCACGTGTATCGAGAGGTGCGCCGTGATCCTCGACCCGCCCAGCCCCGCGGTCGCCCGTTCCGTCCACGCAGTCCGCTTCGCGTTCGTCGCCGCGCGTCTCCGCGCTTCGCCCACCGGCCACCAGGCCGGCTCCGGATCAGTTGTAAGCGGCGTGCCACCGTGTTTACCTCCGCTCCATGAGCGAAGAGAAACCGGGCGAGGCGCCGCAGCCAGAGCCGCTGCCGACCGTCGAGGTCCGGCCGCCGCAGCCGCAGGGGGCCGCCGCTCCTGCGCCGGCGCCCGAGGCGCAGTCCGCCACCGCGGCGCCGCCGCCGCTCCACCCAGGTCAGCCCGCGTGGGGCACCGGTGCGCCTCCGCCCCCGTGGGGGCCGCCGCCCGGTTGGGGCGGCTGGAGCAGCGCGCCGGTCCCGCCTCCGCCGCCTCCTCCTCGCGACCGCCTCGCGCTCGGCGTGGTCGCCGCGATCTTCGGCGGGCTCTTCCTCGTCTTCTTCGGCTTCCTGTTCCTCGCCTGGTCCGCGGTGAAGGGTGACTCCCCGCGGCTCTCGTCGGGCCCGCGGATCGGGGTCATCGAGGTGAAGGGCACGATCGGCGCCGAGCGAGGCGCCGACGCGGACGACGTGATGAAGCACATCCGGCGCTTCTCGCAGGACGACGACATGAAGGCCGTCGTCGTGCGGATCGACTCGCCGGGCGGATCCGTCGCGCCGAGCCAGGAGATCTACGACGAGCTCGGGAAGCTCGCCGAGAAGAAGACCGTGGTCTGCTCGATGGGCGACATCGCCGCGTCGGGCGGCTTCTACATCGCGATGGCGTGCCCGACGATCATGGCGGAGCCGGGCACGCTCACCGGCTCGATCGGCGTCATCTCGCAGTTCCCGAACCTCACCGGCCTCGCCCAGCGGTTCGACGTGAAGGTCGAGACGGTGAAGAGCGGCGCGCTGAAGGACGCGGGGAACCCGTTCCGCGACATGACGGAGGGCGATCGCAAGTACTGGCAGTCGCTCATCGACCGCGTGTACTCGCAGTTCCTGTCGGCCGTCGTCGAGTCGCGGCAGCTCCCGGAGGAGGAGGTCCGCAAGGTCGCCGACGGGCGCGTCATCACCGGCGAGGAGGCGAAGGAGCTCGGGCTCATCGACGAGCTCGGGAACTTCCACGACGCGGTGGACCTCGCGAAGGAGCAGGCGCACCTGCAGGGCGAGCCGAACCTCGTGTACCCGCCCGACGACCGCGCGCGCTTCCTCGAGGAGCTCATGGGCGGCGCGGCGCGCGGCGTCGCGAACGCGGTTCGCGCCGAGCTGCAGCGCGAGGGGATCCGCGCCGACAAGCCGGGGCTGTACTACCTCGCGAAGTAGCGGAGCGCCGATCATGGAACGACCGCTGTGGGCGCCCTGGAGGATGGAGTTCATCGAGGCGCCGAAGGCGCAGGGTTGCATCTTCTGCGAGTTCCCCGCCCAGACCGGCGAGGAGGCCGACCGGCGCAACCTCATCGCGCACCGCTCGGACCGGTCGTTCACGATCCTGAACCGCTTCCCGTACAACTCAGGCCACGTGATGGTGGTCCCGCGCGCGCACGTCGCGGCGCTCGACGCGCTCGCTCCGGAGGAGCTGACCGATCTCCAGGCGGAGCTGATCCGGGCGACGCAGGTGATCCGCGAGGTCTACCGCCCCGAGGGGATGAACGTCGGCATGAACCTCGGCCGGGTGGCCGGCGCCGGCATCGCCGATCACCTGCACTGGCACATCGTTCCGCGCTGGGGCGGCGACACGAACTTCATGCCGGTCCTCGCCGACACGAAGGTCATGGTCGAGCACCTCGAGGGGGCCTGGGAGAAGCTCCGTCGCGGCTTCGAACGGAAGTAGCCTCGAGCGCATGCAATGGCTCCTCATCGGCCTGCTGTGCCTCGGCGCGGTCGCGCTGATCCTCGGAGAGCGCCTGAGGCGCCGACGGGTCGAGGCGCGCGCCTACCTGCAGGGCGTTCGCTACGTGCTCTCGGACGATCCCGACGCCGCGATCGAGGCGCTGTCGAACGCGGCGCGGCTCGGCAGCCCCGAGGCGTTCGAGACGTACCTCGCCCTCGGCGCGCTGTTCCGCCGGACCGGCGACCTCGCCCACGCGATCCGGCTGCACCGCAACATGCTCTTCAACACCGACCTCCTCCCGGAGCAGCGCACCGAGGTCGAGCGGGAGCTCGCGCAGGACTACCGTCGCGGCGGGATGCTCGAGGACTCCGCGAACGCGTTCCGCGCGCTCGCCGAGCGCGGCGACAGGACCGCGGCGGAGGGGCTCCGCGACGTGCTCGCCGATCAGGGAAAGCTCGCGGAGGCCGCGGAGGTGCAGCGCGGGCTCTCGGGCGGTGTGGACGACCCGATCCTCGCCCACCTCGTCGCGGCGCAGGCGCGCCAGGAGATCGCGACCGATCCGTCGCGCGCGATCCAGTCCGCGCGGGCAGCGATCGCGGCGCACCCGCGGAGCGCCGACGCGCTCCTCGCGCTCGCCGAGGCCGAGGGCGCCGCGCGCCACGTGAGCGACGCGAGGGCCGCGCTGGCGACGGCGCTCGAGGTCGATCCGGGCGCGGCGCTGCTCGCGTGGCCGGCGCTCGTCGCGCTCGGCGACGTCGGCGTGGCGATGGAGCTGGTGGAGTCGCTCTCCGCGCGCCACCCGGGCGACGCCGCGCTCCACTTCCTGCGCGGTCGGCTCCTGCACGCCGCCGGGCGCAACGCCGACGCCGCGCCGCCCTTGCGACAGGCGCTCGACCTCGACACGACCGGCGAGGTCACGCTGGCGATGCGCGATCTCCTGCGCGAGGCCAGCACCCCCGGGCCCGAGGAGCTCGCGGTGCGCCACGACCTCATGGTCGCGGCGCTCTTGCGGCGCGCGCGGCCGGTGCGTTGCCGGCGCTGCGGGGCGGAGGCGCCGGTGCGCGCGTGGCGCTGTACGCGGTGCGGCGCGTTCGAGTCGTTCGCGCAGGGTGCCGCCTGAGCGCTGCCGGCGACTCGCGACGCGAGTCGCGGCGCGCTCGGGCGGCATGATCGAGGAGGGCTGCGCCCTCCCCCTGACGAGCACAGCTCGTCAGGGGACCCCCTCCTGCTCGCAGGGGCCCACGCGCCGCTTCGCGGCGCTGTCCCTGCTTCGCGCCTCCGGCGCGGAGGACGCATGGCACCGTTGCGGCGACGGCACGCCGCGTGTATGAGCTTCGGCCCCTATGGTGCGTGATCTGGTCGTGGAGCTGTTCGCTCGC
>DASSQI010000279.1:0-6713 GCA_035702585.1 Anaeromyxobacteraceae bacterium
CGGTCCAGCTCGTCCCGCAGCTGCGCGGCGGACCCGGTGCGCCGCGCGGGGTCGGTGGCCAGGGCGCGATCGATCGCGCGCGCGAGCTCCTCCGAGATGAGCGGCGAGGCGCGGCGGGGATCCACGTACTCACCGTCGATGACGCGCCGGAGCGTCGCGGTGGGGTTCGGCGCGGCGAAGGGGAGCCGGCCCGTCGCGAGCCAGTACAGGATCGTCCCCAGCGAGAAGACGTCGCTGCGGGCGTCCGCCTCGCGTCCCTCGACGATCTCGGGCGCCATGTGGTTCGGCGATCCGACGAGCGCGCCGGTCAGGGTCATCCGCTCGTCGGACGCGAGGATCCGCGCGATGCCGAAGTCGGCGAGCTTCACCGCGCGCCGGCCCCGCTCCGAGACGAGCACGTTCTCGGGCTTGAGATCCCGGTGGATGACGCCGGCGGCGTGCGCGTGCGCGAGCGCGTCGGCGAGGGCGCGCACGAGCAGGACGCCGATCTCGGGGTAGCCGACGCCGATCTGCTCCGCGAACGCGCGCAGCGTGCGGCCGTGGACGAACTCGGTGACGATGTAGCTCTCGAGCGCCGCCTCGCCCGCGGTGTCCCAGATCTCGACGATGTTCGGGTGCGAGAGCCGCGCGACGGCGCGCGCCTCGCGGGCGAAGCGGGCGCGGGACTCCGGCCGCGCGGCGAGGTGCGGGTGCAAGAGCTTCACCGCGACCTCGCGATCGAGCGCGACGTCGTGGCCGCGGTACACGACCGCCATGCCGCCGCTCCCGACCTCCTCGAGGAGCTCGTAGCGATCGACTCGACGCACCGAGGGCGCTCCGCTCACGGCTCCCCGGCGGATGCGACGGGCGCGCGCGCCGCGCGGGAGATGGGGCCGGTGAGGCCTGTTCGCGTACGACGGTTCGCCACGCACCCCCCGGCCGACTGTGACACGAGTGTCGTTTGAAGCGGGGCCACTATGACACGGCAGTCGCTCGCCAGCCACACGGCGGCGGGCCGCCCGGCAGGGGTCTTTGCCGCGGCATCCCTGCGGATCAAGAGGCTTCGGGCAGCGCCGGAGCGGCGCCTTCCGGTAGGAGCCGCGCCGCCATGAGCGCCCGGATGGTACCCGGCAGGGCCGCGGTCGAGATCGGGTACTGCGGTCGCCACCCGAGCGCCGCCAGCCGGCCCGTGTCGTAGTAGTGGTCGGCCGCGATCCAGTGCAGCGCCTCGCGGTCGACGCGCGGCGCGAGCACGGCGTCGCCGTGACTCCGGCCGACGTACCGCTCCCACGCCTCCCGGAGCCGCCGGTTGACCGGATCGACCAGCACGCGATCGGGCACGTTCCGGACGAGCCACAGCAGGAGGGAGGTGAGGCGCGGCGAGTACGGCAGGATTCGCCCCGGAGAGTAGCCCATCGCGCCGAGCGCGGCGGCGAGGTGCTCGGCGAGCGGCAGCGGTGCGTCGTCCGCGACGTGGAACGCCCGCCCGAGCACGTCGCGATCGTCGCCGTGCTCCGCCACGTGCACCGCCGCTCGCGCCAGGTCGTCCACGTGGAGCAGGTGCGCCACCGGGCCGCGGCGGATGATCGGGATGCGGCGGCGCCCGCGGTTCACGAGCGCGATGAGTGACAGCGCGCGGATGGCGCCGCCCCGCAGCGTCGGCCCGTAGAGGATCGTCGGCCGGAGCACCGTGAGCGGCGCGCCCTGCCGGAACGCGCCCCACGCCGCGCGCTCGGCCTTCCAGCGCGCCCGCTCCTCCGGGGTCCGCGGCTGCTTCGGGTCGCCCTCGCGGACCGGGAGGTTCCGCGGGCGGCCGTACACCGAGGCGGTCGAGAGCATCACGATGCGTCGGGCGCCGGCGTCGCGGGCCGCCATCGCGGCGGAGTACGCGGCCGCCGCCTCGAGGTCCGCGCGGGCCTCGGCGCTGTCCGATCGCGGCGTGCGGATCCCGAGGTGGAACACGACCTCGGCGCCGGCCGCCGCGGCAGTGAGGTCGGGCCGCTCGCGTCCCTGGAAGAGGGCGCTGCGGACCTCCCAGCCCGCCTTCTCGAGCTCGAGGGAGAGCGTGAGCTGGCGGGCTCCCGCCGATCCTGTGATCAGGGCAACGCGCACGTGCTGGACTCGACAGCAGCACGGCGGCGCGGGAGCTGGTCCCGGGCCGCCGTGAGGGGGTTCACGATCGCCGCTCCGGAGTTAAGCGCGGACCTCGGCCTGCTTCGGCTCCTCGGGCAGCGGCGGGGCGGCCGGCTTCGCCGCCAGCGGATCCTGCTCGAGCGCGGCGCGGAGGACCTCGTCCATGTGCGTCGCGAAGACGAACTCCATCTCCTTGCGCGCCTGCTCGGGCACGTCCACGAGATCCTTCTCGCAGCGCGCCGGCATGATGATCCGCTTGATGCCGGCCCGGTGCGCCGCGAGCACCTTCTCCTTGATGCCGCCGACGGGGAGCACGAGGCCGCGGAGCGTCACCTCGCCCGTCATTGCGACGTCGCTGCGGACGCGGATGCCGGTGAGGAGCGACACGAGGGCCGTGAGGATCGTGACGCCGGCGCTGGGCCCGTCCTTCGGGATCGAGCCGGCGGGGAAGTGGATGTGGATGTCGGTCTTCTCGAGGAAGTTCGGCGCGATGCCCATCGCCTCGGACTTGGATCGCAGGTACGAGAGCGCCGCCTGGGCGGACTCCTTCATGACGTCGCCGAGCTGGCCGGTGAGGGTGAGCGACCCCTTGCCGGTCATCTTCGTCGCCTCGATGAAGAGGATGTCGCCGCCGGCCGCGGTCCAGGCGAGGCCCGTCGCGACGCCGGGGATCTCGGTCCGCTCCGCCGTCTCGTTCCAGAACTTCTCCGGTCCGAGCATGTCGGGGAGGTCCTTCTCCTCGATGAGCCGCTTCGCGCCCGCCGTGATCTTCCCGCTGGCGACCTCGACGGCGACGGCGCGGCAGACGTCGGCGATGCGCCGCTCCAGGTTTCGGACGCCGGCCTCGCGCGTGTAGGCCATGATCGTCTTGATGAGCGCCTTCTCGTCGAACGAAATGGCGTCGGGCGACAGGCCGTGCTCGCGCAGCTGCTTCGGGATGAGGTGGTTCTGCGCGATGTGGACCTTCTCCTCGAACGTGTACCCGGGGAGCTCCAGGATCTCCATGCGGTCCTTGAGCGGGCCGGGGATCGGATCCAGGAGGTTCGCCGTCCCGACGAACATCACCTTCGAGAGGTCGTACGGCAGGTCGAGGTAGTGGTCGCTGAACGAGAAGTTCTGCTCCGGGTCGAGCACCTCGAGCAGCGCGGCGCTGGGGTCGCCGCGGAAGTCGGCGCCGAGCTTGTCGATCTCGTCGAGCATCATGACGGGATTGATCGTCGCCGCCTTCTTCATCGACTGGATGATCCGGCCCGGCAGCGCGCCGACGTACGTGCGGCGGTGGCCGCGGATCTCGGCCTCGTCGCGGACGCCGCCGAGGCTGAGGCGGACGAACTTGCGACCGGTGGCCTTCGCGATGCTGTGTCCGAGCGACGTCTTGCCGACGCCCGGCGGGCCGACGAAGCAGAGGATCGGTCCGCGCATGTCGTTCTTCAGCTTGCGGACCGCGAGGTACTCGAGGATGCGCTTCTTGATCTTCTGCAGGCCGTAGTGGTCGGCGTCGAGGATCGAGCGCGCGTTCTCGATGTCGAGGTTGTCGTCGGTCCGCTTCGACCAGGGCAGGTCGGCGATCCAGTCGAGGTACGTGCGCGCGACCGTGTACTCGCTGCTCGCGGTCGGGATGCTCTTCAGCCGGTTGAGCTCCTTCTGCGCGACCTTCTCGACCTCGGGCGGGAGCCCCGCCTTCTTGAGCCGCTCGCCCAGCTCGTCGAGCTCCTCCTCCTCCTCGCCGAGCTCGCCGAGCTCCTCCTTGATCGCCTTCAGCTGCTGGCGCAGGTAGTACTCGCGCTGCGTCTTCGACATCTCGCCCTTCACGGCGGAGTCGATCTTGTTCGAGAGCTTCAGGATCTCGCGCTTCCGGTTGAGGAGCTCGAGGACGAGCTTCATCCGGGCCTTGAGATCGACCGTCTCGAGGACCTGCTGCTTCTCCTCGATCGGCACGTCCACGTTCGCGGCGATGAGGTCGGCGAGGTGGCCCGGGTGCGTGATCGACTCGACGAGCTCGGTCGCCGCGGCCGGCAGCTCGGGCATGAGCTCGATGACCTCGCGCGCGAGCTTCTTCAGGTTGATCGCGAGGGCCTCGACCTCGACCTCGTCGGCCGGGGTCTTGTCCTCGACCGGATCGACCCGCGCCTTGAGGTAGGGCACCTCCTGCACCAGATCGAGGACGCGGAAGCGCGCGAGCCCCTGCACGACGAGGGAGTAGTTGTCCTCTCCCATCTTGAGGAGCTTCACGATCCTCGCGACCGTTCCGACGGTGTAGAGGTCGGCGGCGCCGGGATCCTCCTCCTCGGCCTTGCGCTGCGTGACGACGCCGATCACCTGCTCGTCGCGGACGGCGTCCTTGATGAGCGCGATGGTCTTCTGCCGACCGACCGCGAGCGGGAGGACTCCACCCGGGAAGAACACCGAGTTCCGCAGCGGAAGGATCGGAAGAACGGCAGGGATGTCCTCCTTGTTGATGAGCCCCGGGGGGGCCATCGCGGGCGCCACCTGGGCGCCTGCTGCCTTCTTTTCCTTCTCCGACATGACGGGAACCTCCGCGACCTACGCCGAGCTGCGTCGTAGGGGTGGGGATACCTGCGCTCGGAAGGGAAGGCAATTGAAAGACGTGCGGAGCAAGCGCTTACGCGCCGCCGCACCCCGTCCGGTGCGCCGAGACGGGTCAGGTCGCGCGAGCTCCGCTCATCGCTCGTTCAACGCAGTCCGTCCGGGGATCGAGATCGTCTCGCCGTCCGGCTCCCCGCCGGGTCCGCCCGGGTCGGTCCGCATCGGACCCTCGCTGGGGGCCCACAGGCCACCTCGAGATCTCTCCGTCGAGCCGTCGCCGTAGATGCGGCTGCCGGGGTTCGGGATCTGCTGCGGCGTCGCATCGGGACCGGAGGCGGGAGACCAGGCGCGCTTGCGAGTCATGCCGGCAGTCTGGGCAGCGTCGCCGGGGCGGCAAGTCCCAGCCTTTTCTTGGACGCTCCGGTTCGCGCCGCGTAGCATCCCTCCGGGTCATCTCTCGTCGCGGCACGGAGGCTCGCATCGTCCGCCTGGGCCACATCAGCGACTTCCACCTCGCGGATCGCAGCCGCTATCCGCGGCACGGGATCACTGCGCGCGAGGCGGAGCGGTACTCGATGCAGCGCCTCGCGAAGCTCCTCGCGGGCCTGCAGGAGAGCGGCGTCGATCACCTCGTCGTGACGGGCGACCTCACGCTCTCCGGCGAGACCACCGAGCTCGAGCGCGTGAAGAAGCTGCTCCTGCCGTGGGCGGAGGGGGGCCGGCTGACGCTGCTCCCGGGAAACCACGACGTCTGGTCGCGCGCGGCGGCGGAGCAGTACCGGTTCCTGCGCGTGCTCGGAGTCGACGGCAAGGGCATGAAGCAGCCCTGGCGCGTCTACCCGCACCGCGTCGACCTCGCCGCCGACGTGACGCTCGTCGCGCTCGACAGCGCGCGCTGGGGCGAGGACCCGCGGGAGACTGCCGGCGCGATCGGCGTCGAGCAGCTCGGCGCCGCGCGCGAGCTGATCCGCGACGCGAGCCAGCAGGGCCGCGCCGTCGTGCTCGCGCTGCACCACCACCTCGTGCTGCCGCGCGAGCGGGTCGAGTCCGACAGGTACCTCGAGAAGATGCCGCTCGCGGACGCCGACAGGCTGGTGCGCCTCATCGCCGAGGTGCCGGTCGCGGCGGTCCTGCACGGCCACCGGCACACCGCGTTCCGGCTCGAGCTGCCAGGGGTCGCCGGACCCGTCCCGATCATCTGCGCGGGGTCCGCCTCCCGCGCCGCCGACGAGCCGGCCCGCCGCCCCCGCGCGATGATCCACGTGATCGACCGCGGCGGCCTCCGCAGCGTGGACATCCTCGTCGCCGCCGCATAGAGAGCGCGCGTGAGCGACGAGACCCCGGCGAAGGGCGGCACCGAGGCGCCGGCCCCGAAGGCCCGCAAGAAGAAGGCGCCGGCGACGAAGGCCGCGAAGACGCCGACGGGGGCCGCGAAGCCGCGCGAGCGATCTCCGCGCCGGCCTGCGCGCGCTGCGATCCCGGCGCTGCCGCGCGAGCCCTGGGACGCGCCGCTCTCGGCCCTGTCGCGCGACCAGCTCTCGGTGTTCGTCTACGTGGCGCTGCTCCCCGAGCAGACGGCGAAGCTGGTGAAGGAGCTCGGCCTCTCGGTGCCGGGCTTCCGCCGGGAGGCGCTCGGTGCGGTGCAGCGCGCCGACCTCATCGCCGACGAGATCCAGTCCCGGCCCGAGGCGCGCGATCTCGTGCTCGACCTGCTGCGCGCCGACTTCAAGCTCCCTGCGTTCGCGGGGTGGGCGCTGTCTCCGCCCGCGGCCGACGAGCTCCTCGACGTCCTCGATCACGAGGACGCTTACGGCCTCGTGCTTTGGCGGCTCCTCTGCGATCCCGACGCCGAGGTGCGAGGCCGCGCGCTGCCGTTCCTCGACGACCTCGTCCGCGCCTTCTACGGTCCGAAGAAGGGCGATGGGAAGGAGCCCCCGCGCAAGAAGGGCGACGACGCCTCCGCGGAGGCGACCGTCGCCGCCCTGGAGCGGAAGCTCGAGGAGGCGCGCGCGAAGGCCGCGCAGGACGCGGAGCGCGCCGAGCAGCGGCTCGCG
>DASSQI010000280.1:0-11566 GCA_035702585.1 Anaeromyxobacteraceae bacterium
CGGGGCGACACGCTCGTCATCGACACCAAGGGCGACACGCGCATCGACAAGCCGCTGCGGGTCGAGATCTCGGTGCCCGAGCTGAGGAAGATCGAGATCGACGGCTCCGCGGACGCGACCGTGGAGGGCGGCCGCGGCGACACGGAGCTGTCGATCGAAGGCTCCGGCGCCATCCGCTGGACCGGCGACGCCGGCGAGCTGCGAGTGGAGATCGACGGCTCCGGCGACGTGAAGCTGGCCGGCTCCGCGAGGCAGCTGCGCGTGGACGTGAGCGGGTCCGGTGACGTCGACGCGAAGGAGCTCCGTGCGAAGGACGCCGCCGTCGAGATCGAAGGCGCGGGTGACGTCGCCGTCCACGTGGACGGCGGAAAGTTCCGCGCCGAGGTGAGCGGCTCCGGCGACGTCACCTGGTCCGGGAGCGGCACAGTGGAGCGCGCGGTCGTCTCCGGCAGCGGCGAGATCCGCAAGCTGTAGCGCCGCCCTGAAGGGTACAAGTCGCAGTGAGCGTCACCGGTTCGGGGGCACGTTCGATTGCGCGCTGTCCCGCACGGCGGGGGCAAATGTGCTGCAGCCTGTACCGCGCGATGGGGGCAAATCGCGAATCCGCTCCCGATCATGGTGCGCAACGGATGTCGTGCCCTGTGCGCGGGACTCCTAATCGCGTGTAAATAATTGCACTACTGGGGCACAACGAACTCGGGAGTTCCGAATGCCCCACCACGCTGCTCGCCTCGCGCACCGCTCCGCAATCACGTTCTTCCTCGCCGCGATGCTCGCCGCCTGTGGCGGAGGTGGCGGATCTTCCGGTGGGCCCGGCCCCGGCACGCCGCCCGGGAACAACGGCGGCACGGGTGGCACCGGCGGCACCGGTGGTACCGGCGGCACCGGCGGCACCCAAGCGACGTTCGTCGCCCTCTCGATCTCGCCAGGCAGCCCCGCGCTCGTGGTGAGCACTGGGACGTCGCTGCAGCTGCGCGCCACCGACGTCTTCAGCGACGGCGCGACGCGCGACCGGACCGAGGCCGTCGAGTGGTCCTCCTCGGACGCGAGCATCGCCACCGTCTCGAACGTGGCTGGCACGAAGGGCGCCTTGCAGTGCGGCTCGGTGGGCGGCACCGCGACGGTGAGCGTGACGGACGCCGCGACCGGCGGAGCCGCGTCGATCACGGTCGTCGTCACCGAGGCGGTCGCGACGAGCCTCGTCGTGACGCCTACGACCGTGTCGACTCCCGCCGGCTACGGCGTGCAGTTCACCGCCTTGGCCAGGTACAGCGACATGCTCACGGCCGACGAGTCGCTCGACGTCACGGACCTCGTCGAGTGGCAGTCTTCGAACCCCGAGTTCGCGACGGTCTCGAACGATCCGATCACGCGCGGCATGGCGACGGGGCGCGCCGCGGGACAGGCGACGATCACGGCGACCTTGCCCGGCAGCACGTTCACCCCCCGCGCGCAGCTCACCGTCACGCCGGCCGTGCTCACGGGGATCACCGTCACCGCGCCGAAGCCCGAGCTGCCGAAGGGCGTGCCGCTGCAGCTCACCGCGACCGGCACCTTCAGCGATCAGACGACTCAGGACGTGACCGGTTTCGTCAGCTGGTCGGCCGAACCGTCGACGGTCGCGCAGGTGTCGACGACGGCCGGCAGCGCCGGCGTCGTCACCGGGCTTCAGATCGGAACCGCGGTGATCACCGCCGCGAGCGGAGACGTCACGGGCTCGGCGACGCTGACCTTCACCGCAGCGCAGCTGCAGTCGCTCACGGTCTCCGCGACGCCGGGCCGGCCGTGGACGTGGGCGGGGACGCTCACGCGGTTCACGGCGATGGGCACGTTCGACGACGGCTCGATCCTGAACCTGACGCGCGACGTGACCTGGACCGTCTCGCCGACGACGTTCGCCACGTTCTCGTCGGTGCCCGGGAAGCAGAACCAGCTGTTCGCGTTCAAGCCGACGCCCGACGCGGTCACGATCACCGCCACCGATGCGAGCTCCGGGATCAACCGCTCGTTCACGTGGAGCCGCATCCGCTCGCGGACTCGGTGATCGCCGCGGTCGTCGGCAGCGGCCGACGCCTCGCGAACGACGTAAAACGCGCCGGCGCGCAGTACGCGCCGGCGCGGTCGTCTTCGGCCCTGGAGAAGCCGGCCACACGGACCCGGAGCACGCGAGCGCAGACTTCGCGTCAGTCGTGCTCGCGAGTCCGCGTCAGTCGTGCTCGTGGCCTTCGGGCCCGTGGGCGTGCCCGTGCTCCAGCTCCTCCTCGGTCGCGGCCCTGACCTCGCGGACCTTGACGTCGAAGTGGAGCGTCTTGCCCGCGAGCGGATGGTTGAAGTCCACCTTCACCGTCGCGAGGCCGATCTCCTTCACGAGGAAGGCGATCGTCTCGCCGCCCTCGCCGTGAGCGTAGTAGGTCTGGCCGACCTGCGGCGCCGCCTCCGCCGGGAACGCGTCTCGCGGCACGTCCTGCACGCCACGGGTGTCGTGCTCGCCGTATCCCTCCTCGGGTGGCACGACGACCTTCTTCTCGTCGCCGACCGTGAGTCCGGCGAGAGCCTTCTCGAGCCCGGGGACGATCTGGCCCTGCCCCTGGATGTACTGGAGCGGCTCCTCGGGAGTGGACTCGTCGACGATGTCGCCGTCGCCCAGGTGCAGCTTGTAGTCGATCCCGACGACCTTGCCGTCCTCGATGCGCATTCGACCTCTCCGTGCGGTGTCGCCGAAGGACATTCCTTCCGGCGCAGCCCCTGGAGGTAGTCTGCGCCCGAGCCGCGCACACGGTTTTCGCTTATCGTGCGCGCACTTTTCCCAACCTCGAGGTCCCCTTGGAACTGCTGCTCCTCGTCGCCGTCGCGCTCGTCTCCGGCGCCAGCCTGCCAGTGCAGGCGGGCGTCAACTCCGCGCTCCGCCACTACGTCGGCCGCCCGGAGATCGCGGCGCTGGTGAGCTTCTGCGTCGGCTTCCTCGCGCTCGTCGCCTGGGTCCTCGCGACGCGGCAGCCGTGGCCTACGGCGGCGCAGGCGGGCAGGGCCCCGTGGTGGATGTGGACGGGCGGCTTCATCGGCGCGTTCTACGTGACGACGGTCGTCATCCTCACGCCGCGCCTCGGGATCGCCGCGACGCTCGCCATCTCGGTGGCGGGCCAGATGGCGACCTCGGTCGCGCTCGATCACTTCGGCGCCCTCGGCGTCCCGATGCGCGCGTTCTCGCCGGGGCGCGCGCTCGGCGCGCTGCTGCTCGTCGCGGGCGTGGTGCTCATCCGTCGATGACGGTCGCGACCGCGTCGCGACGCGCGCGACGCGTTGGATGGTCGCCGCCGACACGGACGTGCCCCCTCCGGGCGGAACCCGTTTTCGCTCCGAGTGAAAACTCGACCCCTCGACGCACTGGCGTAGCGTCGCCTGGCTGGAGGCGGACATGGGGCACAGGGGTCGGGCGGCGGTGATGGTGGTGGACGACGACGCGTCGGTGCGCGAGATGCTCGTCGAGATCCTGCAGCTCAGCGGGCTGCGCGTGTGGTGCGCCGCGAACGGTCGCGATGCGCTGGCGCGCCTGCGCTGCGGCGACGAGCGGCCGGACGCGATCGTGCTCGATCTGGAGATGCCGGTCATGAACGGCTGGCAGTTCCGGCGCGAGCAGCTGCGCGATCCCGCGCTCGCGGACATCCCGGTGCTGATCGCGTCGGGCAGCGATCCCGGCGCGATCCACGCGCACGCGCACCTGCGCAAGCCGTATTGCGTGGACGACCTGCTCGGTGCGCTCGAGGACCTCGCCGCGCGCGCGCCGCTCGACGGCGACGAGGCGCAAGCGGCCGTTGGCGGGCCCGAGGCACACCCTTGAGGGCGGTCCGGTAGAAAACCTTAGAATCGTCTTGATCGCGGGGACGCGGCGCATCAACGTCACCGCATGGCGCGCATCTGCTTCATCGTCGACGAGATGTTCGAAGACTCCGAGTTCCGGATCCCGTTCGAGAAGCTCCGCAACGCGGGGCACCAGGTCACGGTGGTCGGCCTCAAGGCCGGGAAGGACGTGAAGGGCAAGAAGGGGAAGGAGCTCGTCCGCATCGAGCGCTCCTCGACCGACGCCAAGGCGTCCGACTTCGACGCGCTCGTCATCCCGGGCGGCTACTCGCCCGATCACCTGCGCACCGACATCAACACGGTCCGCCTCACCCGCGAGATGGCGCTCGCGGGCAAGCCGGTCGCGGCTGTGTGCCACGGCCCGTGGATGCTGATCGAGGCCGACCTGCTCGACGGCCGGACCGTCACGTCCTACCCGTCGATCCGCACCGACCTCATCAACGCGGGCGCGCGCTGGGTGGACCGCGAGGTCGTCGAGGACGAGAACATCATCACGTCGCGGCGCCCCGAAGATCTCGACGCGTTCGTGGCGGCGATCATGAAGCACCTCGATCAGCGCGCCGCGGAGGCACGCGAGGCGCAGCCGGCCGCCCCGGCGTCCCCGATCCACTGAGCGACCGATCGCGCTTCCGAGCGACTGATCGCGCTCGCCCCGGCTCAGGTGAGGCCGCCGCGGAGGCGCGCCGCGACCCACGGCTGCAGCGTGCGCCAGGCGGTCGCCGCGAGGATGATCGCGCCGCCGGTGACGGCCCAGGGTCCGGGGACCTCGCCGGCGAACAAGAGCGCCCAGATCGGATTCAGCACCGGCTCGAGCAGCGCGAGCAGCGATGCCTCCACGGCGGGCGTGTGCACGAGCCCGCGCGCGAAGAGGAGGTACGCGAGGCCGAGCTGGAACACGCCCAGGTACGCGACGAGGGCGAGGTCGAGGGCGCCAGGCGCGGGCCCCGAAGACCACAGCGGCACGGTCACCACGAAGCCGATCGCGTTCCCCCACACGAGCGCCGCGGGGCCTCGCGCCCCGGCGTGCCGTAAGCCGACGATGCAGAGCGCGAACGACACGCCCGCCGCGAGCGCGACGAGGTTGCCGGCCACCTGACCCGGCGAGAGCTCGTCCAGGAAGAACAGCGCGAGGCCGACCGCGTACACCGGCAGGGACAGGATCTCCCCGCGCGTGGGCCGCTCGCGGAGGAGCCACGGCGAGAGCAGGAGCACCCATCCGGGCGCCGTGTCCTGCAGGAAGATCGCGTTGGCCGAGGTCGTGAGCTTGTTCGCGAGGACGAACAGCACGACCGTGCCGGCGTAGGCGACCGCGACGCCGAGCGTGGTCCTGTCGGGGCGGCGCCGCGCCTCGCGGAGTGCGATGAAGAGGAAGACGCCGGCGACGAGCGAGCGCCCGCCGGCGATCTGCCAGGCGGACAGGTTGCAGAGCTTGATGGCGGCGCCGCCGGTGGACCACAGCACGGCGGCCGCGAGGATGGCGAGGCGCGACCCGAGCACGGGCCCGCGAGCCTGCCCGCGACGGCAGAAAAAGCAAGAGCGGCCAGGCGACTCCCGTCACCTTCAGCCGCTCCTCCCCGCTGCAGCAGGGATGCCGATCGGAAATTAGCGGCGTGCGGCAGTGCGGGCGAGCCCCCGGATCGGGGGTGCCCCCCGCGTGGCGTGCGTCGCGTTCGGCCAGAGGGCCCCAGGGCAGTACCGCCCCGCCGAGCCTCGTCGATGGGCTCGTGCGTCGGATAGGAGCGCCGCAGCCGGAGGGCTCATCCATGCGCGCTACTCGCCTCGCCCTGGCCGCGGTCCTCGCGTCGGTCCTCCTCGCCGCCTGCGGCGGCGGGGACTCGGAGCCGGCCGGCGACGCCATCGTCATGACCCGGAACCTCTACCTCGGCGCGCCGATCGAGCCGGTGCTGGCGCTCACCTCTCCGGACGCGATCCCGGGCGAGGCGCTGCGGCTGTGGAACACGGTCGTCGCCTCCGACATCCCGGGGCGCGCGCGCGCCGTGGCGGCCGAGATCGCGGCGCTGCAGCCCGACCTCGTCGGCCTGCAGGAGGCGACGCTCTGGCGGACGCAGTCGCCCGCCGACCCGCTCAGCGCGGCGACGCACGTCGAGTACGACTTCGTGACGCTCATCGTGGACGAGCTCGCCGCGCGCGGGCTCCGGTACGACCCTGTCGCGGTGAGCCTGAACTTCGACGCGGAGCTCCCCGCGTCGGACGGCAACCCGCTCACCGCGATCGACGTGCGGATGACGGACCGCGACGTGATCCTCGCCCGCTCCGGAGTTCCCGTCCGCGACGCGGCAGACGGTCGCTACACGGCGCGCGTCGGGTTCGACCTCGCCGGGACGATCCCGCTCAGCATCCCGAGGGGCTGGACGAGCGTCGTCGCGACGGTGGCGGGCGGGACGTTCCGGTTCGTGAACACGCACCTCGAGATCGGCACGTTCGAGCCGATCCAGGTGCTGCAGGCGCAAGAGCTGACGGGGGTGCTGGCGAGCAGCGCGCTCCCGACGATCGTGGTCGGCGACCTGAACTCGAACGCGATCGCGGGCGGCGGTGACAACACGCCGAGCTACGGGATCGTGACGGGAGCCGGGTTCAACGACCTCTGGGCCACCCTGCATCCCGCCGAGCCGGGACTGACCTGCTGCCAGGACGGGAGCCTCCGGAACACGACGTCCACCTTGTTCGAGCGGATCGACCTCATCCTGCACCGCGGCGGGTTCCAGCCGAGCAGCGCGGACGTCGTCGGCGAGGCTCCGGCCGATCGCACCGCGAGCGGTCTGTGGCCGTCGGATCACGCCGGGGTCGTGGGAGCGCTGCGGCCTCCGCGGTGACGGGCGTCCACGGTGACGCGAGCTGATCAGTCCTCGCGCACGACGGCAGCGACCGGCACCCACGCCGCCTGCGCGAAGCCACCGACGAAGTGCACGTGCTCGACCGCGAGGCGATAGAGCCTGAAGTCGAGGTCGAAGTACGGCTCCGCCTGCGGGTGCCGCGCGAGGTAGCGCGTGCGGCCGTCCGCCACCTGGTCGTCGGCGACGTGCTCGATGCGGCCGGCGAGCGCGGCGCGACGGCCGGTCTGAGGGTCGTCGCGGGCGCCCAGGCCGTCGTAGACGAACAGCGTGGCGCGAGGATCGGCGTCGATGTTGCGGGTGTGCTGCGCGAGGCGGCTGAACAGGAAGATCGGCTCGCCGCGCGACGTGAGCGCGTAGCTGGCCAGCGACCCGAACGGCCAGCCGCCGAGCCGCTCCGACAGCGTGCAGAGCACGCCGGCGCTCTGCGCCTTCATCAGCGCGCGCACCTCCTCGCCCCGCGAGTCTCCCGTCCCTGCTCCGCTCTCTTCACCGGCCATGCAGCACCTCTACCGAAGGCGAATCTACCGAAGACGAGAGGCGTCGGCGCGAGCGATCGGGCGTCGGCCCCATCGTCCCGCGCGCAGCGCTTCGGTGCCTGGCGCGCGCGGCCGGCGCACGGCGCAGCGGGGCTCGGTCCAACTGGTCAGCGCGCCCTGCGCGTGACGTCGCGGCCCTGTCGCCTTACAACACCCGACCCTCCGACGATGGCACGCCGACCCCAGACCGCCCGCCCCGACCTCGCCGCGCTCAGCGCGCCGGAGCGACGCGTCGTCCTCGAGGAGGAGGCGCTCCTCGAGCGCGTGCTGGGAGCGCTGCGGGCTCGCCGCGCGTCGGCGCGTCCGCAGGACGTGCCGGAGCTGCTCACTCGCCTGAAGGAGTTCCGGGAAGAGGCGGTCGAGGCGACGCCGAAGGACCTCCCCACGGTATTCCAGGAGATGGGCGTCGTCCGCGCGCTGCTCGATCGGCGGCGCTCCGAGGCGCTGCCCGAGGCGGCGTCGCCGTACTTCGCGCACCTCCGGGTGCGCGAGGGGGACGACACGCGGGACTACTGCCTCGGACGAGGCACGTTCGTCGACCGCGCTGCCGACGTCCGCGTCGTGGACTGGCGCTGGGCGCCGATCGCCGCGCTGTTCTACCGGTATCGCGAGGGCGAGGCGTTCGAGGAAGCGTTCCCGGGCCGCGTGGTGGAGGGCGTCGTCGAGGTTCGCCGGGTGGTGGTCGTCGAGCGAGGCGTGCTCGTGCGCATCTCCGCGGGAGCGCTCACGCTCGCGCGCGGCCCCGACGGCAGCTGGACCGGCGACAGGGCCGCGGCCAGGCTCGGCGGAGGGCAGGGGACCGCCGCTCGCGCCGGCGTGCTGGGCGTGGGCGCCGGTGCGCGCGGTCGCGCCGCGGCGCCGCAGATCACGGCGCTCCTCGACAGGGAGCAGTACGAGGCGGTCTCCGCGCCCGCCGACGATCCGCTGCTCGTCATCGGCAGCGCCGGGAGCGGGAAGACCACCGTCGCGCTGCACCGTCTCGCCCGGCTCGCGTTCGAGGACCCGCGCCGGTTCGCGGCGCCGCGCCTGCAGGTCGTCGTGCCCGAGACCGGGCTCGCGAAGCTCGTCGCGCGGCTGCTCGAGCCGCTCGGGCTCGGCAAGGTGGCGGTGCGGACGCTCGACACGTGGGCGCGCGCCGCGTTCCAGAGCGCGTTCCGTGCGCCTCCGCCGCGCGTGTGGACCGAGACGCCCTCGCTCGTCTCGCGACTGAAGCGGCATCCCGCGCTGTACGAGGCGCTGAAGCGCCGGCCGCACGTCGCCGGCGCGAGCGCCGAGCTCGGGCCGCTGCGACGCGAGATCGGCGATCTCTTCTCGGATCGCGAGTTCCTGGCGGCGATCGTGCGCGACGCCGCGGGTGATCTCCCCACCACCGCCATCGAGGAGGTGGTGCGCCACACGCGCCTGCAGCTCGCGCCTCCTCCGGAGGACGACCTCGCCGGCGTGGACGCCGACCGCCGCGAGACGCTCGACGGGTACTCCATCTCGGAGCGGACGCCCGAGGCGGTGTCGGGCACGCTCGACCCCGAGGACCTCGCGGTGCTCCTGTTCCTCGCGGCGTTCCGCGCCGGCGCCGGCACGCGGCGCTTCTCGCACCTCGTCGTGGACGAGGCCGAGGACGTGTCGCTGTTCGAGCTGCACGCGATCGGCAAGCAGCTCGAGGGCGCGCGCAGCATCACCGTCGCCGGCGACGAGGGGCAGCAGACGTTCACGAGCTACGCGGGCTGGCCGCAGGCGCTCGCCGCGCTCGGCATCCGGCGCGCCGCCACCTGTCGGCTCGCGATCACCTACCGCTGTCCCGAGCCGATCGCCGACTTCGCCCAGCAGGTGCTCGGGCCGTTCGCGCCGGCGGAGCCCGCCCGCGCCGGTCGCGCCGGCGCGCCTGTCGCGCGCTTCGACTTCCCTGCGGTGGCGCACGCGCACCTGTTCCTCTCCGAGGCGCTGCGCGACCTGCTCGAGCGCGAGCCGCGGGCGTCGGTCGCCGTCGTCGCGCACTCGCCGCAGGTGGCGCTCGGCTTCCACCGGCTGCTGGCCGATCTCCCGGAGGCGCGGCTCGTCCTCGACGGAGAGTTCTCGTTCCGCCCCGGCGTCGACGTGACCGAGGTGAGCCAGGTGAAGGGGCTCGAGTTCGACTACGTGGTCGTGCCCGATGCCTCCGCCGCCGCGTACCCGGACTCCGAGGAGGCGCGCCGGCGACTCCACGTCGCGGTCACCCGGGCGTCCCACCAGCTCTGGGTGCTGACGGTGGGCACGCCGTCGCCGCTCGTCGCGAGCTTGCGGTCCGGGTGACGCCGGTCGCGAGCCTCGGCCCCGGTCGACGCCGTGTCGCACCGGTGCTCACCGGCGCAGCCGCGACGATCGGCCCCCGCTTCGGGGTCCACCGACGGCCGCGGAGCAGGTATGTAGGGACGCGCCATGCGCATCCTCCCGCTCATCCTGCTCGCCACGCCGAGGCCGTGGTTCGAGCAGCACCTGCCGCCGCAGCTCCTCGAGGAGGGCCCGCGCGGCCTCCTGTGGTGGCAGCTCCTCGCCGTGCCGCTCGCGATCCTCATCGCGTGGCTCGGCGGCAAGCTCCTCGGCTGGATCACCCGGCGCGTGCTCGGCCACCTGTCGGCCCGCACCGAGACCACCTGGGACGACATCCTCCTCGAGCGCCTCGCGGCGCCGTTCACCGCGTTCTGGTCGCTCGTCGTCGCGTACGCGCTCCTGCCCTGGCTCGCGCTCGATCCGGGGCCGCGCGCGGGCGTGGAGCGGCTGCTCCACACCGGCACCTTCGTCGTCTTCTTCTGGGGCGCGGTGCGGAGCATCGACATCGGGTTCAAGCTCATCGGGAGCTGGCCGTTCGCGCGCGCGAACCCGCTCGCGGCCGGGATGCTGCCGCTGGGATCGAAGATCGCGCGCGTCGCGGTGGTGGTCATCGGCGTCATCGCGATCCTGACGCAGCTCGGGTATCCGGTCGCCTCGCTCATCGCCGGCCTCGGGATCGGCGGCCTCGCGCTCGCCCTCGCCGCCCAGAAGACGGTCGAGAACCTCTTCGGCTCGGTCGCGATCAGCGTCGACCAGCCGTGCCGCATCGGCGACTTCGTGAAGATCGAGGGCGGCCTCTCGGGGAGCGTCGAGGCGATCGGGCTGCGCTCCACGCGGATCCGCACCCTCGACCGCACGCTCGTCACCGTCCCGAACGGCAAGCTCTCGGACGCTCGCATCGAGACGTTCGGCGCGCGGGACAAGATCCGCTTCTTCGCGACCCTGCAGCTCGAGTACGGCACCACCGCGGAGCAGATGCGGGCGGTGCTCGCAGGGTTCCAGCGCGCGCTCGAGTCGGAGCCGAAGATCGAGCCCGGCAGCGTCGTCGTCCGGTTCGTGAACCTCGGGGCGACGTCGCTCGACGTGGAGGTGATCGGCGTCTTCCTGACCGCCGACTTCGGCGAGTTCACGGCGATCCGGCAGGAGCTCCTGCTGCGCCTCATGGAGGTCGTGGAGAGGGCCGGCGCCCGGTTCGCCTTCCCCACCCAGACGCTGCACCTGGCATCGGTGCCTCGAGGCTTGACACCGGGCGACCCGAACCGTTAACAAAGGCCCCCTCGGCGCGACCTCCGAGGGTTTTCGTGGGGCTGTAGCTCAGTTGGGAGAGCGCTAGAATCGCACTCTAGAGGTCGTCGGTTCGATCCCGTCCAGCTCCACCATCTTCGAGGGCCCGGTTCTCACTCAGGAACCGGGCCCTCGTTTTTTGTGGTCCACCGGGGCGCTGCCGCGCCGCCGCCCGGGTGCACACCGTGTTCGCGCAGCCCGTCCACCCGGGCGCCCGCGCGACCATGACCCCCCCGAACAGAACGCTGACTCCATCGCAGCTCGCGCAGCTCGAGCAGGCCTACGCCAACGCCCCCGGCGAAGGCTGGCGCGCCCTCGCCGAGGCGTACCTCGCGCGCGGCAAGTTCATGGAGGCGCTGGTCGTGACGAAGCGAGGCGCGCGCGCACGACCGGAAGATCCGGCGCCGCACCTCATGCTCGCCCGCGTGCAGGGCGCGCAGCGGAAGCCGGACAAGGCGCGGGCAGCGGTCGCCGAGGCGCTGAAGCTCGCTCCCGCCGACCCCGAGGTGCTCGCGGCCGCACGCGAGCACGGCCTCGCCGCTCCGGAGGCGCCGCCGGTGGCCGCGGCGCCGGCCCCGGTGAGCCCGGGCGCTCCGGCGGAAGGGGGCGACGGCGCGGCGCCAGGGAACGCCGCGGCCGCGGAGCCCGACGCCAGCGCCGGGGAGCGCGCCGCCGATGCGGGAGCCGATCCGGACGCGCGGGCGCGGTGGACCGACGAGCTCGCACGCC
>DASSQI010000281.1:0-19184 GCA_035702585.1 Anaeromyxobacteraceae bacterium
TTGCCGTCGCGCGCGCGGTACGACATGCGGACGGTCTGGGCCTTGATGGTGATCCCGCGCTCGCGCTCGAGCTCCATGTTGTCGAGGAACTGCGCCTGCGCCTCGCGGGCGGTGACGGTCCCCGTCTTCTCCAGCAGGCGATCGGCGAGCGTCGACTTGCCGTGATCGATGTGAGCGATGATCGAGAAGTTACGAATGTGCGCGTTCGCGTCCGCCATGGAGGACGGGCTTTTAACACGTGCCTCCCTCGCCTGCTCCACCGCTGCCGAACCGGCGAAGTCAAGGTCGCCGAGGGGGCGTGCGCCAGCCCCGCGAAATCCCTTATCTTGGGGACATCGCCAGGGCCGACCACTATATATTGTGTGCTCGACGTTGACAGACTCCCGCCCGCTGATACAGTCGGCGATGCGTCGAAACACGGCCGGAAGCGCGGCCGGACAAAGCTGGAACCGGACGGTGGCAGGCGGGACGTGGTGTCAGAGGGCGGGTCTAGGGTGGCGGGATACATCACTGGAGTGCGGGCGGGTCCGTTGAGCCAGGTTGGGCGACGGCAATCCTGAAATGAGCAAGCGAATTCGGGCGGTGATCCGCCGGTCCTCGACAGGGGCCGACCGGCGGAAGCGGGAAAGGTGCGTCCTCGCGCAGGGCGAACCGTACGAAGCGAGTGGCAGGGGCCTGCGGGGCCCGAGGCGGAGGGAGCTGGACATGATCGAGCGAGACAGCATCACGAAGCGCACCAACAAGAAGAAGGCGACGCGGAAGGGGCTGAGCATCCCCCGCTACTTCACGACCCGGGGCGTGGACCCGGCGGATGAGATGGCGTGGGAGCTGCGCACCGCCGCGATCAACGGAGAGGGCGGCAAGGTCGTCTTCGAGCAGAAGGACGTCGAGGTCCCGAAGAGCTGGTCGGCCCTCGCGACGAACGTCGTCGCGTCCAAGTACTTCCGCGGCGCCCTCGGCACCGCCCGGCGCGAGCGCTCGGCGAAGCAGCTCATCGGCCGCGTCGTCAGCACCATCGCCGCGTGGGGCCGCAAGGACGGCTACTTCGCGCTCGAGGAGGACGCGGTCGCGTTCGAGGCCGAACTCTCGCACCTGCTCCTGCGCCAGAAGATGAGCTTCAACTCGCCGGTGTGGTTCAACGTCGGCGTCGAGGAGCACCCGCAGTGCTCCGCCTGCTTCATCAACTCCGTCCAGGACTCGATGGACTCGATCCTGCGGCTCGCCCACACCGAGGGCATGCTGTTCAAGTACGGGTCGGGCGCGGGTTCCAACCTGTCCAAGATCCGCTCCTCGAAGGAGATGCTGTCCGGCGGCGGCGAGGCGTCGGGCCCCGTCTCGTTCATGCGCGGCTTCGACGCGTTCGCCGGCGTCATCAAGAGCGGTGGGAAGACCCGCCGCGCCGCGAAGATGGTCATCCTCGACGCGGACCACCCCGACATCGCGGAGTTCGTGGGCAGCAAGGCCGACGAGGAGAAGAAGGCCTGGACGCTCATCGAGTCCGGCTACGACGGCGGGTTCAACGTCAAGGGCGGCGCCTACGACTCGGTCTTCTTCCAGAACGCCAACCACTCGGTGCGCGTGACCGACGCGTTCATGCGCGCGGTGCTCGAGGACGCCGAGTGGGCGCTCACGTCGCGCGTCGATGGCCGCGTCATCGAGAAGACGCGGGCGCGCGAGCTCATGCGGCAGATCACCGAGGCGGCGTGGCTGTGCGGTGACCCGGGCATGCAGTTCGACACGACGATCAACGCCTGGCACACCTGCCCCGCGACCGATCGGATCAACGCGAGCAACCCCTGCTCCGAGTACATGTTCCTCGACGACTCGGCCTGCAACCTCGCGTCGCTGAACCTCATGCACTTCCGGTCAATCGACGGCGGGTTCGACGTGGAGTCTTTCCGGCGCGCCGTCGACCTGACGATCCTCGCGCAGGAGATCCTCGTCTCGAACGCGCGCTACCCCACCGAGCCGATCGGCAAGAACAGCGACGCGTTCCGTCCGCTCGGCCTCGGCTACGCGAATCTCGGCGCGTTCCTCATGGCGAGCGGCGTGCCGTACGACAGCGACGCCGGCCGCGCCAGCGCCGCCGCCATCACGGCGCTCATGACCGGCGAGGCGTACGCGATGAGCGCGCGCATCGCCGCGCAGACCGGCCCGTTCGCCGGCTTCGAGAAGAACCGCGCGCCCTGCCTCGCGGTCCTCCAGAAGCACGCCGCCGCGGTCGACAAGATCGACGCGCACAACGCGCCGGCGGAGGTCGTCGAGGCCGCCCGCGAGTCGTGGGCCGAGGCCAACAAGCTCGGCGCGCAGTTCGGCGTCCGCAACGCGCAGGTGACGGTGCTCGCGCCCACCGGCACGATCGGCTTCATGATGGACTGCGACACGACCGGCATCGAGCCGGACATCGCGCTCGTGAAGTACAAGAAGCTCGTGGGAGGCGGCGTCCTCAAGATCGTGAACAACACGGTCCCGCTCGCGCTCCAGAAGCTCGGCTACTCCAGCGAGCAGATCTCCTCGATCATGAACTTCATCGACGAGATGGAGACGGTCGAGGGCGCACCCGCGCTGAAGCCTGACGACCTGCCGGTGTTCGACTGCGCCTTCAAGCCGACGAACGGCTCGCGGTCCATCCACTACATGGGCCACATCCGCATGATGGGCGCGGTGCAGCCGTTCCTGTCCGGCGCGATCTCGAAGACCGTGAACATGCCGACGACCGCGACGGCTCAGGACATCGAGCAGGCGTACGTCGAGGCGTGGCGCCTCGGCCTCAAGGCCATCGCCGTGTACCGCGACGGCTGCAAGCGCAGCCAGCCGCTCAACGCCGGCAAGGACAAGAAGCAGGAGGCCACCGGGGCCGCCGCGCCCGCCGAGACGATCGCGCGCCGGCGGCTCCCCGACGAGCGTGCCGCGATCACGCACAAGTTCTCGATCGGCGGTCACGAGGGGTACATGACCGTCGGCATGTACGAGGACGGCTCTCCCGGCGAGCTGTTCGTCGTGATGGCGAAGGAAGGCTCCGTCGTCTCGGGCCTCATGGACAGCTTCGCGACGTCCGTGTCGATGGCGCTGCAGTACGGGGTTCCGCTGAAGGTCCTCTGCGACAAGTTCAGCCACACCCGCTACGAGCCGTCCGGGTTCACGGGCAATCCCGACATCCCGATCGCCAAGTCCATCACCGACTACATCTTCCGCTGGCTCTCGCTGAAGTTCCTCCCGCACGAGGACGGCTCGGTCGCGGTCATGCCCACGAACCTGCTGAAGCCGGGCGTGGCGCCGAAGCCGCCGACGCTCCCCGCGCGCGACCAGGTGCTCGAGACGCAGCCGGTGAAGGGCAACTCGCACGAGGCCGGTGCGTTCGAGGGGCAGCCCGACGCGCCGCCGTGCCCGAACTGCGGCAGCATCACCGTCCGGAACGGCGCCTGCTACAAGTGCATGGTCTGCGGCACGACGACGGGGTGCTCGTAGAACAAGGTTCGAGCGTGGCGCGCCGCGGCGCCCTCCACCTGCCCCGCCGCGGCCGCCGCGCTCACCCTGCTCGAGCTGCGCAAGTTCCGTAAGCTCCGCGAGCTTCGCGAGCTCCGCGATTGGCGTAAGCTCCGCGAGTTCCGCATCGGCGCGAGCTTCGCTGCTTCCGCGAGCTGTCCCGAACCGCTGCTGAAGACGAAGGCGCCCGGGCCCACGTGGACCCGGGCGCCTTCGTATGTGGTCGTGACGCGCGGCGAGCGGAGGCAGCTCTGAGAGGCGCCGCCTAGACCCACGTCAGCGGCGCGCGTGCCTCGAACTCGCGATGATCGTCACTCCACGAACTCGCGATGATCGTCACTCCACGATTCAGTTCCTAGAGATCGCGACGAGCGTCACTCCGCGATCGCGTGCCTCGAGCTCGCTGCGAGCGTCACTCCACGATGATCTTGCCGTTCCCCATGCCCATGGCCGTGCAGTGGAACGCCTCGAC
Organism: Anaeromyxobacteraceae bacterium; assembly: GCA_035702585.1. GTDB lineage: Bacteria > Myxococcota > Myxococcia > Myxococcales > Anaeromyxobacteraceae > DASSQI01. The sequence continues at coordinate 3,959 of DASSQI010000281.1, forward strand.
GCCAGCCTTCTTCGGCGTGATGGTCAGCGCGACCGGCTTGTCGAGGGGGAGCTCGAACTTCGCGACCTTCTCATCCGGGATGTCGATCGCCGTGATGCAGGTCTGATCGGTCTTCCGCACGAAGACGAGCTTCGTCGGCTCGCCCTTCTTGACCCTGATCTCACGAGGCTCGAACCCGGCCTCGGTGACCTTGATCTCGATGGTACGGACGGCGGCGTTGCCGGTCGCGGGGGCAGCGGGCTTGGCCGGCGCCTCTGCCGCGAGGCAAGGCGCTGCGGCGAGGAGCGCGGCGAGCGCGATGACGTGACGCATGAAACCCTCCAGGATGTTCGATGTAATGACGGATTCTAGACCGCGAACATTCACCTTGCGCTGGAATCGGACCGCGTCAGGGGTAGTTCACCGGAGCGTTGCCGTCCTCGGGGAGCGGGATCCAGGCCGTCTCGCCGGGGACGCGATCGAACCGCTGGCTGCGCCAGTCGCTCGCAGCCTGCTTCAGCCGGTCCCTCGAGCTCGACACGAAGTTCCACGAGATGTAGCGCGGCCCGTCGAGCGGCTCGCCCCCGAGGATGAGCAGCCGCGTCGGCTCGTCAGCGCGACACAGCACCTCTACGCCTCGCTGGAAGAAGGCGATCTCCCCTTCGGCGAGCGTCGTTTGCGAGACCGCGACGGATCCCTCCACCACGAACATCGCTCGCTCGTCGTATTCGAGCGGCAGCCGCAGCACCGCGCCGGGCGCCATCTGCACCTCCCCGTAGAACAGCGGAGAGGAGGTCTTCACGGCGGACGTGGCTCCGAACAGCGAGCCGGCGATGAGGCGCGTGGTGACGCCGGCGTCGTCGAGCACCGGTACCGCGTCGGCGCCGTAATGGTCGAAGCTCGGCGTGCTCTCCTCCCTGTCCCGCGGGAGGGCGACCCAGATCTGCACTCCGAGCATCCGTCCGGACCCGGCCGCGCGCATGCGCTCGGAATGGACGATCCCCCGGCCGGCCGTCATCCAGTTCACCTCGCCCGGGAGGATCGGCTGGACGGTCGCGAGGCTGTCGCGGTGGAGCCCCTCTCCCTCGAACAGGTACGTGATCGTCGAGAGGCCGATGTGCGGGTGCGGGAGGACGGTGAACTCGCGGCCGGGAGGAGCCGCCGCCGGGCCCATCTGATCGACGAACACGAACGGGCCGACCATACGGCGCTGCCGCTGCGGGATGGCGCGGCGCACCGGGAGCCCTCCCGGGAGATCCACGCTCCGTGCGAGCAGGACGAGCTCGATCTCGGGGTCCATCACGGCAACGGTTTTCGTAGAGAGCTCGCGCAGCATCCGCAAGGCGATCACCGCAAGGGCTTTCGTAGAAAGCCCGCGCAGCAGGTCGCATGGGCTTTCGTGGCCTCAACGAACCTCGCGCAAGTGCCTGATCGGCAAGACAGCGACGCAGGTCCGACTTCAACCGGTTGAAGCACGCGGCGCACCGTTGGCGGACGCAGGTCCGACTTCAACCGGTCGAAGCACGCGGCGCACCGTTGGCGGTTGGCGTCACTATTCCCAGGAGTGGTGACCATCGCGGAGGCCGATCCGCGATCATGGACGCTGCGGCACGCTGCACATCGAAGGCTTGCGCGGGAGTCGGAGCGGGAGTCGGAGCCGGAGCCGGAGCCGGAGTGGGAGCCGGAGTCGGAGCCGGAGTCGGAGTCGGAGCCGGAGTCGGAGCCCGTGAGGAGATGCGCGATCCCTACCGAAAATCCCGCGCCGGGATCGACAGGTCGCGGGCGGGGCGGAGCGGCTCCACCTCCGACACCCGCACGTTCACGACGGCGCCGTTGCGCTCGACGCGGCCGCGCGCGACGAGGAACGACGTCCCGCGCACGAACACCCGGTACTTCTCGTAGACGTCGGGCATCACGACGAGGTTGGCGATCCCGGTCTCGTCCTCGAGGCTGACGAAGACGATGCCGCTCGCGGTCTGGGGCCGTTGCCGGATGATGACGAGCCCGGCGACGTCCACCCTTGCTCCGTCGGGGAGCCTCGCCAGCTCGCGCGCGGAGCGTATCCGCCGCGACGCGAGCGCCGGGCGGATCATCGCCATCGGATGGGCCCGATCCGAGAGACCGGTGGTCGCGTAGTCGCGAACGACCTCCTCGGCCGCGGTCGTGACGGGGAGCTTCACCTGCGGCTCGGGCAGCTCGCGGCCGGCGAACAGGTCCTCCTGCGCCGACGCGCCCGTGACCGACAGCGCGCCCCACAGCGCCTCGTGGCGTTCCGCCGCGATCGATCGGAGCGCGCCCGCCTCGGCGAGCCGCGCGAGCACCGCTCGCGACAGCCCCGCCCGGTGAGCGAGGTCGGCGGTCGACGTGAACGGGCCGTCCTGCCGCGCCTGGACGACGGCCTCTCCGGCAGCGCGCGGCAGCCCCTTCACGATCGCCAGCCCGAGCCGGAGCGCGGGCGCCTCCGCCGGCGCCACGGCCTGGCCCACCTCCGCTCCCTCGAGCGTGGATTCCCACGAGGAGTGCTGCACGTCGACGCCGCGGACCTCGACGCCGTGGCGCTTGGCGTCCTCGACGATGGTGTGCGGCGCATAGAAGCCCATCGGCTGGCTGTCGAGGAGCGCGCTCGCGAACACCGCCGGGTGGTAGCGCTTGATCCATGCTGACGCGTACACGAGCAGCGCGAACGATGCCGCGTGCGACTCGGGGAAGCCGTAGCCGGCGAACCCGAGGAGCTGTCGGAAGATCTCGTCCGACTGGGCGGCGGAGATCCCGCGCTGCGCCATCCCGGCCACGAGCCGGCTCCGCATCGACTCCATCCGCTCGTGCGACCGCTTGTGGGTCATGACGCGCCGGAGCTCGTCTGCTTCGCCCGGCGTGAACCCCGCCGCCACGATGGCGAGGCGCATAGCCTGCTCCTGGAAGAGCGGCACGCCGAGGGTCTTCTCGAGGACCGCGCGGAGCGGCTCGTACGGATACTTCACGGGCTCGAGGCCGTCGCGACGGCGCAGGAACGGGTGGATCATCCCACCCTGGATCGGACCGGGCCGGATGATCGCGACGGAGATGACGAGATCGTAGAAGCAGCGCGGCCGGAGCCGCGGCAGGAGCGACATCTGCGCGCGCGACTCGATCTGGAACACGCCGATCGTGTCGGCGCGCGAGATCATCGCATAGACCTCGGGGTCCTCTGCCGGGATCGCCGCGAGCGAGTCGGGCCACATCGCGTCGCCGAGCGCAGTTGCGGCGCGCTGCACAGTTGCGTCGCGGTGCGCAGCAGCATCGCGCTGCACAGTCGCGTCGCGGTGCGCAGTTGCGTCGCGCTGCACAGTTGCGTGGTGTGCGCGCGGCGCAGGGCGGTGTGCGGCGAGCAGCCTCAGGCTGCGCGATAGCGCGCTCAGCATCCCGAGCCCCAGGAGATCGACCTTCAGGAGCCCCATCTCCGCGATGTCGTCCTTGTCCCACTGAACGATCGTGCGCCCGGGCATGGCGGCGGGCTCGAGCGGCACCGTCTCGCACAGCGGCCGGCTCGTGATGATGAACCCGCCGACGTGCGTCGAGATGTGGCGTGGGAACCGCTGCAGCTCGTTCGACAGGAGCAGCGTCTGTCGCACGACGGGCGACGCGGCGCCGTCGAGGCCGGCCTGCGCGAGCAGTTCCGGCGTGACCTCCGCGACGTCCTCGTACGCGCCGATGAGCTTCGCGAGCCGATCGACCTGCCCGAGCGACAGCCCTAGGGCCTTGCCCACGTCGCGGATCGCGGAGCGGGCGCGGTACGAGATGACCTCGCAGACGAGCCCGGCGTGGGCGCGCCCGTACCGCTCGTAGACGTACTGGATGACCTCCTCGCGGCGCTCGTGCTCGAAGTCGACGTCGATGTCGGGCGGCTCGCCGCGCTCGACCGAGATGAACCGCTCGAAGAGCAGCCCCATCCGCACGGGATCGATCGAGGTGATCCCGAGGCAGTAGCAGAGCACCGAGTTCGCGGCGCTGCCCCGCCCCTGGCAGAGGATGCCGCGCGAGCGCGCGAAGCGGACGATGTCCCACACCGTCAGGAAATAGCTCGCGTAGCCGAGCTGCTCGACGAGGTCGAGCTCACGCGCGATCTGGAGCCGTACGCTCTCGGGCGGCTCCCCCTTCCAGCGCCAGCGCGCGCCGTCCTCCACGAGGTCGCGGAGCAGCGCGATTCCCGTCTTCGCGACGCCGCCCGTATCGGGCGCGGTGCTCCCGATGGACGACGGCGCGATCTCGCGAGGCGACGCCACGATGGGCGGGAGCGGATGCTCGCCGCGGATCTCGTCGAGGCGGAAGCGGCACTGCGACGCGATCTCCACCGAGGCCTCGAGCCCCTCGGGGAAATCCCGCCAGAGCTGCGCCATCTCCTCGGGTCCCTTGAGAGTCCGCTCCGCGTTCGAGAACAGCCGACGCCCGGCCCGATCGACGGTGGTGCCGAGTCGGATGCAGGTGAGCACGTCCTGCAGCGGCTGGCGCCGCCGATCGGCAGTGTGAACGTCGTTCGTGACGACCACCGGGATGGCGAGGCGGCGGCCGACGGTGCGCGCCGCGGCGATCGCGACCTCCTCTCCCGCGACGCGGTGGCGCGACACGGCGAGCGCGAGCCGCCGCCCGAAGGCGTCGCGCACGCGCGCGATCTCTTCGCCGTCGGCGGACGGGTAGAGCGCGAACAGGCCACGCGCGCCTTCCGCGACGGTCCGGAACGGGATCGCCGCCACGTCGGGACGCTCCGGCGCGGCGTGGTCGCCGAGCAGCGGGCCCCCGCAGTGCACCGACGTCAGGATGCGGCAGAGATTCGCGTACCCGTCGCGATCGCGAGCGAGCAGCACGAGCGGCCGAGCGCGATCTCCGGAGATCCCGAGATCGCTGCACGTGATCTCGGCGCCGACCAGGACCGGCAGCGCCGTGCGCCGCGCCTCCGCGTGCGCGCGCACCGCGCCGTGGAGACCGTCGACGTCGGTGACGGCGAGCGCCGACAGCCCCAGCTCGGCCGCGCGCGCGACCAGCTCCTCGGGGTGGCTCGCCCCGCGAAGGAAGGAGAAGTTCGACTTGCATCGCAGCTCGGCGTAGGCAGCCATCGCGCACGCTCAATCGAAGAAGCCGTGAAGCCAGAAGCGGCCGTCGCTCGCGTCCCGGTAGACCCAGCACGAGCCGAGCGTCTCGACCTCGACCCGGCGGTACTCCCGGTCGTACGGGTTCGCCCACCACTCGCCGCTCAGCCGTTCCGGTGGCGACAGGTCGAGGATGCGATGCGCGTGGCCGTCGAGGCGCAGCGCCGTCAGGCGGCCGCCCTCGCCTTCCGCGATGAGCGGCCGCGGCCTCGAGAGCAGCCGCGTCGGCCGGTACGACGCGGAAGGCGCGGTCGCTGCACCCTCCACAGGCGCTGCACCCGCGACAGGCGCTGCATCCTCCACAGGCGCTGCACCCGCGACAGTCACTGCACCCGCGACACCCGCGACAGGCGCTGCGCTCCGCGACGGCCGCCGCGCGCGGAACGCGACGGCGCGGTAGGCGGCCTCGGGTCGGTGGCGATCGACCGGCTCGGCCACGAATCCGCTGCCGTCGCCGAGCCGCGCCGCGAGGCGCGCGAGGATCGCGTCTACCGCGGCGAGCTGCTGCGGGCTCTCGTCGAGGGCGAGCTGCTCGGCGGAGGCCGCCGCGACCTCGCCCACCGTGAGCACGACGCCACGCACCGGCGCGTCGAGCCGCACCGTGGCGAGCCGCTCGCGCAGCACGAGCATCCAGCGGCTCGTGGAGGCGCTCGGGGACGCGAGCGCCACCGGCACCTCGACCTCGCCGCGAGGATCGAGCCGCAACCGCAGGACGAGCCGGCACGTCCCGACGCCGCGCCCGGCGAGGCGGGCCGCGAGGCGATCGCAGACGCGCTTCAGCCCGAACAGGAGCGGCTCCGCCGTCTCGACCGGCGCCTCGAGATCGAGCTCTTCGAGCGGGAGCGCCTCCGGCACGTAGGGAACGAGCGGCGACGGATCGTCTCCGCTAGCCAGGCGCGCGGCGGCGAGCCCTGCCGGCCCGAATCGGTGCGCGAGCGTCTCCGCGGGCAGCGCGGCGAGCGCGCCGACGTCGCGGAGGCCGAGCCCCGCGATGCGCTCCGCCATCGCCGCCGGAAGCTCGAGCGCAGCGAGGGGCAGCTTCGCCAGCGCGGCGCGCGTCTCGGCGGACGGGATCGGACGATCACCCGCCCCGTGGCGCGCCAGCGCCCGCGCGGGACCTCGTCCGGTCGCGACCGCCACGCGCGCGTGGAGCCCCATGTCGGCGGCGACGTCCACCGCGCGTCGCGCGAGCAGCGCCTCGCCCTCCGTGCCGGCGCGATTCGTCACGACCGCCGCCGCGCTCGCGTCGACGAGCAGCGTGTCCGGGAGGGCGAGCTCGACGACCGGCGAGAGCGACATCAGCGCTTCGGCGAGCCCGACGAGGAGCGCGCGATCGGCGACGTCGTCCTGCAGGATCACCTCGAGCTGCGCGCACGACGCCGTCGCCTGCACGGTCGAGTCGCCACAACGCACCCCCATGCTGCGCGCGAGCGGCTCGCACGCGACGATCCGCCCTTCCCGGGCGATCGCGACAGGACGCTCACGACCGTCGCGACGCTCGGCCGCGACCGTCTCCGCCGCCGCCCTCCGCGCGCGCTGGATGCGCTGCAGCGAAACGTCGGGGACCTGTATCGCGAGGACGCGCCGCGGTGATGCGGCGCGCCGTGGCGCAGCCTCGCGCTCCACCTGGCGCGCTCGCGCCTCACCGGCGCCGATGGCCGAGAGCTCAAGCTGCATGGCCCGCCACCGTCGCCGAGACGCCACGGGCCAGCGGCCTCGCGCGCACCCCGTCTCGCCCGCGCGACACCTCGATGCGAAGGCGCGCCGGCGGCGCGCAGCTGCCCGGCTCCGAGAGCCAGATGCAGGTGGCGCCACCCTTCTCGGCCGCGCCGACGAGGCGGCGCAGCACGGCCTCGGCGGACGCGACGGAGCCCCAGTCGCTCGTGATGCGTGCGCCGGACGCGACGGGCACGTCCACGACGACCGCCGCGAACGCGCCGCTGCCGAGGACGGCCTCCGCAGCCCAGAGCGACTGGCGGACGCTCGCCTGCACGGTGCGGTTGAGCACCGATCCGCTGGGGGACAGCGGAGCCTCGCCGGCGGGCCTCACGATGAGGAGCCGCTCGAGGTCGATGCCTCCGATCTGCACCGCAGGCGCGTACAGCTCCGAGCGCCCGTCGATCCATGCTGCGAGCGAGCGCTCCCCCATCGCGCGCGCGACCACCGCGATCGCGACCGCCGTCTTGCCGCTGCCCGGAGCGCCGGTGAGCTCCGCGATCGCACCGCGAGGAAAACCGCCGGGGGCAATGGCGTCGATGCACCCCCAGCCGCTCTCGACGCCACCGCTGGAGCGGGCTGGCTTCCGCTCGAGGCGCCGGATGCGTTCGCGAAGATCCTCCAGGACCTGCTTCTGCGCGGGCTGCATGGACGGCTCTGCCTCCGAGGGACCACGATACTGATCGCATGTTCAGGTATCAACCCCCTCTGACAGAGACGCCGCCCATGACCCCGAGCGCTCGGAGAGAGACGGTCCGCCTCCCCGTCCGGTGTCGCGTCCGGACCTCGTCACTACCGTTTCGTGAACATCCAGAGCGCCGGCGGAGGCCGGGCTCCGCACGATTCACGAGGGGGTACACGCATGATGAAGATGGGATGGCGCACCTGGGTCGGCGTCGTGGCGGCCGCGCTGACATTCGCCGCCGGCCAGACGCTCGCCGAAGATCAGAGCAGCACGACGACACACAGCAGCGAAACCACCACCACCCGCTCGTCCTCGACGGGAAACACCGACGAGTCGCGCAGCGGATCGATGGGCAGCACCTCGTCGAGCAGTCCGTCCTCGACGAGCACGAGTCCGTCTTCCACGAGCTCTTCGTCCACGAGCCCGTCGACTTCCAGCGACAAGAGCAGCACCGGCAGCAGCTCCGGCACGATGTCGCAGGGCGGCTCGTCCGGCACCTCGGGCGCGACCGCGTCCACCGGCACCGGCTCCACCTCCAGCTCATCCGAGATCCACGGTTCGGTCGAGCGGTTCGATCGCTCGAACAACACGCTCACCGTCGCGGGCCAGCCGTTGAAGGTCGACTCGAGCACGGAGGTCCTGAAGGACGGCAGCCGCGCGTCGATCAACGACATCAAGGAAGGCGATCAGGTCCGGGCGAGCTTCTCCGGATCGGGCGACACCATGAACGTCCAGCGGCTCGAGGTGACGAGCCAGGGCTCGATGGGATCGTCAGGTCGTGACAGCACCGGCACGTCGAGCGGTTCGTCGACGACGGGCTCGTCGACCGGCACCGGCTCGATGGGCACGGGCTCCACGGGATCGACGGGCTCGAGCTCCAGCACCGACATGGGCACGGGCACCGGCACGCACACCGGGACTGGCAGCTCCACCGGCTCCTCGACCGGCAACACGAGCGGCAGCTCGGGGTCGACGAGCGGCAGCGACAGCGGCTCGAAGAAGTACTGAGCTCGATCAGCGGGGGACGGAAAGAGGGCCGGCGGTCACGAGCCGCCGGCCTCTTTTCACGCCGGCGCGTCCTTCGCGCTCTCCTGCTTCGCGATCTCGGCGCGCACGTGGTCCATGTCGAGCGCGCGCACCTGCTTGATGAGATCCTCCAGCGCGGCCTCGGGGAGCATGCCGGGCTGCGAGAACAGCATCACGCGATCGCGCAGGATCATGAGCGTCGGGATCGAGCGGATGTCGAACGCCGACGCGAGCCCCTGCTCCACCTCCGTGTTCACCTTCGCGAACGTGATGTCCGGATGGGCCGCGGCCACCTTCTCGTAGGTGGGCGCGAACGCCCGGCACGGGCCGCACCACGGCGCCCACCAGTCGATGAGGACGATCCCCTCCTTCTCGACGGTCTCCTTGAACGTGCCTTCTGTGACGTCGATCGGCTTCACGTGCGAGCTCCCTCTCCGGAGCGCCGCGGAGGCGCTCCTGCTGCTGCGTTCGATCCCGCGGCGGCCGGATGGATTCACGAACCGCGGCGCGGTGCCGTTTCCGTCACGTCTGCGACAGCGGCCCAGCGCCGTTTCCGGTCGTCTGCGACAGCGGCGCACCGCTCCCGTCTCGCGACAGCAGGAGGTCGATGCGGGCGGCGAGCTGGCCTCGCGTGTACACCTCGACTCCCATCTCGCGCGCCACCTCGGCGAGATCGTCCCTGAGGTGGCCGAAGAACCCGATGATGCGGAGGTGCGGCTCGACCGCGCGGACGTCTCGCAGCGCGGCGAGCATCCCCGGCTCGCCGAGGTCGGCGACGACGACGCGCGGCCGCAGCGTGCGCACCGCGCTCGCCAGCGCCTGACCTCTCGGAGCCGAGACGGCCGACACCTCCACGCTGCGCGCGGACGATTCGATCTTCGATCGGAACACCAGGTCGCGAACGGCAATCAGTACCGTCATTCACCGTCAATAATGGACGGCGGACCGCGCCGCAGCGCGCCATGGGAAAACGCGCGGCGAGGGCACGCCCCGGAGGAGCGTGCGCCGCCCACGTCCCGCGCCGCCGGCGCGAACGGCCGAACGCGACTCCCGTGCCGCGGCGAAGCCGCTGCTGGATCTCGGGAGTCGCGAGCTGCGGTTCAGCGCGCGGGCGGATACTTCTGGAGCTTCCGCTGCAGCGACCGCCGGTGGATTCCCAGCCGGCGCGCGGCCTCGGAGATGTTGCCGCCGCAATCGGACAGCACGCGGTTGATGTGCTCCCACTCGGCGCGCGCCAGGGACGGCGTCTCCATCGGCCTCGCCGGCTCGATGCCGCCGTGGCGCTGGAACGCCGCGAGCAGCTCGTCCGCGTCGACGGGCTTCGGGAGATAGCCGATCGCGCCGAGCTTGGTCGCGTCGACGGCGGTCGCGATGCTGCCGTACCCGGTCAGGATCATGACCTTCGTCGAAGGATCCTGCTCGCGAATCACCTTCAGCAGGTCGATGCCGGACTTCCCGGGCATCTTCAGGTCGAGGACGGCCATCTCGGGCGAGTCCGCCCGGATCGAGTCCACGGCCTCGTCGTAGTTGCCCGCGGTGCGGACGTCGTATCCGCGCTCACGGAGCGCGCGGGCGAGCCGCTCCCGGAGCGTCGCGTCGTCGTCCACGAGCAGGATGCTCGGAGCGGACTGCGCGGCGTTGGTGTCGTTCGTCATGCTGCTGCCCCCCTCTCGAATCCCAGCGCTGCAGGCAGGTGCAGGCTGGCCATGGTTCCGGTGCCCGGCTGCGACGCGACTTCGACGTCGCCGCCGAGCTGTTCCGCGAGCGCCCGCGTCAGGAACAGGCCCAATCCCATTCCCTCTCCGGGCACCTTCGTCGTGAAGAAAGGTTCGCCGACGCGCTCCAGGACCTCGGGCGGCATGCCCGAGCCCCGATCGGTGACGTCCACCTGGATCATCTGGCCATGCCGAGAGAACCGGAGCTCGACGGACTCGCCCGGCGGCGAGGCCTGGATCGCGTTCTTGAGCAGGCTGCGCAGCGCGCGCGCGAGGCCTCGGGCGGGCCCCTCGACTGCGTGCGCCGCGAGGTCGACGTCCGCGCGCACGACGACCCGCTCGCTCTGCGGCAAGTTGCTCAATGCGGTCTCGGCCCACTCCGACAGCGGCAGCGCGCGAATCGGCTCGCCGGCGTTCTCGCCCGCGTTCGCCGACATCTGGTGGAGGATGTCCTGGCATCGCGCGATCTGCTGCTTGATGAGCGTGAGGTCCTCCTGCGCGCCGGACGGCCCCTCCCGCAGCGTGCGCTGCAGCTCGCGAGTCACCACGGCGATCGTCGACAGCGGCGTCGAGAGCTCGTGCGCGGCTCCTGCCGCGAGAGTCGCGAGCGAGGCGATGCGGTCGCGGCGCTCGCCGAGGCTCCGCTCGGCCGCGAGCTCCACCTCGAGCTCCTCGAGCTCGCGCGTCACGCGCTGCACGATGTAGACGATGAGCGCAGCCGAGATGGCGAGCGCGACCCACATGCCCCGCATGTGCAGGGTCAGGATCGTCCCTGCGTCGACGTTCGGCAGCCCGGGGACGTGCTCGCCCCCGAGGAAGAAGAGCGTGCCGAACGCCGTCAGGCTCGCGCCCAGGAGCCCCCAGGCCCACAGCGGTCGCAGCATGACGGCGGAGAGCGCGACGTTCACGATGTAGATCATCGAGAACGGGTTCGCGTAACCGCCCGCGAGGACGAGCATCGCGGTGAGCACGCTGCAGTCGAACAGCATCACCGCGATGATCGCCGCGTCGGGGATCCTGTGGCGGGCGCGCCGCGTCAGGACGTCCGCGACCAGCATCGCGGTCGCCTGGAGCGCCACGAGGCCGAGCAGCGATCGCCGCGGCAGGTCGATCCCGAGCCACGTCGGGACGAGGAGCACGACCGCGAACTGTCCGACGATGGCGCCCCAGTGCAGCTTGATGAGCCAGAACAGCTTGATGCGCACCGGGTCGGGCTCGGCGGACCGTCGATGAAAGCCTGTCGGCGGACGCCACATCTGGTCGACATTAACAGAACGACACAGCCCGGTGGGGGTACCCGATTGCCGCACCAGGCCCCCCGGCTTGACCCTCGCGCGAGCCGCCCGTAGCCTCGCGCGCTCGATGAGGGGTCGCGGCCGACGCATCTCGACAGTGCTCGCGGACGCGCTGCGGGTCCGTGACGGAGCGCGCCCCGCCGTCCTCGCCGCCGCGTTCGCCGAAGCGTGCGGGCATCCGCTCTGCCGGGAGGCCTCGCTGAAGATGATCACGCGCGAGGGCGTGCTGATCGCGGTGGCGCGCACGCCCGAGTGGGCGACCCAGCTCGAGGCGCTGACGTACATCCTGTGCGAGCGAGTGAACGCTCGCCTCGGCAAGCAGGTCGCCACCGGGCTTCAGGTGCGCGTCGGTCCGCTCCGGGGATGACGATGCTCCGGCGCGGCCGCGCAGCAGCGCTCGCGGCGCTCCTCTCCGCCCTGAGCCTCGCGTCCTGCGGCGGGGCCGCCGCGACACGACGCCGCAGCCCGGCTGCGGCGGAGCCCGCGCCGGCGCTGCCCGCGCCGACCGCGGCCTACGCGCGCGAGGAGGCGGTCACCCCGACTCCTCTCGAGAGCCAGATCGTCGCGCGCGTCCGCGCCGAGGCCGGCGACCCGGTCCAGTCCTCGCCCGCGCTGACGCTCGCGGCGCGGATCCTCGCCGCCGGTGCGGCGAACGGCGCGGCGAACCCCATCGGCAGGGCGGAGGTCCGCGAAGCGCTCGCGAGCGCGGGCGCCTTCGATCCGGCGCCGATCGCGCACCTCGCGGCCGGTCCGCGCGAAGGGCTCGCCGCGATGCTGGCGGGCAGGGCGACGGACCACGAGCTCACGCACGTTGGCGCCGGCGTCGTGGTGCGCGGCGAGCTCGCGTGGGCGGTGCTGCTGACCTCGCGCCGGTCCGTGCACGTGGACCCGTTCCCGCGCGCGCTCCCGCCGCGCTCCGAGGCCACGCTGCGCGGTGAGCTGAGTGGGCTCCGCGCGCCACGGATCGTCGTGACGCGACCCGATGGCGCGGTGCAGGAGGTCGCCGTCCAGGGCGATCGTCGCTTCTCGTCGAGGCTGCGCTTCGACGCGCAGGGCCGTCACCAGATCGAGATCCTCGGCTCGGGAGCGATGGGACCCGAGGTGGTCGCGTTGCTGTCGGTCGACGTGGGCGACGTCGCGCGCGCGGCGTCAGCGCCACCGGCTCCCGAGGAGGACCCGCCCTCGCTGTCCGACGCCGAGCTGCGCGTCGAGTCCGCGGTGAACGAGCTCCGCCGCCGCCACGGGCTCGCGCCGCTGCGGGCCGACCCGGCGCTGCGCGACGTCGCGCGGCGGCACAGCAAGGACATGCTCGCGGCGGGGCGGGTCGCCCACGTCCTGCCGTCGACCGGGGACGTCGCGGCGCGCCTGCGGCGGGCGCGGGTCCCGTTCGATCTCGTGCTCGAGAACGTCGCGCGAGCGCAGAGCGGCCTCGCGGCGCATCACGCCGCCGAGGACAGCCCGGCGCACCGCGGCGCGATGCTGGATCGCGAGGTCACGTCGATGGGGTGCGGCCTCGCGCGCGGGACGCTGCCGTCGGGAGAGGCGATCGTCTATCTCACCGAGATCTTCGTCCAGCCGCCTCGGAGCGCTTCCAGGGCGGACGCGGCGTCCGCGACCTCGCGCCTGCACGCCCTCCTGCGATCGAGGCTCGCCGCGCAGGATCGGCCGGTGCTCGCGCGCGACCCGGAGCTCGACGAGCTCGCGGCCGAGGCGGCGCGGCACATGGTCCGCCGCGGCACGCTCGAGGTGCCGCCCGACGTGAACGCCGAGGCGCTCCAGCTGCCGGGCAGGAACGTCGTCGCGGTCGAGGCGTTCGTCGGATCCGACGTCGGCGACGCGGCGCGCTCGCGCAACCTGCGCGACCCGCGGTACCGGCGAGTCGGCGTCGGAACGGCGACAGGCGACAGCGCGCGCTACGGCGCCCAGCGGCTTTGGATGGTGCTGGTCTTCACCGACTGAGCGTGGACGCGCCCGCCGCTACACCGCCCTGCGCTGCGTCGCGTAGGCCTCGACGCCGCCCTCGACGTCCTCCTCGGCTTCGATCGAGAAGAGCTGGCAGCGGGTGCAGCTCCAGCTGTTCCAACCCTTCTTCACTGCCTCGTCGAGGCATCCGTCGTAGAACGAGCAGAAGAGATTTCGTTGCCCCTCGACTCCACGATCGGGGTTGATCGGCGCTGCGAGCTCCGTGGGGAACGGCTTGTCGAGCAGTCCGGTATCCATGAGCAAGGTCCTGAGGCTGCGTGACTTGTCCGGCGCACGGGAAGCGTTCTCCCCCCTCGGGATGGCGCGTCGCGGACGCTCACTTGCCTCGAATTGGCGTGTGCCTGGTCGTTCGCCGACCAGCAATACAGGCGCGCGGTCGTTATGGCGCCGTGTAATGCAATGTGTCAACCCCCCCTCTATCGTGCGAGCGCGCGCGTGTTCGCGGTGCGCGTGTGTGGCCCTCGCGGCCGCGCTCCTCGCGTTCGCGGTGCCAGTCGCGGCGGCCCCGGCAGAGCACGCGCCGTTCTCGGGGTGGTTACAGGGAGTTGCGGGGTCCGCGCAGGCCCTCGCGGACGGTGAGTCCGGCCGCGCGGCGGCGCTCGCGCGCGACGCGCTCGCGACGCTCCCGCAGGGTCCTGCGACACAACGCGCCAAGGTCGCGCTCGGCCTCGCGTTGACACGCGCAGGCGAGGGCGAACAAGGCGCGAAGCTCGTCCAGGCGGGCGCCAATGCAATCGATCCGCGAATCGTCGGCGACGTCCTCGCCGCGTCCACGGCCGCGCCGGCGGCGCCGGCGGCCCCGCCCGCCCCGCCACCCGCGGCGCCGCCGTCGACACCCGACGATCGGCTGCGGGAGGCCGAGCGGCTCGTCATCGACGCGCGCCCACGCGACGCCGTCGCGCTGCTCGACGAAGCTGGCGCGGCGGAGCTCTCGCCCGAGCAGCGCGACCGCTCCGCGCTGCTCCGCGCCTGGGCCTACCTCCAGATCGGCCGCCGCGCGGAGGCGGAATCCCTCGCGCGCGGCATCCTCGCGAGGCCGGCGACCGGCGCCGGGACTCGCCTCGGCGCCGAGGTGGTCATCGCCCGGGTCGCGGCGCGCGCCGGCCGCTTCGCCGACGCGATCGCGCGGTACGATCTCATCTCGACGCGCGCGCCCGCGGCGATCCCGGGGCTCGCGCCGGCGACGGCGCGCGAGATCGCGAGCGAGGCTGCGTACCTCTCGGCGTGGTTGACGTTCGATGCGGGGCAGTGGGCGCGAGCCGCCGAGGACCTCTCGCGATTCGCCGCGAGCCACCCGCGGTCGCAGCGCGCGCTCGACGCGCGCTGGTTCGCGGCGTGGGCGCTCTTCCGCGACGGGCGCGCGGCGGAGGCGAGGGCGGCCTGGGCGCGCCTCGAGCGCACCGCGCTCGCCCCCGCGGCCCTGTACTGGCAGGCGCGGGTCTCACCGGCGGCGCGGGCCCGCCCCCTGTATCGAAAGGCGATCGAGGCCGAGCCGGGCGGCTGGTACGCGTTCCTCGCGGCGGGTCGCCTCCGTTCGCTCGGCGCGCCCGCATCGGCGCTGCCGCGCGGCGCCGCCGCGGCGGTGCTCGACGAGCCTCCCGCCGCCGTTGAGCCGATGGTCCGCGCCACTGCATTGCTCGAGCTCGGCCTGCGCGACGCCGCGATCGCGCAGCTCGCCGCGGCGACGTCCGGGGCTCCCGGGCG
>DASSQI010000282.1:0-4885 GCA_035702585.1 Anaeromyxobacteraceae bacterium
CGGAGCCGCTCGAGCACGCGGCGCTGCTCGCGCCGCCGGCCGACCTGCTCTCGGTCGTCACCCGGACGCCGATCGGTCGGCGCTACCGCGAGCTGGCGCGCCGCGCCGGAGCGCCGCTCCCGCCCGAGGACGAGCTTCGGGACGAGTTCCGCTGCTTCGACCCGTCGGCGAGGTCTCCCACCGCGTCGCGCCTCTTCATCGCCACCGGGACGGAGGACGTGATCGTCCCTCCCGAGGGCCCGCTGGCGCTCGCCGCGGCGTGGGGGACGGAGCCGCGGCTCTACCGCCGCGGCCACGTCTCGCTCCTGTTCGCCTGCCGCGCGGTTCGACGCGATCTCGGCAGGTTCCTGCGCGGCGACGCCGCGCCCGCCGAATAGCCGTCCCCGACTACTTCTTCGGCGAGCTGGCCGGCTTCGGCTGCGGCTTCGACGCTCCGGGCTTGGCCGGCGCCTTCGAGCCCGCCGCGCCCGCCCCCGTCGCGCTCGAGCTCGACGCGTTCGAGCGCCTGAACTCGTCGCGCGCCTTCACGACCTGGTCGAAGAAGTCGGCCGGGACGACGCCCCCGCGGATGACCGGCCACGCCTTCTCGGCGGCGGCGCGCCAGGGCGCCGGGTCGGTCGCGACGACGGTGAGGCCCTGCTTCTTCATCGCGACGACCGCCTCTTCGTTGAGCCGCTTCACCTCGGCGTCCACCTTCTCGCCGAGCTCGCGCGCGATGGCGAGGAGCTTCGGCCGCAGGTCCGCCGGGATCTGCTCCCAGGTGTCCTTCTTGATGACCGTGGCGCCGACGAGGAAGCCCCAGTTCACGTCCATCATGTTGTCGGCGCGCTCGAACAGGCGCGCGGTGAGGACGTACAGCGGCACGTTGGCGACGCAGTTGATCATGCCGGTCTGGAGCGACGGGACGATGTCCGTGGAGGAGAGCACGACGGGGCGGAAGCCAGCGGCCTTCCACGCCTCGACGCTCGCCGGGTCGCCGTCCCACGCGAACATCTTCGCGTTCGCCATCTCGGCCGGCGTGCGGTACGGCTCGGCGCAGAAGATCTTGAGCGCGCCGATCTCGGACCACTGCAGCGCGACGAACCCGCGCGCCTCGAGGAGCGCGTCGAGCCGCGGCTCGACCTTGTCGACGACGGCGTGCAGCTCGGCGCTGCTCTCGATCATGCCGGGCGCCGAGATCGCCTGCGGCTCCTTCACGATGTCGTGCATGCCGACGTTGCTGATCGCGGCGGCCTGCAGCTGGCCCACGTTCATCTTGCGGACCATGTCGCCTTCGCTGCCCTGGGCGCCGCCCGGGTAGATGCGCAACTTCACCTTGCCGCCGGACGCTTGCGCCCACTTCTCGCCGAGCTCGAGCAGGATCTTGTGCCAGGTGGATCCCTGTGGTGCGAGCGTGCCGAGCTTCACCGTGACCTGCTGCGCGGACGCAGGCGACGCGGCGAGGGCGACGACGAGGGCGGCGAGCGGCAGCAGCGGCTTTCTCACTTGCTATCTCCTTGGAGCACACGACGGCGCGGCAGCGACGTTATTCACGTCGCGGCCCGACGTCACAGGAACAGGTCGTCGGCGTGATCGAGCAGGAGCCGCGCGCGACGCTGCGCGAGGACGTTCGCGAGCCGGTACTCGCGCACCGCGCGCGCGTCCGCAGAGAGCACGCCCTCGAGCGTCTTCGTGAACGCGTCACGGTCCTGCGCGGGCACCAGCACCGCCTCGGCGAACGAGACGTCGGTGCCGAGCTTCTGGCCGCGGCCGAGCACGCGCGCGCGCTCGTAGTGGCTCTTCGCGCTCGCGACGTCACCGTTCGCCGCCGCGTACGAGACGAGGAACTCGTGCAGGGCGCCCGCATCCCAGCTCTCGTCGAGCGCGAGCGCGCGCTCCACCATGGCGCCGGGCACCGGCAGCTCCGCGACGAGCGCCATGTCCTCCTTGCCGCTGGAGATCGCGAGCGCCCAGCTCGCCGCGGTCCAGTACGCGAGCGGCACGTCCTTCGCGTCGAGCTGCTGGAGCGCCGGGCCCGCGTCGCGGACCGACTCGAGCTTCTGTCGCAATCCGGGGTGGCGCAGCTCGAGGCCGCGCAGGCCGTACTCGCGCGCGCGCAGGAACAGCCGCTTCGCGCGCTCGCGGAGCACCTGCGCCTCGCCGCTGCGGCCCTCGAGCTCGGCGCGGTCGGCGTCCATCTGCACGAAGGCGTAAGCGTATTGCGTGAACCCCGACGTGAGCGACTCGAGCAGCCCCTGGTGCTCGGGCTTGCTCTCGAGGAGCGCCTCCATCGTCTTGAGCCCGAAGGGGGTCGCGTCGCGGATCAGCTCCGGATCGTCGTCAGCCGCCCACACGCCGCCGGTGCCGCTGCCGGCGAACGAGTTCGCGACGGCGGTGGTCGCGACGGACCTGCAAGCGGTGGCCTGCAGCGCGAACGCGACGAGCGCGGCGAGCGATCCGAGACGCTTCACGATAGGACCCGGGACAAAAAGTTCGTGCTAGTCATAGGCGCCCCCGTGCGAGGGGTCAACGAATCGAGACACGCGCGAGTGACGAACGTTCAGGCTCAGGAGGACGCTTCCGCGAGCGGCAAGGAGCGCCTGTACACGCGGCTCGAGGGCGCCGCCCTCGCGCTCCTCATCCTGGTGATGATGGCGCTGCCTGCCGCGGAGGCGCTCGCGCGGCGGCTGTTCGGCACGGGCATCCCGGGCTCGGCGGTCGTCGTGCAGCACCTCACGCTGTGGGTGGGTTTCCTCGGCGCTCTGCTCGCGACCGCGACCGGCAACCACCTCGCGCTCTCGACGCAGGGCGTGCTGCCCGCCGGCTGGCCGCGGCGCGCGGCCGCGATCCTGACGCGGGCGGTCTCCGCGGCCGTCTGCGCGCTGCTCGCGTACGCGTCGATCGGCCTCGTGCGGGCGGACATGATGACGCCGCGGCACCTGCTCCCCGGCGTGCCGCTCTGGTGGAGCGAGCTCGTGATGCCGGTCGCGTGCACGTTCATGGCCTTCCGCTTCGCGTGGCGGGCCGGGCCGGGTCCGCAGCCCGCGCTCGACCGCGCCGTGGCGGTCGCGGCGATCGGCGGCGCGTTCTTGCTCTCGCGCGCCACGCCGGGCCCGGGGCTCGTCTGGGCGCTCGGCCTGCTCGTCTTCGTCGCGTTCCTCGCGGGGGCGCCGGTGTTCGTCGCGATGGCGGGCATCGCGATGACCCTCTTCTACGGCGAGGGCGTGCCGATCGCGGCCGTCCCCACCGAGACGCTCCGGCTCGCGACGAACGCGACGTTGCCGGCGGTCCCGCTGCTCACGGTGGCCGGCTACATCCTCGCGGAGGGCGGCACGGCTCGACGCCTGGTGCGCGCGTACAAGGGGATGTTCGGGTGGATGCCCGGCGGCGTCGCGGTGATGGCGGCGTTCGTGTGCGCCGTGTTCACGACCTTCACCGGCGCCTCCGGCGTCACGATCCTGGCGCTCGGCGGCCTCATCCTCCCGACGCTGCTGGAGGAGAAGTACCCGGAGGGCTTCTCGCTCGGCCTCGTCACGGCGGCGGGATCGCTGGGCCTGCTGTTCCCGCCGTCGCTCCCGGTGATCCTGTACGGCGTCGTCGCGGAGACGCCGATCGACCTCTTGTTCATCGGCGGGCTCGTGCCGGGGCTCCTCATGATCCTCCTCGTCGCCGCCTACGGCGTGTACGTCGGCGTGCGGGCCGGGGCGCCGCGGCAGTCGTTCCACGCGCGCGAGGCGGTCGCGGCGATCTGGGACGCCAAGTGGGACCTCGGCCTGCCCACGATCGTCATCGTCGCCGTCGCGACCGGCTGGGCGACCGTCGTCGAGGCGTCGGCGCTCGGCGCGGCGTACGCGCTCCTCGTCGAGATGCTGGTCTTCCGCGAGGTCAGCCCGACGCAGGACCTGCCGCGGATCCTGGTCCACGCCGCTGCGCTGGTCGGCAGCGTGCTCATCCTGCTCGGCGCCGCGCTCGGCCTGACCTCGTGGTTCGTGGACGCGGAGATCCCCACCCGGCTCGTCGCGTGGATGACGGAGCACGTGCAGAGCCCCGCCCTGTTCCTGCTCGCGCTGAACGTCGTCCTGCTCGTGCTCGGCAGCGTGCTCGAGATCTACAGCGCGATCGTCGTGCTCGCGCCCCTGGTCGCGCCGCTCGGCCAGGCGTACGGCATCGAGCCGATCCACCTCGGCGTCGTCTTCCTCGCGAACCTGGAGCTCGGGTTCCTGTTCCCGCCGATGGGGCTGAACCTCTTCCTGTCGGCGACGCGGTTCGGGAAGCCGCTGCCCTACCTGTACCGCCGCGCGCTGCCGTTCCTCGTGATCATGAGCATCGGCGTCCTGCTCATCACGTACGTCCCCGCGATGACGACCGGCGTCGTGCAGGCGGTGCAGGGAGCGCGAGAGCGCTCCCGGGCCGCGGGCGAGGCGTCGCCGCGCTGATCAGGCCGCCGCAGCGGGCGGCAGCTCGCGCACGAGCTTCGGCCGGACGCGGCTCGCCTCGAGCAGCGCCTCGAGCCGCCGCTCCGCGTCGGCGGAGCGCGCCCGGACCTTCTTGCCGAGGATGAGCTCGTTCTTCACGCTGTGCTCCCACCCCGTGAGCTCGGTGACCGTCACCTTGTACCCGCGCGCCTCGAGCGTCACCGCGCGGATCACGTTGGTCAGGTGCGACCCGAACTCGCGGCGGTGCCACGGGTGCGCGAACAGCTCCGCCACGGCGGGCGCGCGGTCGGCGGCCGACTCGAGCTGCCGCGCGACCTCGGCCTGGCAGCACGGCACGACCGCGACGTGGTCGGCGCCCTGCGCGATCGCAAGCACGAGCGCGTCGTCGGTTGCCGTATCGCAGGCGTGCAGCGCGGTGATCACGTTGGGGCGGCTGGCGTCCGTCGGCTCCGTCGAGATGAACGAACCGA
>DASSQI010000283.1:0-10886 GCA_035702585.1 Anaeromyxobacteraceae bacterium
AGTCTTCATGGCCGGCTCTCGATCCCGCGGCGATAGATGGCGAACGCGCCGGGGGCGTCGGCGCGCAGCCGCGACGATCGCCCCGCGAGGAGTGACGTCAGGGCGAGTCCCTGGATGGTGCCGATGAAGAGCGTCGCCGCAGCCGCGGCGTCGGTCTCGCGCGCGATCTCGCCGCGCTCGCGCCCGAGCTCCACGAGCGCGCGGATGCGCTCGCCGTAACGCCGGACCAGCGCCTGCACGATGCGCTTCGCCGGCGTGTCCTCGGCGCGCTGCAGCTCCGCGAGCAGGATCCGGGGCACGCCCGGGTGGCGGGCGACGAAGTCGACGTGCGCGGTGAACGCCGCCTCGAGCGCTCCGATGGCGGAGCCGGGAGAGGCGGTCGCGCGGTCGAGGTTCGCGTTCAGCCGATCGGCTACCCACTCCATGACCGCGGCCCAGATGGCGTCCTTCGTCGGGAAGTGACGGAACAGCGCGGGCTGGGTGAGGCCCATCCGCTCGGCGATCGCCGCGGTCGTGACCTCGCTCGGGTTCTGCTCGCCGGCGAGCTCCACCGCGGCCTCGACCGTGATGGTTCGCCGCTGATCCGCGGGGAGGGGCTTCGCCAGCCTTCGCATCGGTCCGCCCTCGGTGAAGCGAGTTAGTGATTGATAACTAACCGCCGGTGGCCGCGGCGTCAAGTCCGCGCCCGTCGGGGTTCTCGGCTACAGTGCGCGCCGCGATGCGAATGGCCCGAGCCCTCTGGATCAGCGCCGCGACGATGGCGTCGCGCGTCCTCGGGCTCGCGCGCGACCAGCTCTTCGCCGCGCTCGTCGGCGCGAACGCCTACTCCGACGCCTTCGTGGCGGCGTTCCGCATCCCGAACCTGCTCCGGGACCTCTTCGCCGAGGGGGCGCTCTCGTCCGCGTTCGTCCCGACCTTCGCCGACTACCAGCGCAACCGCGGCCCCGGCGAGGCGTTCCGGCTCGCCAACATCGTCGCCGGCCTCATCCTCGTCGTCGTCGGCGCGGTCGTGCTGCTCGGGCTCCTGTTCGCGCCGCAGATCGTCTCGGTCATCGCGCCCGGCTTCGCGCCGGAGCAGGCGGCGATCACCGTCCGCCTCACGCGCATCATGATGCCGTTCCTGCTGCTCGTGTCGCTCGCCGCCGCGGCGATGGGCGTCCTGAACGCGCAGGGGCGCTTCACCGCGCCGGCGCTCGCGCCCGCGCTCTTCAACGTCGGCAGCATCGGCGTCGGCCTGGGGCTCTGGGCGGCGGGGCTCGGCCCCGAGGCGGCGGTGACGGGGTGGTCCATCGGCACGCTGCTCGGCGGCGTCCTGCAGCTCCTCGCGCAGGTGCCGTCGCTCCGGGCGACGGGGTTCCGGTTCGGGCTGGTGCTCGGGAGCGCGTGGAGCGAGCCGGGGGTCCGGCGCATCGCGCGGCTCATGGGCGCCGCGGTGATCGGCCTCTCGGCGACGCAGGTGAACATCGTCGTCAACACGATCTTCGCCTCGCACGAGGAGCGCGCCGTCACCTGGCTCAACTTCGCGTTCCGGCTGATGCAGTTCCCGCTCGGCGTCTTCGGCGTCGCCATCGCGACGGTCGCGGGCGCGGGCGTCGCGCAGAAGGCGGCCGAGCGCGACATGCCGGCGGTGCGCGAGACGCTCGGCCGCGCGATGCGGATGGTCGCGTTCCTGAACGTCCCGTCCGCGGTCGGGCTCGCGATGCTCGCGGGGCCCATCATCTCGCTCGTGTACCAGCACGGCCGCTTCACGAGCGCGGACACGCACGGGACGGCGCAGGCGCTCGTGTTCTACGCGCTCGGGCTCTACGCCTACTCGGGCGTGAAGGTGTTCGCGCCGGCGTTCTACGCGCTCGACGCCGCGCGGGTGCCGCTCGTCGGCAGCGTGCTCGGCATGGCCGCGAACCTGGCGCTCAACATCACGCTGTACCCGGTGCTCGGGTACCGCGGCGTCGCGCTCGGGACGTCGCTCGCCGCCACCGCCAACTTCGCGGTGCTCGTCATCGCGTGGCGGCGCCGCTTCGGCGGGCTCGGCGGCACCGGCGTCGTCCCGCAGTTCCTGAAGGTGCTCGCCGCATCGGGGGTCCTCGCAGTGGGGTGCTGGGCAGCCGAGCGGGCCGTCGGGGCGGGCGCCTGGGAGTCGAGCCGGCTCGTCCACCAGGCGGTGGGAGCGCTCGTGCCCATCGCGGTCGGCGCCGCGCTCTACTTCGGGGCGGCGCGACTCCTCCGTCTGGACGAGGCCTCCGACCTCGCGTCGCTCGCGCGCAGGCGCCGGCGCTCCTGAGCGGCACGCCGCATGACGCGCCGACCCTTCTGGCGCCCTTCTTCATCCGAAGGCTCGCTCCTTAGCTTTCAGCGTCCACGTGGAGGGCGCATGGCGATCAATGGAAACAGGGGCGAAGACCTCGGGATGTCCGACGAGGGAATGAGTGGCCGGCTCGGAGCGCAGGTCGAGAACCTCCGCGACTACGCGAGCTCCGCCGACTCGATCATCCGGGAGTTCGCGCGCGAGCGGCCGATGGCAGCGGTCGGGATCGCGATCGGAATCGGCTTCGTGCTCGGGCGCCTCGCGGCGCGGACGTAGGAGAACCTCCATGGCCGAGAAGCTCGAGTCGATGGAACCGGGTGAGATCCTCGCCGCGATGGACTCGCTGAAGGAGCAGGCGCTGTCCACCGCGCAGCGCGTCGCCGAGCGCCTGGAGCTGGAGCGCCGGATGCGCGAGCGTCCGATGGAGACGCTCGTGTTCGCAGCCGGGGCAGGGTTCCTGCTCGGCGGCGGCCTGTGGCCGATCCTGCGGCCGTTCGTGCGCGCCACCGCGAAGGGGCTGCTCTCGCCGCAGAACCTGCTCGCGATCGCCGCGGCAGCGGGCGCGCTCAAGGTCGCGTCGGGCGAAGAGGAACAGCCGGCCTCGGCGTCGGCGCCCGGATCGCAGGAGACACATTGAGGTCTCCGCACGTTGGTCTCACCTAGAGGCGGTTCCGCCCGCCGTCGCGGGCGGAACGACTAGCCGCCGTCGCGGGCGGAACGGCTAGCCGCCGGAACTAGTCTTCCATCCAGCGCAGCAGCATCGCCATCTCGAGCCCGGCATCGCGCGGGCCCGAGCGCAGGTGCGCGGTGCCGCAGTGGTGGCAGCGGATCGGTCCGATCCACGCGTCGCTCACCTTCTCTTCCTCACCGCAGCAGGGGAGGAGCACGCGCGCGAGGTCGTCCCAGTCGGCGCGCAGCCGCGGCAGCCGGAGCTCCTCGGGCGGGACGGGCAAGTAGGTGGGGAGTGGACGCTCGGCGATGCGATCCAGCGGCGCCCGCAACGCCCGCCAGCGCAGCTCCGAGTGCAGGTTCTTCGCGTGCACCTCGATGCGCAGCAGCGCGTCGGACGTGAGGAACCGGTCCGCCGGCGCGCGCGCGGCGCAGTAGGGGCAGACGCGCTCGACGTCTCCTCGCTCGGCGTCGATCGCGTTCAGGTGGCGCACGCGCGCCGCGAAGGCGGCGGCCACGACGCGCTCCTCACGTGCCCCCCAGGGCACCTTGAAGTGCGCGTGGCATCGGGGGCACTCTCGCCGCGAGAAACCGTCGGGATCCAGGTTCAGCCGGATCTGCTCCATCGTCGCTCGTCCATCGGCGGGCCGTGCGCCCACCACGTGCCGCGCTGCGTCGCATCCGGCAAGCTGCATCGCGTCATCAGCTGCCGCGTCATCTGCAACATGGGCGCGGGAAACAGTTGCGGACAGTACGTTTCGTGAGCGCCTGAAGGGTGTCCTGCCGGCGGGACGCTTGCGTGACCCACGGACGCTCCCCAGGTTCGGAGCCTTCCAAGGAGCAGCACCATGATGCAGGAGACGACCGCGCCCGGCGGGGAGATCCTCATCAGCCTCGCGGGCGCGTTCGACGCGTTCGCCGCGTGGCAGATCCGGGGGCGTCTCGTCGATCTGCCTCGAGGAGTGAACGTCGTCCTCGACTTCAGCGCGGTCGAGGAGTTCTTCGATCTCGGCGTCGCCGTGATGGCGCACGGCCTCGCGGAGACGAGCCGCGCGCACGTCGTCATGCGCGGGCTGCACGAGCAGCAGCACCGGCTGTTCCGCTACTTCGGCGTCGAGATCGACGACGCGATCGGCGGGAGCGGTCAGCACGCGCCGTGACCTGATCGCTCAGCGAGGAGCCTTGGCGGCGGCGCCGCCGGCGGTCAGCTCCGGTCGAGGCTCGCCAGCGCTGCCGCGAGCGCGGCGCGGATCCGGGCGCGCTCGGCGGTGACCTGCTCCGCGCTCGCCGCGTTCGCCCGGCTGAGCTCGCCGCGCAGGTGATCGGCCTCGGCGCGGAGACGATCGCCTTCTCCGCGCAGGTGCTCGACCTCACCGCCCAGGCGATCGGCCTCGGCGCGCAGGCGATCGACCTCGGCGCGTAGCCGCGCGATCTCGCCGCGCAGCGTCTCGAGCTCGGCGGCGGTCTCGGCGGGCGGGGTCGGCTCGGCGATGGGAGTCGCCTCGGCCGATGGGGTCGCCTGGGGGAACGGACCCGCGCCGGCGAACGAGTTGGCGACCCGCGCGGGCGGCTCGTCGTGCACGTCCGGCAGATCGGCCACCAGCGCCGCGGCCGCGTCGATCTCGTCGGAGGAGATCGGGTGGTCGATCGGGCCGCTCGCGGCGTCCACCTGCGCGATGCTGTCGAACGCCGCGTCGAACGCGAGCAGGTCATCGTCGTCGGGCGCGCCGGGCGCGTCGGGCGCGTCGTCGGCGAGGCCGGCGAGGCCGGCGAGCGGCGCGAGCTTCTCGAGGAGCGCGGTGATCGCGAACGGCTTCTTGAGGTACGCGTCGGCGCGCGTCTTCAGCTTACGGTGCTGCTCGAACGTCTCCTCGGTCGCGGCGGCGCTCGTGAGGAGGAGGGGGATGTCCTTGAGGTCCGGCTCCTTCCGCAGCTTGTTGCAGAGGACGAAGCCCGACCCGCCCGGCAGCTCGGCGCAGAGCACGAACGCGTCCGGCCGCTCGGCGCGGGCGAGCTCGAGCACGCTGCCGGCATCTCGCGCCAGCGCGAGCTCTGCGCCGCGCGCCTGAAGCGCCGCGCCGATGTTGGCGGCGAGCGCGGCGTCGCTGTCGACGAGCAGGATCTTCTTGGGCATTTGCCGCCGACTCTACCGGCCGTACCCGGGCCGGTAAAGATTCAGCGGCGCCGCTACCGGGCCTCGAGCGCCGCGGCCTCGAGGAGGCCCTGGAGCTGGGCGGCGTCGAGGTCGGACACGAGCGAGTAGGCGATGCCGTTCCGGTGCCAGATCGCGATGTTGTAGCCGCGGGCGGTGACGATCCGGACGTGTCCCGGCACGTCGTCGTCGCTGAAGAGCACGCGCGCGGGGAAGAGCCTTCCGTCGTGGTCCTCGACGATGAACAGCCCCGCGTGGCCGCGCGGCAGCTCGTAGCGCATGTACGCGGCGGGCCGATCGCTGATGTGCGAGAGCCGCGCGCCGACGAGCTTCACGTCGGGCCTGTGGAAGCGCGGCGGGCTCGGGTTGAAGTCCAGCTTGCCCTTGAACCACTCCGGCACCGCGTCCGTCGCGGCGTCGGCCGCGGTGATCTCGAGGGGGAGGCCGCGCGCGTGGCGCTGCACCGCCTCCTCGACGAGCGGATCGTTCGCGCGCGCCACCGCGAGGACGAACATGAACGCGAGGACGCACGCCGCGGCCGCGGCGATCGGCACCGGCGTGAGCAGACGGCGCCAGAGCGGACGGCGGTCGTGCGCGATGGCGTTCGCGATCCGTTCGTGGAGCTCCTCGGGGGCGGCGGCGCCGGGCGCCTCGGGTCCCATCGCGGCGCGCAGGGTCGCGCGGATCCCGTCTCGCACGGCGCGCCGGCTATCCGCCTCCGTGCGGCACGCGGCGCAGGTCTCGACGTGAACGGAGGCCTCGGCAGCCTCCTTCGGGGCCATCTCGCCGTCGAGCCAGGGGTCGAGCAAGCGCTCGATGTCGGAACAGTCCATCGGAGCGGGGTTCGGGTCGACCGACATGGCGGGGGCTCAGGGTGCGCGTCAGGCCGACTTGCCGCGGCGACGCCGGTACGCTTCGAGGTCGATGCTCGCGCCGGCCGCCGGCGCGGGGATCACGCCGGAGAGGACAGCGTACTTCGCGAGCGCCTTCTGGAGCAGCCTTCGACCGCGGTACAGGCGGCTCATCACGGTGCCTACGGGGACGTCCAGGATCTCCGCCGTCTCCTTGTACGAGAACTCCTGCAGGTCGGCGAGGATCACCACGAGTCGAAAGTCGATCGGCAGGGTGTCCACCGCCTGCAGCACGTCGTCCGAGAGCAGCCGGTCGAAGAACCACGCCTCGGGGTTCGCGGCGGAGTCGCTCGCCTCACGGGAGATGAAGCGCTCGTGCACCGCCTCCCTTTCGGAGCCCTCGACGATGTTGCGTTCCTTCACCACGCGCCGGTACCGGTTGATGAACGTGTTCGTCAGGATCTTGAACAGCCACGCCTTCATGTTCGTTCCGCGCTCGAACTTGTCGAAGAAGCGGTAGGCGCGCAGGAAGGTGTCCTGGACGAGGTCCTCGGCGTCGCGGTCGTTCTTGGTGAGGCGAAGTGCAGCCGAATAGAGCGGATCGATGTGCTTGAGCGCGAGGTTCTCGAACTCGAAGCGGGTCGAATCGTTCTGTCGGAAGTCGAACATCGGCGGGTGGCTCTCCCCTTCCGGTCTTCTATTCCGGCGGGGGGGACCGCGCCGGGGGATTCGACCGGATCACGCGGGGAAACAGGCTGGCGAGCGTGCCAATTCCAGGATTCCTGCCGAACGCGCGCGCGCCTGTAAATGCAACGTCATTCCAGCGGCTTGCCTGCTCGCGCCGGCCGCCCGAACGAGGACCGCCGGCGCGGCCTGCCTACGGACGCCATCGCCGCCTCGAGCGGTACCCAGGCCTGCCCGAGGCTGCGCGCGACGGCCTCGTGCGTGATCTGCCCGCCGAGCACGTTCACACCCCGCCCGAGCGCGTGGTCCTCCAGCGCGGCGCCCACGCCGCGGTCCGCGAGCGCGAGCACGTACCGGATCGTCGTGTTCGTGAGCGCGTAGGTGGACGTGCGCGCCACCGCCCCGGGCATGTTCGTGACGCAGTAGTGGACGACGCCGTGCAGGACGTACGTCGGGTCGTCGTGCGTCGTCGGGCGCGCCGTCTCGATGCAGCCGCCCTGGTCGACTGCGACGTCGACGACGACCGTGCCCTCCGACATGCGGCGGATCATCGCCTCGGTGACGAGCTTCGGCGCCTTCGCGCCCGGGACGAGCACGGCACCGATGACGAGATCGGCGCGCTCCGTCTCCGCCGCGATGGTGTGCGCGTCGGAGTAGAGCGTCGTGACGCGCCCGCCGAAGACGTCCTCCGCGTGGGCGAGCTTGCCGAGGTTCACGTCGAGCAGCACGACGTCCGCGCCCATGCCGACCGCGACGCGCGAGGCGTTCATGCCGACGACGCCGGCGCCGAGGACCACCACGCGGCCGGGCCTCACCCCCGGCACGCCGCCGAGGAGCACGCCCTTGCCCCGGTTCTCCTTCTGCAGGCAGAACGCGCCGACCTGGATCGACATCCGGCCGGCGACCTCGCTCATGGGGCGCAAGAGCGGCAGCGATCCGTCGGGGAGCTGGATCGTCTCGTACGCGATCGCCGCGATCCGGCGCTCGACGAGCACCTTCGCGAGCGCGGGCGCCGCCGCGACGTGAAGGTAGGTGAAGAGGAGCTGGCCTTCCTGGAGCCGGTGGTACTCCTCCGGCTCGGGCTCCTTCACCTTCACGATCATCTCGGAGCGCGCCCACACGTCGTCGGCGTCGTCGAGGACCTGCGCTCCGGCGGCCTCGTACTCCGCGTCCGCGATGCCGGAGCCGACACCGGCACCGCGCTCGACGAGGACGCCGTGGCCGGCCGCGACGAGCTCGTGGACACCCGCCGGCACGAGGCCGACGCGGTATTCCCGGACCTTGCTCTCCCTCGGTACTCCGACGATCACGGATGCCTCCCGGGGCGCCTCGGGTTATGAGTGCGCACTCCCTGGGTTTCTCACCACGCCTCCGAAATCCGAACTCACAGCATGTCCAACTGGCGGCTTCTTTTCTGCGACTCCCGAGGGGTCGTCTACGACCACCCGGAGCTGCTCGCCGCGGCGCGCAGCGGTGACGAGCAGCTTGCGCCGCGCGAGAGGCCGGCGGCGCTGCCCGAAGGGGCGCGCCTCGCGATGCTCCCCGGGAGGCGTCCCGTCGGGATCGACCCCGAGTCCGGGGCGCCGGTCGTCCTCGGCGAGGTGAAGGTGGGCCGGCGGCGGTTCGTGCCGAACGCGGTCGCGGCGACGCTGCCGCCCGGCTGGACGCGGACGCTCCTGCCGGCGTCGGCGCGGCACCCGCTCGCGGCGGGCGGCGACGACGCGCCGATCCTGCCACAGTGGGCGTACACCGCCGCGGCGCTCGGCGAGGACGGCCCGGTCGCGTTCGCGATGCACACCGACCGGCGGAGCCACTGGAGCGTCGCGACGCACTCGACCGATGACCTGCCGCGGCGCGTCTCGGAGCGGCTCGCGTCGAGCGAGAACCCGATCTGGAAGCAGCTCTCGCGATGCGCCTGCGAGTGGTCGTGCTTCACCGCCCAGAACACGTTCTACCAGCGCGACGAGGGGGCCATCCCCGCGTCGTCGGGGTGCAACGCGAGGTGCATCGGGTGCCTCTCCGAGCAGCAGGAGGGGATGCCGCCGTCGAGCCACGAGCGCATCCGCCGCCCGCCCACCGCGGAGGAGATGGGCGAGGTGGCCGCCGAGCACCTCGCGAACGCGCGCGGCCGGGTGATGGTGAGCTTCGGCCAGGGCTGCGAGGGTGAGCCGACCACGCGCTGGCGCGAGATCGCGAAGGCGATCCGCATCGCGCGCGCGCACACCTCGCGCGGCTCGATCCACGTGAACACGAACGGCTCGCTGCCGAAGGCGCTCGGCGCGCTGTTCGACGCCGGCCTCGACGCGTGCCGCATCTCGCTCAACAGCGCGTCGCCCGACCTGTACGACGCGTACTACCGGCCCGTCGGCTACGGGCTCCCCGACGTCGTCCGCTCGATGCGGATGACGAAGGAGAAGGGCGGATACCTGTCCCTGAACCTCCTCACGTTCCCCGGCGTCACCGATCGCGAGGAGGAGGCGGAGCGGCTCTGCGCGCTCGTCCGCGACGTCGGCGTCGACCAGGTGCAGACGCGCTCGCTCGCGATCGACCCCGACGTCTACATGGACGTCGCGCGGGGTCGCGGCGGCGGCGGCCGGCCCATCGGCATCCGCGCGCTCGTCACGGAGCTGAAGCGCGCGCGCCCGGGGCTCGTCATCGGGAACTTCTCGCGGGCGCTCGCGGAGCGCGCCTCGTGACCGCGCTCGCCGAGGCGTCCCTCGAGCTTCGCAAGGACCTCGCCCGCCACCTCCGCGCGGGGCACCCGTGGGTGTTCCGGAAGGCTATCGATCGCGCTCCGCGCGCGCTCCCGGCGGGGGCGATCGTGGACGTGGTCGAGGGCGGGCGCTTCGTCGCGCGCGGCTACTACGACCCGCACTCCGCGATCGCAGTGCGCGTCCTCACGCGCGAGCCGTCGGAGGCGGTCGACGCGACCTTCTGGCGGCGCCGCATCGCGCGCGCGGTCCAGCTCCGGCGCGAGCTCGTGCGCGGCACGACGGGCGTCCGGCTCGTGCACGGCGAGTCCGATCTGTTGCCCGGCGTGGTCGTCGATCGCTACGACCGCTGGGCCGTCCTGAAGCTCTACTCGGCGGGTCTCACTCCACACCGCGGCGAAATCGTCGAGGGGATCCGCGCGGCGCAGGACGACCTCGCCGGCGTGTACGGCCGCGACGAGGTCACGCGCGACGACGACGACGAGGGCGGCCCGGGCGGCGCACCTGTGGGACGCGTGCTGTGGGGCGCGGAGCCGCCCGAGCGCATCGCGATCGACGAGCACGGGATGCGGCTCCTCGTCGACGTCCGCCGCGGGCAGAAGACCGGCACGTTCCTCGATCAGCGCGAGAACCGCCGGATGGTGCGGGACCTCGCGCGCGGCCGCGACGAGGCGCTGAACTGCTTCAGCTACACGGGCGGCTTCTCGCTCGCCGCGGCGCTGGGCGGGTCGAAGCACGTCGTCAGCGTGGACGTGGACCGGGACGCGATCGCGCTCGCCCGCGACATCTTTCGCGAGAACGGGCTCGACCCGGCCGACCACGCGTTCGCGACCGAGGACGTCTTCGACATCCTCGCCCGCTACAAGCGCGAGGGGCGCCGCTTCGATCTCGTCGTGTGTGATCCGCCGGCGTTCGCGAAGTCGCAGAAGGCGGTCGAGTCCGCGGTGGCGGGCTACGCGTCGTTGAACCGCGCCGCGCTCGCGGTGCTCGCGCCCGGGGGAATCCTGGTCACCGCGTCGTGCAGCGCGCGCGTGACGTCGGAGATGTTCTTCGACGCGGTGAAGGAGGCGGCGTTCAAGTCGCGGATCGACCTGCAGCTCGTCGAGGAGCGCTACCAGCCGCCGGATCACCCCGTCCACCCGCAGTTCCGCGAGGGCCGCTACCTCAAGTGTTTCGTCTACCGGCGGGTGTCGTAGCGCGCGAGAGGAGCGAACGCGTGTCCGGCCACACGCGTTCGCGGCGCGCGCGGCGCGGCACGATCAGCTCGCCGGCGCGTAGCCGGCCGCGAGCTCCATCGAGCGCTTCGGGTTCATGAGGCGGATCGTGCGCTGACCGATCTTCTTCTCGTCGGCTCCGTCCACGATCGCCTTCTTCACCTGGACGGTCGTGAGCTGCGGGTGTCGCGCGAGGAGCTTCGCCGCGAGGTTCGCCACCTGCGGCGATGCCATGCTCGTGCCGCTCCACCGCTGCTTGCCGCCGCCCGGCACGACGCTCTCCACCTCGTAGCCGTTGGA
>DASSQI010000284.1:0-26826 GCA_035702585.1 Anaeromyxobacteraceae bacterium
GCCGGTCAGGAACTCCATCCCGGTCTTCGCGCCGAACCACCACCACGCCCCGGCGCCGAACGCCAGCGCGAGCGCGATCCAGACGATGCTCCAGCCGAGCGCCTCCCGGGTGCCGATCGCGTGGTCCCGGCGGTGGAACACGCCGAGGTCGAGCGCCAGCATCGCGATCACGAACGCGATGAAGCCCGCCCACAGCCAAGGCGATCCCACGGTGACGATGTCCATTCAGGTCTCCTGGTCCGCCGGCGCCCCGGAATCGGCGCTCCCCGCGGAGAGCATGAACATGACACCGTCACGCTGCTTGCGAATGAGATAGTTTGCAGCTAACCATTTCGCTTCTTGAAATTAATATGGAATGGCTCAACTACCACCACCTCCTCTACTTCTGGACCGTCGCCCGGACAGGCAGCATCGCGCGTGCGAGCGAGGAGCTGCACCTCTCGCAGCCGACGATCTCGAACCAGCTGAAGACGCTCGAGTCGTCGCTCGAGGTGAAGCTGTTCGAGCGCCAGGGGCGCCGTCTCGTGCTGACGGACGTCGGTCGCACGGTGATGCGTTACGCCGACGAGATCTTCCGCACCGGACGTGAGCTTCAGCGCGCCCTGAAGGGACTACCCACCGGCGAGCGGGTACGGCTCGTCGCCGGCATCGCGGACGTCATCCCGAAGCACGTCGCGGAGCGCCTCATCGCGCCGGCGCTCGGCGTCGAGAAGCTCGAGCTCGTCTGCCGCGAGGGTCCGCTCCCGCAGCTCCTCGGCGCGCTCGCGATGCACGAGCTCGACGTCGTGCTCTCCGACTCGCCGGCGCTCGAGGCGATCCGCGTGAAGACGTTCAGCCACAAGCTGGGCGACTGCGGGATCACCTTCTGCGCCGCACCGGCGCACGCGGGCCTGCGCAAGAAGTTTCCCGAGTCGCTGAGCGGCGCGCCCATGCTCCTCCCCGCCGAGGGCACGATGATGCGCCGGACGCTCGAGCGCTGGCTGGAGCAGCACGCGATCGTCCCCCGCGTCGTCGGCCAGTTCGACGACAGCGCGCTCATGAAGGCGTTCGGCGCGCGGGGGCTCGGCGCCTTCGCCGTGCCGAGCGTCATCGAGAACGAGGTCGTCGAGCAGTACGGCGTGCAGATGATCGGCCGCGTGGAGGAGGCGCGCGAGAGCTACTACGCCATCACGGTCGAGCGGCGCCTGCGCCACCCTGCGGTCGTCGCGATCGCGGAGGCCGCCCGCGACCAGACGTTCCGTTGACCCCCTCGCGTGATTCCCCGGACCGCCGGGATTAGGATCTCCGGATGGTGAAGGTCGAGATCTACAGCAAGCAGCAGTGCCCCTACTGCGTGCGCGCCAAGGGCCTCCTGACGAGGAAGGGCGTCGCGTACGAGGAGATCGACGTCGAGAACGACGACGCGAAGCGCGCCTGGCTGGTCGAGGTGACGGGGCAGCGCACGGTTCCGCAGGTGTTCGTGAACGGCCGCCCGCTCGGAGGGTTCACGGACATCGACGCGCTCGACAAGGCCGGCAAGCTCGATCCGATCCTGCGCGGAGAGGGCTGAGGGTCCGGCGGCTCCCGCGCGCCGGTGGCGCCGCCGGAGCGTTGCCCGCGACCGCTGCCGATACGCAACTTGTCCTCGCAGCGCCCGGCCTCTCCGGGCGCGGGGAGGACGCGTGGGAAATCCGAACGACCGCACCGGCCGCACCACCGAACCGGAGAACGAGGACACCTCTCGCGAGGCCGGCGCCGAGAAGCGCATCGAGCAGCGCCGCGAGCACGACAAGGAGATCTCCCGCCGCGAGGAGGAGGGCTACAGCCAGCCCGAATCCAGCGCCCAGAAGATGCCAGATCGCGGGCAAGAGCCGTGACCGACGGCCTGGGACGAGGGCTGGTGGCCGGCGCGGTCGGCGCGGGGGTCCTGACCGCGATCCACCAGATCGGCCGCGCGACGCTCGACGACCCTCCTCGCATGGACGTCGTCGGGCGGCGTGCGTTGCAGCGCGGCGCGAAGCCGTTCGGAGTGCGGCTCCAGCGGCGCGAGGCGCAGCGCTGGACGCTCGCCGGCGACCTCGTCGCGAACGCGCTCTACTACGCGCTCGTGACGCGCGGTTCGCCCGCGGCGGCGCCCTGGCGGGGCGCGTTGCTCGGCGCGCTCGCGGGAGTCGGCGGCGTCTTCCTCCCGGAGCGGCTCGGCCTCGGCAGCCGCCCCAGTCGCGCGACGGGGTCCACCGCGCTCCTGACCGTCGCGTGGTACGCGATCGGCGGTCTCGCGGCGGGTCTCGCAGCGCGCCGCATGAGCTGGGAGGCAGGCGATCCCGATCTGCACGACCGCCTCACCGCGAACATGTTCGTCTGAGGTGGGCGAGGCTATCCTCGGCGGATGGCCGATCCGAACGATCCGTGCATCGCCTGTCGCGTCGTCTCGGGAGAGCACGTGCCCGCGGGCGGGATCGCGTGGCGCGGCCGAGGATTCGTCCTGCACGCGCCGCTCGATCCCTGCCCCATCCCTGGATGGCTCGTCCTGACGAGCGAGCGGCACGCGCGAGCGCTGTACGACCTCTCCGACGCGGAGGCCGCCGAGCTCGGCCGCATCACCGCCCGCGCGATGAGGGCGCAGCGCGACGCGCTCGGCGCGGAGCACGTCTACGCGTTCGCGATCGGCGACGTGCTGCGCCACCTGCACGTCCACCTCGTGCCGCGCTTCGCCGACACGCCCGCGCGGCTGCGGGGGCGCGGCTGCTTCGACGCGCGCGCGGGTGACGCCCTCCCGGCGTGGCGCCTCATCGCGGCCGTGGAGAGCGTCCGCCGCGCGCTGAGCGCCGGCTGACCGGCCTCACCAGCCGCACTTGCGGCCGCGGTTCTCGTTCTCGAGCCAGGCGCGGAGCGGAGCGAAGTACTCCATGAGCGCCGAGGCGTCGGCCTGCCGCTCTCCGGTGAGCGCCTCCATCGCGTCGGGCCACGGGCGGCTCGCGCCCATCGCGAGCATCGCCGCGAGCCGGCGACCCGCCTCGGGGTTCCCGTAGATCGAGCAGGTGTGCAGCGGGCCCTGGTGGCCGGCGGCGCGGCAGAGCGCGCGGTGGAACTGGAACTGGTAGATGTGCGCCAGGAAGTAGCGCGTGTACGGCACGTTCGCGGGGATGTGGTACTTCGCGCCCGGGTCGAAGTCCGCCTCGCTGCGCGGCACCGGTGCGTCGACGCCCTGGTACTTGCGCCGCAGCTCCCACCACGCGGCGTTGTAGCGCGACGGCGGGATGGCGCCGGAAAAGACGTCCCAGCGCCACTGGTCGATGAGCTTGCCGAACGGCAGGAACGCGATCTTCTCGAGCGCGCGCTTCATCTGGACGTTGACGACGCCCTTCTCGTCGGCGACGGGCACCGCGTCGAGCAGGCCGATCTTCTGGTAGTACGCCGGGGTGACCGACAGCGCGATCGCGTCGCCGATCGCCTCGTGGAAGCCGTCGTTGGCGCCCTGCTGGAACAGCACAGGCTTCTGGAAGTACGACTGGTAGTAGTAGTCGTGCCCGAGCTCGTGGTGGATCGTCACCAGATCCTCCTCGATGGGCTTGATGCACATCTTGATGCGGATGTCGCCGCCGTACGTGACGTCCCACGCGCTCGCGTGACAGACGACCTCGCGGTCCCGCGGCTTCGTGAACATCGACCGATCCCAGAACGTCGCGGGCAGCGGCGCGAGGCCGAGCGACGTGAAGAACGCCTCGCCGGTCTTCACCATCTTCAGCGGGTCCCAGCCCCGCTTCTGCAGCGCCGCGTCGATGTCGAGGCTCCCGCTCACGCCGGGGAACGGCTCGACGATCGGGTACACCGCGCTCCAGTCCTGCGCCCACATGTTGCCGAGGACGTGCGCGGGGATGGGCTTGCCGTCGGGGATCCGCGCCGGCCCGTACGTCTGCTGCAGCTTCGCGCGGACGTAGCAGTGGAGCTGATCGTAGAGCGGCTTCACCTGACCCCAGAGCCGCTCGGTGTCCTGCTCGAACGCGGCGGGCGTCATGTCGTAGCCGGCGCGCCACAGCTCGCCGAGGTTGGCGAACCCGATCTCCCGCGCGCCCTCGTTGCCGAGCGCGACGAGCCGCTCGTAGTCCTTGCGCATCGGCGGCGAGATCGTCCTCCAGCCCACCCACGCGTCGAGCAGCTCGTCCCAGCTGCGGCTCTTCCGCATGACGTCCGAGAGGTCCTCGAGATCGCGGCAGCGCGGCTCGCCGGTCGCGTTCGCGGCCGCCGGCTGCGCGGCCGCGGGCTTGCCGCACCACTTCCCCTTGCCGTAGAGGCCCTCGAGCCGCGCCGCGATCGTCGCGAGCTCGGCGCGGCGCGCGGGGTCGCTCGGCGCCGGCAGCGTCGACGCGGTGCGGAGCAGGTACAGCGCCCGCTTCGTCTCGGGGTCGGCGGCCACGTCCTTGTACCGGACCGACTCGGCGATGGCGCGGGACAGGAACGCCATGACCTCCTCGTTCGCCCAAGCCGACGCCTTCTCGGTGTCGTCGGTGATGTACGTCGACTTGATCCAGTCGGCCGTCGCCGAGCGCGTCCAGAGGCGCTTCAGCTCGTCGTTCACGCGGGCGACGAAGGCCTTCGCCTCGGCGGCGGTGGGAGGCTTCGCGCCCGAGGAAGCCTGCCGCTGGGTGGCGGCGCGGGCGCCGCCCGGGGCTGCGGACGGACGCGCCGCGGGGGCCGAGGCGAGCAGCACCGACAGTGCGACGGCGGAGAGGGTCATGAGCGGAAACGTAGTCCCGCGCCCGCTCGGGCGGAAGCGAAAGCTCGCGCGGCTATCCGTGCTCGGCCGGCAACGCCTCGTCGCTCGCGCGGAGCACGTCCAGGTCCTCCGCCACGCGCCGCAGCTCGACCGTGAACGTCGCGCCCTCACCGGGCGCGCTCTCCACGTGAATCGTCCCACCCATCGCCTCGACGATGCGCCTCACGATCCAGAGCCCCAGCCCGAACCCGCCGTAGTTCCGGTCCGACACGGCCCGCTCGAACCGCTCGAAGATCCGCTTCTGGTCGGCGTCCGAGATCCCGATCCCGCGATCGCGGATGAGGAGACGGACGCTGTCGAGCCGCTTCTCGACGCGGACGTCGACCGGCTTGCCGGGGCCGTACTTGACGGCGTTCGCGAGCAGGTTCGTCACGACCTGATCGAGTCGCAGCCGATCCCACCTGCCGGTCACCGGCGCCGGCGCGTCGAGGCGCAGCTCACAGCCGGCGCGGCGCGCCTCGTCCTCGAAGCGCGACATCACGTCCGTCACCACCTCGACGAGGTCGACGTCCTCGCGCTGGATGTCGAGGCGGCCCGCGGTGATGCGGGAGAGGTCGAGGAGCGTCGCGACGAGCCGCGAGAGCCGCTCGACGTTCCTGCGTATCGCGTCCGCCTTGCGGGCGACGGTCTCGGGCGTCGCCTTCGCGGCGCTCGCGCGCAGGCTCTCCGACTGCAGCGTGAGGGACGTGAGCGGCGTCTTGAGCTCGTGCGACGCGATCGACAGGAAGTCGTCCCGCAGCCTGAGCGACTCCTGCGCGCGCCGGTACAGGCGGCCGGTGTCGATGGCGGCGACGATGAGTCGCCCGAGGTCCTCTCCGAGCGCGATCTCGGCGGCCCTGAACGGCCGATCGTTCGAGGCCAGCGTGACGGCCCCCAGCGGCTCGCCCCGGGCGAAGAGCGGGATCGTCAGCACGTGGCGCGTCCCCGCCTCGGCGTGGAGCTTCAGGAGCTCGGGCTCGGACGAGTAGAACGGCATCGCGCGCGGATCGATGTCGTTCACGACCTCGGGCTTCCCGGTGCGCAGGACCGCGCCCGCACCGACGCGGCCACGGGGATCCAGCCACGCGCTGCTCAGCACCGCCCTCGCCTTCGCCGCGAGACCCGGGACGCGGTGGCTCACGATGTTGAGCGGCGCGCCGATCGGCTCCGCGACGAAGATCACGCAGCCGTCCGCCACGCCGCTCGCCGTCACGAGGCCGGCGACCGACTCGAGGTTGCGCGCGTAGTCGAGCGACGACCCCACCGTCTTCCCAACCTCGGCGAGGAACGCCGCGCGCCGGTGCGCCCGCTTCGCGGCGGCGAGCGCCCGTCCCTCGCGGCGCGTCACCCAGAACAGCAACGCGGTCAGGACCGCCCCGGTGACGAGCACGAACCGCGACAGCCAGCGCTCCCAGAACTCGAGGAACGTCGCCTTCGCCGCGAACTGCAGCGTCCAGGTGCGCCCGCCGATCTCGATGCGCTCGATCCGGTGCAGCTCGCCGGAGCTGGCCTCGTCGAGGGGGGCCCCGGCGTTGGCATCGAACAGCATCGCGGCCTGCGAGACCTGTGGACCGTCGTAGATCTCGATGTCGACGACGCGCGAGGCCTCCTCGCTGAGCGTCCCACGGAGCAGGTCTCCGGAGCGGAACGGGGCGTACACCCAGCCCACGATCGACTCGCGGCGCTCCTGCACCGTCACGACCGGACGCTTGTAGACCGGCAGGTACACGAGGAAGCCGGCCTGGCGCTCGCGGCCGGCTTCCTGGACGAGCTCCACCTTGCCTGAGGCGGCGGCGTCGCCCGTGTCGCGGGCGCGCTCCATCGCGTCCCTGCGGACCGGCTCGCTGAACATGTCGTAGCCGAAGGCGCGCTGGTTCCGCCAATCGAACGGCTCGAGATAGAGGATCGTCGAGTAGACCGGGCGCGGTCCGCGAGGCCACACGCGGTAGCCGGGAAACCCCTCCTCCCGCACCGCCTCCTCGTGCTGCTCGACGTCCTCCGGCCGGACGAGCTCCGTGAACCCGATGCCCTGGATGCCGGGATACTGGCGCGGCATCTCGAGACTGACCGTGAACTCCCGGAACGGGCGCCGACCCGGCGCCCTGCCGTCGAGGAAGATCCCGCGGGTCGCGCGGAGCGCGGCGACGTACGCGTCCATGCGCACCTGCACGGCCTCGACGGTCGCGCTGACCGCCCTGTCGAACCGGGTCCTCGCCTGCCGCTGTACGACGTTCGACACGTACGCCCACGCGGCGAAGGTCACACCGGCGCCGACGAGCGCGACGGCCACGAGGGCGGCGTACCTGCGCGCATACGCGGCGAAGGTGTCGAGGACGCGAGCCATGGGATTACGGACGGAACATAAGCCAGCGTCGCGTGCCTGCCGAGCGGGCAGCGCACGAAGAGCAGCGCGCTACCCGCCCGGGCCCGCCACGCCGGCGAGCCCGTCGCGGAACGACCGATGGCGCAGCTCGACGCCCAGCTCGGCGCGGGTCCGCTCCGAGATGATCCGGCGGTTGGGACCTCCCGCCGCGACCCCAGACGCAGGGTCGATCCCGAGCCGGTCGCCTATCCAGCGAGCGACGTCGGCGCGCGACGCGGGCTGCGCGTCGCTCCCGTGGTAGACGGCGCCCGCGCGCCCGCGGTCCAGCGCGGCGAGGACGAACGCGACGGCGTCGTCGCGGTGGCAGAAGTTCATCCACGCGCGGTCGCCGGGCCCGACGCCGAGCGCGCCGCTGCGCACGCGCTCGAGGATCCCGTGACGGCCGGGGCCGTAAAGGCCCGACAGGCGGAGGACGCAGGCGTGGACGCCGGTCGACGCAGCCTCCAGCACGACGCGCTCGGCGTCCACCAGCACCTGGGCGGCCGCGGACATCGGCATCGGCGGCGTCGTCTCGTCGACGTCGCTGCCGTCGGCCTGACCGAACACCCCGGTCGAGCTCGTGTAGACGAGCCGGCGCCCCGCTCCGCGCCGCGCCACCTCCACGAGGTTGCGGTTCACGTCCACGTACGCCGTCCGGTAAGCCTCGGGGGAGTCCGCGTGCGCCGCCTGGCAGGCGACGATGGCGTCGACGTCGGCGGGCACTCGCTCAGGCGATCGGGCCGCGGCGAGATCGAGCGGCAGCGCGGACGCGCCGAGCCGCTCGAGGAGGAGCAGCCGCTCGGCGCTCCGCCGGACCGCGGTGACGCGATCTCCGCGGGCGACGAGCGCCTCCACGAGCGCCGACCCGAGCCAGCCCGCACCTGCGACGAGGACGTGCATGTCGGCGGGTGTACTGGAATCGCCGCGCGAGCGCGACGGCTCACCCGGATGGCGCGAAGGCGTCTGACACGATCTGGCGGGCCTCGTCGAGGATGGTCCGGAGGTGCGCCTCGTCCCGGAAGCTCTCCGCGTAGATCTTGTAGACGTCCTCGGTACCGGAGGGCCGCGCCGCGAACCAGCCGTTCTCGGCGACGACCTTGAGGCCGCCGATGTCGGCGTCGTTCCCGGGCGCTCGCGTGAGCTTCGCGACGATCTTCTCGCCGGCGAGCACCTCTGCCCGGACGGCATCCGGAGCGAGCCGCTTCAGCGCCGTCTTCTGCGCCGGCGTCGCCGGGGCGTCGACGCGCGCGTAGTACGGCGTCCCGAGCGCGGCCGAGATGGCGCGGTACAGCTCACCTGGATCCTTGCCGGTGCGCGCGGTCAGCTCGGCCGCGAGCAGGTCCATGATGATGCCGTCCTTGTCGGTGCTCCAGACGGTGCCGTCGCGCCGCAGGAACGACGCGCCGGCGCTCTCCTCGCCGCCGAAGCCGAGGCTGCCGTCGAGCAGGCCCGGCACGAACCACTTGAAGCCCACCGGCACCTCGACGAGCCTGCGCCGGAGCTTCCTCGCGACGCGGTCGATGAGCCCCGACGAGACGAGCGTCTTCCCGATCGCGGTCGAGCCGGGCCACTCGGGGCGGTGCGTGAAGAGGTAGTCGATCGCGACGGCGAGGTAGTGGTTCGGGTTCAGCAGGCCCGCGCTCGGCGTCACGATGCCGTGCCGGTCGGAGTCGGCGTCGTTGCCGAACGCGAGATCGAACCGATCCTTCAGCGCGACGAGGTTCGCCATCGCGTACGGCGACGAGCAGTCCATGCGGATCTTGCCGTCGTGGTCGAGCGGCATGAACCCGAACGTCGGATCGACCCGCGGGTTCACCACCTCGATCGAGAGCCCGTAGCGCTCCGCGATCGGCGCCCAGTAGCCGACGTTCGATCCCCCGAGCGGATCGGCGCCGAGCCGCAGCCCCGCGCGCGCGACGACCTCGAGATCCACGACGTCGTGCAGGTCGGCGACGTACGGCGCGACGAAGTCGTGCTCGCGCACCCCGTCCGACGCTGCGGCGCGCTCGTACGGGACCCGCTTCACGCCGGCGAGCGCGGCGCCGAGCAGCGCGTTCGCGCGCTTCTCGATCCAGCCCGTCGCGTCCGTGTCGGCGGGTCCGCCGTTCGGCGGGTTGTACTTGATGCCGCCGTCCTCCGGCGGGTTGTGCGACGGCGTGATGACGATGCCGTCCGCGAGCCCAGACGTGCGGCCGCGGTTCCAGGAGAGGATCGCGTGCGAGATCACCGGGGTCGGCACCGGCGCGCCGCCGGACCGCATGACCGCGACCCCGTTCGCGGCGAGCACCTCGAGCGCGCTCCGCTCCGCCGGCTCCGACAGCGCGTGCGTGTCGCGCCCGAGGAACAGCGGACCGTCGGTCCCCTGGCTCGCGCGGTACTCGCACGTCGCCTGCACGATCGCGAGGATGTGCGCCTCGTTGAAGCTCCTCCGGAGCGACGAGCCGCGGTGGCCGGAGGTCCCGAACGCGACGCGCTGCTGCGGGTCGTCGACGTCGGGGGTGTCTTTCGCGTACGCCTCGAGCAGCCTCGCGACGTCGACGAGCACGTCGCGAGGCGCGGGCTTTCCAGCGAGAGGATGGAGCGCCATGTCGTCCTCAGGTGTTCGAGGCGGGGCGGAGTATGTCGGACGCGGCGGGTCGCGCGCCAGCAATCCGATCGCCGGCGATGCGCGCGTACAGCTCCAGGTACCGCCTCGCCATCTCGTCCGCCGAGAACCGCTCCACGGCCGACCTGCGGCACTCCTCCGGGGAGATGCGGCCCACCTCGCGCAGCGCGTGCGCCATCTCGCCGACGTCGCGCACGAGGAACCCGGTCCGGCCGGGCTCGACGATGCCGGCGAGCGCCCCGCTCGCGAACGCGACGACCGGCGTGCCCGAGGCGAGCGCCTCCATCGCGACGAGGCTGCTCGACTCCGGCGCGAGGCTCGGCACGAGCAGGCAGCGCGCCGCGGCGAGCAGCCGCCGCTTCCGCGCGAGCCCGACCGGACCGACGAAGCGGCACCCGCGCCCGAGCCGCGGCTCGAGCGCGTCCGCGAAGTACCGCTGGTGCTCCGGGTACGGGAAGACGCGTCCCGCGAGGACGAGCGGCGTGGCCGCCGCTCGCGCGGCGTCGCAGGCGAGGTGCAGGCCCTTCTCCGGTGAGATGCGGCCCAGCGCGAGCGCGAAGCTCGCCTTGGCGCGCCGGAAGCGCAGGCGCGCGATGGCGACGCCGTTGTCGATCGCCGGCAGCATCGCGGGCACGCCCGCGAACGTGCGCTGCTGCGCGGCGGAGACGCAGTTGAAGTAAGTGCGCCCGCGAGGACGGACGAGCCACTCGTCCGGATACCACGCGCGCGGCAGGTGGAGCGTGACGAGCGCGGGCGGCCCGTCGTCCTGGAGGACCGCGCCGAAGTCGACCCCGTGCAGGTGGACGACGTCGACGTGCTCGCGCGCGAGCGTCGCCGCGACGGCCCTGCGGGCGCGCAGCCGCGCGAGAGACTGCGCCGCCTCGTCGAACGCGCCGTCCGGCCTCGGCAGGGGCACGTGGCGCCCGCGGCAGCGAGAGCCCTCGAGCGCGATCACGATGGAGTCGTGCCCCGCGGCGACGATCGCCTCGTCCAGCGCCGAGAGCACCTGCTCGGCGCCGCCGACCGCGTCCGCGCCGACGGGGGCGAGCGCGTAGGCGACCTGCAGGATCTTCACGCGCCCACCCCCCTCCCGCGCGGCTCGAGGCGCTCGCGCTCGAGCCGCGTCGACGCGTCCCTGGCGAGCTCGCGCCAGCGCGCCCCGTCGATGGGAAAGCCCATCCGCTCGTACCAGAGGACGCCTTCGTGCGGCGGCCTGCCGAAGTCGCAGCGCGGCGCGCGGCGCAGCCGCTCCAGCTCGCGAGGGAACCAGGCGATCACGTCGCGCTGGCTCTCGTACGCCGCGAGCATCTCGTCCTTCGCGCGACGCTCGACCGCCGACAGGACGCGCGTGTGGACGGGTCCAGCTCGCGCGTCGAGGTACTCGCACGTGGCGAGCGCGCCGCCCGACGACGCGTGATACGACGTCATCTCGAAGAGCCGCGGCGCTTCGGCCCCGCTCTGCCGCAGGAGGGCGATCGCGCCTCGCGCGACGAACGCCGCCGCGTCGTGATCGGGGTGGCCGCCCTCGTACGCATGGGTGACGATGCGCCTCGGACGCAGATCGACGAGCAGCTCCGCGAGCGCGCGCGCGAGCGGGACCAGCGCGAGCGCCGCCTCCTGGTCCACCGCCGCGAGGCGGAGCTGGCGCTCCTCCGGGACGCCCGCGATCCTCATGGCGCGCCGCAGCTCGAGGCGCCTGCGGGTCGCGTACTCGTCGCGAGACGCGTCCGTCTTCACCGTCCAGAACGCGCGGTCGCGCGGCGCCCCGTCGGTGAGGTGGATCACCGCGGCGCCGGGGCTGCGCAGGAGCAGCGCGGAGGCGCCGATCGTCTCGTCGTCGGGGTGCGCGGCGACGATCGCGACGGGCGGGCGCCCCGACGCAGTCGCCGGCGAGCCCGCGCGCGCGCCGCCGAGCACGACGACGCTCACGGCAGTATCCCGAGCGCGTCGCGGCCGGCGAGCACGGCGTCGATGATCTCGCGCTGGCCCGGGCGGAAGCGCCGTACTCCGAAGCGCTCGGCGGCTTCTCTGCGGAGGACGTCCCAGGACGCGGCGTCGCGGCTCATGCCGACAATGTGGAACTCTGCTCGGCCGCGCGCGACACCTTTCGCCGACGCGGTCGACCCGGTCGGCGGGCGTGAGCATCTTCACGCTCGTCATCGCGGCTCGACGCGCTATCCTCCCGCCCTTCTCGACTGGAGGACGGAGTGCAGCGACAGCCGCCGATCCCCGCAGAGCAGCAGCGCCGCGCGCGGTCGCGGCTCGTCCTCATGAGCGCGCCGCTCGCGGCCGTCGCCGGCGCGGCGGTGGCCGCCGTGGTCTACCTCGCCGCGCGCAAGGCCGGGGTATCGATGCTGGTGCCGGTCGATCCGCGCG
The DNA here is from genome assembly GCA_035702585.1 of Anaeromyxobacteraceae bacterium. Classification (GTDB taxonomy): domain Bacteria; phylum Myxococcota; class Myxococcia; order Myxococcales; family Anaeromyxobacteraceae; genus DASSQI01. The sequence goes on from DASSQI010000284.1 coordinate 12,079, forward strand.
ACCCCGGCTCGACGATGGTGCCGATCGGCCTCGTCGGCGTGCTCGTCTCGTCGGTGTTCCCGGCGTTCGCGGGCGCGATCGCGCTCGCCCTCCTCACGCGCACCTCGCGCCCTCTCACCTGGTTCGGCCTCCTGGCGATCGTGCTCGTCGGCGCTTCCGCGGGGCCGCTGCTGTTCGGGCAGGCCGAGTCGGTCGTGAGGATGGACGGCGCGACGCGACACGCGCTCGCCGGCATGCACGTCGCCCGTGCGCTCGTCGTGGTGTGGGTCCTGGCGCGAGGCTACCTCGCGCGCCCCCCCGGCGCGGGCGGCTGATCGTCACCGGACCTGCCGGCGCGATCGCGCGCGCTCTGGTGCTCCACGCCGCCGGTGTCCGTGCGCTCGGCCTCGAGGAGCTCCTGCTCCGCCTCTTCCTGGAGCGCTTTCAGCGGCTTGCGAGGATCGTCGTCCTGCCGGACCGACAGCGAGTCCGAGATGTCGTTGCGTGGCATGCATCTACGGTGACCACGTTCGCCTCGCGTCGCAGGCGAAGACTCGGCGTCCATCGGCTCGCCTGCCCGGCCCACCGGCGGCTCCCCACTCGGTGGGCTTGGATTTGAGGGCTGGCGCGCGCGGGTTCCTGCACCCACCGTTTCGCGGGGCGAATTTCTCCCTCCCGGGCAGGTGTGCGCTGGCCGCGCGCCGCCCGGAACTCGCAACGAGGAGCGACACGAATGAAGAAGCTCATCGGCATCATCGCCGCGGCGGCGCTGGCCACTGGCACCGCGTACGCACAGGGCGGCGGCGGCGGCGGCGGCAGCGCAGGCAGCGGCAACACCGCGACGAGCCCGAGCGGCTCGAGCGACAGAGGGACGAGCGGCTCGTCATCGACGAGCAGCGACACCGGGACGAGCGGGTCGAGCACGAGCGGCCAGTCCGGAACTGCGGGGTCCACCGGAATGGGCTCGGGCTCGTCGGGCTCGGCGTCGGGGACCACCGGGTCGGGCAGCACCGGCTCGTCGTCGGGGAGCATGGGGTCGGGTAGCAGCACCGACTCATCGTCCTCGGGGAGCATGGGGTCGGGCAGCAGCACGAGCTCGGACACGACCTCCGGGTCCGCCGGCTCGACGACCTCGGGCTCGAGCAGCGGCACGGGCTCCGACACGTCCGGCACGGCAGGGACGGGAACGGCGACGGGCACCGGCAGCGGTTCGCACACCGGGATGAGTGGATCCTCCACGGACAGCACCACGTCGAGCGACACCGGCACCCACACGAAGACCAAGAAGAAGAGCAAGAAGCACAAGAAGAGCACCACCACGACCCCCAGCTCCACGAGCTCGGGTACGTCGGGCAGCTCCACCGGCGCGGACCGGTCGTCTACGTCCGGCTCCACCGGCAACTGGGGCTCGAGCACGTCCGGCTCGACCACGTCCGACACGGGGACGTCGAGCGGCACCGGCTCGTCGAGCGGCAGCGAGCCCTCGCGCGGCATGGGCTCCGGCAGCAGCGGCTCGAGCACGGGGCCGAGCAGCGATACGACCGGTAGCGGGTCGGCCTCGGGCTCGAGCGGAAGCTCAGGCTCCGGCTCGAGCTCCGGCAGCACCGAGCGCAAGTACTGAGCCCGATGGAGCCACGCCTCGTCGATGGCCCGGTCCACGCGCAAGTGGACCGGGCCTCGCGCTTCCCTCGCCGCGCGGGCGTGCCCACCTCATCGGCATGCACGATCCCAGGGACGAGAACGACGTCGTGAAGGACGCGTGGCGCGCCGCGAACACGCCGCCCGAGAAGAGGCAGCCGCCCAGCACCGACGGGCTCGAGGACGGGAAGGACGTCACCCCTCGCGCGGTCGCGAAGGAGGAGCAGCGAGAGCTGCGCGAAGCCGAGCGCGAGGCCGATTCGGGCTCGCTGGGCAGCGGCATCGGCGACGACCGGCCCGGGCGCGCGGCGCCGCACGACGGCGATCCGGACTAGGAGCGCTTCAGCGACGGCAGCTCGCGAAAGTCTTCCGCGCGAGCGAGCTCTGCCATGTGCCTCGCGAGCGCCTCCGGCGGCGTCGTCAGTCGCCGCGCCGCGAGGTCGATCCATCCTCCGGTCACGACCACGCGCGCGGCGAGGGCTCCGTCCTGCTTGTAGACGTCGTGGCGCAGGATCCAGCGACCGCCGTCGGGAGACAGGCCCACCGCGGCGAGATCGATCGTCACGCGCTCGCCCATCCCGATCTCGTGGAGATAGTCGAGCTGCTCGCGCAGCAGCACCGGCCCGATCCCCGCCGCCGAGAACGCCTTCCAGTCGAAGCCGGCGTCGCGCAGGAACGCGATGCGCACCTCGGCGCCGAGCTCCGCGTAGACGGTGTGGCGGATGTGTCCGTTCGCGTCCGCATCGGACCAGCGCAGCTCGAACGTTCGGGAGTATCGCTTCATCGAGCCTCCTCGGTCGCGCGCAGATACCAGGGGTGAACGCGTGCGTCCATCGCCGGGAGGGTGCCGGGGCGCGACGCGGCACCGTCGGACGGCGGCGGCGGATCGTGGCTCGGATTCGCGATCACAGCGGCGGGCGATTGCCCCGGCCGTACCCCGTGAGCTCGACGTACCCCTGCCCCGCGTCGTTGCCGCCCGCGTCGCGGACGCGCACCGCGCCCTCCCAGTAGAAGAGCCCGCCCGCGAGGCGCGCCACGTTCTCCTGCGCCGCGACGCGCGGCTCGACGGAGATGTCGATCTTCTCGCGAGGCACCGTGATCTTCCACGCGGCCGGGTACTCGGCGCCGGTGCGCGGGCTCCGCCACGTGCTCGTCGCGCGCGACTCCCAGCCGCCCGGCTCGAGGAACCGGGTCGTGCCGTCCGCGTCCACCACGGTGCCGTAGGCGAAGTCGACGGTCCCGTCCGCGCGCCGCAGCCGGTACAGCATGAGGTCGCGGCCGTCGGCGAGCTGCAGGCTCCACCAGTCCCAGCCGACCTGCCCCGGCGCGAGCTGCGACGAGCCCATCTCGCGGTCCATCCAGGCGTCGCCGCGGACGCGCCACTCGCGGCCAGCGACGCTGATCGTCCCCTCCGCGTCGAGCCGCGTGATGCTGTAGTAGAGGCTCGCGTGGCCGGGAGCATTCGACTTCCGGCTGAAGCCGCCCGGGCCCTGCAGCGCGACGGGCTTCCGTGGAGACGCCGAGAGCGCGATCGCCATGTCCCGGCCGTCGTCGCGCATGCCGAGCTCGAATCCGGATCCGGTCCAGCGGAGCGACCAGCGGCCGTCGGTCCCGGGCGGCGGCTTCGCCCACGCGATCACCGGGTCCGGGTACGCGCCGAATCCCCCGAGCAGCGGCATCTCTCTCCACAGCACCTCCGAGAAGCGGTGCTCGCCGGTGGCGACGTCGGTGATGGCGGCGTGCGCCATCACGGCGCCGCTCGTCGCCCAGGCGGACGCGAGCGGCTGCTTCTCGGGCAGGAAGCCGACGCGGAAGAACGTGAGCTGGAAGCCGAGCGCGCGCGACGGCTCGTCGACGGCCACGAGGTTGCCGGTGAAGTACCACCACTCGTTCCGGTACGCGCGCGCCGCCCAGTGGTCCCGCGGGAACGTCCACGCGTGCCCCGGCTGCGCGGGCCGGAATCCCTCGGCCGCCGCGGGCGCTCCGGCGGCCATCGCGATCGCGGCGACGGCCGCGAGCGAGCTCGCGCGTCTACAGCGCATCGCGCGACAGCTCCGTGGCCGGGGCCGCGCTCGCGCGCGCCGCCGGGTAGATGCTCGCGAGCGCCGCCGCCGCGAGGAGCACGATCGCCTCGCTCGCGAGCGCCGCCCAGGGCCAGTGCAGCGCGAGCGTCCAGCCGAACCAGGCCGGGTTCACGATGCGCACGAGCACGAGCGCGAGCCCCGCGCCGCCTGCGGCGCCGAGCACGAGGCCACAACCGGCGATGCCGAGCGCGCGACCGAGGAACAGACGGAAGATCTGGCCTCGCTCCGCGCCCAGCGCGCGGTACAGCGCGATCTCGGCCTGGCGCTCGCGCGCGAGCACGAGCAGCGCGAGCAGCACGCCGGCGACGGCGATGAGCAGCGTCATGAGCTGGAGCAGGCGCGTCACGGCGAAGGTCTGGTCGAAGATCGCCATGACGTCGGCGCGCAGCGCGCGATTCGACCGGATGAGCAGCGCCTCGCCCGAGAGCTCGCGGCGGAGCCGATCGACGGCAGCGTCGACGTCGGCGCCCGGCGCGAGCTCCAGCGCGACGTTCGTCACAGGGCCGCGGCCGAAGAGCCGCGGCAGCGTGCGGTCGAGATCGACGAGCGCGGCGCCGCTCTCCGAGCCGTAGTCGGCGTAGACGCCGGCGATCGGGAGGAGCGCCTCACCCGCCGGCGTGTCCACCGGCAGCCGATCCCCCACGCGGAGGCCGCGCTTCCGCGCGAGCGGCTCGGACACGAGCGCCGCCCCCTCGCGAGCGACCTCGCGGAGCGCGGACGCGCGCTCGCCGCTCACGAGCTGGACGCGCCCGCCCTGCTCGGCGGCGACGCCGCTGTCGAACCCCGACACCGTGATTCGCTGCCCACGGCTCCGCGCCGGCACCTGCCTGAGCCGGTCCACGCGCCGCACCTCCGGGCGGGCGGCGAGCCGCCGCACGATCTCGTCGTCGAGTCCCGCCTCGCCGCGGCCGCGCCGCCACGAGAGCGTCGTCACGTACACGTCGGCGCGCAGCGTGCTCCCGAGCCAGTCCTCGACCGTCGCGCGGAAGCTCCCGACCATCACGGTGATCGCCGCGAGCATCGCCGCGGCGACGCCGAGCGCGCCGGCGGCGAGCGCGGTGGCGCGGAGGTGCGCCCGGAGCGTGCGCGCGCCGTACGCGACGGACAGCGTGCGCGGCCGCGGCCCCCACGCGCTCGCGGCGACGAGGGCCGGCGCCGCCAGCGGGACCGCCGCGAGGATCGACAGCGCGACGACGAACCCGCCCGGCTTCCACTCCGGAGCGAGCCCCAGGATCAGCGCCGCGACCGCGGCGGGGATCGCGAGCGCGGCGGCGGCGTGACGCACGCGGCGCGCTGCGGCCGGCTCCTCCAGCGTGAGCGAGGCGAGCAGCGCCCGGGGATCGCGGCGCGCGACGTCGAGCGCCGGGAGCAGGGCGCCCGCGATCGCGCCGGCGAGCCCGACCGCGACCGCGAGCGCGATCATGCCGGGCGAGGTCCGCACCTCGTCGATGCCCTCGAGCAGGTAGAGGTTCCGGAGCGTGCCGCTCACGGCTCCGACGCTGGCGCGAGCGGCCCACGTGCCCAGCGGGATGCCGAGCGCGGTGCCGGCGAGCCCGAGCAGCGCAGCGTCGGCGAGGATGACGCCCAGCACCTGCCCCCGCGTCGCGCCGAGGCAGCGCAGCACACCGAGCTCCTCGCGCCTGCGCACGAGCGCGGCCTGCATCGTCGCGTGCACGAGGAACCCGCCCACGAGCAGGCTCACGGCGCTGAGCGCGGTGAGGTTCAGCCGGAACGCGGAGAGGAGCCCCTCCGCCTCGCTCTGCCGCTGCTCCGGCGTGACGACCCTCGCCGCGGGCCCGATCGCGTCGGAGAGCCGATGCGCGAGGTCGGCGACGTCGGTCCCATCCGCCGCGCGCACGTCGATCTGCTGCAGGCGCCCGCGCTCGCCGAGCAGCGCCTGCGCTTGCGCGATGTCCATGAGCGCGAGCCGCGCGCTCGCGCCGGGCGCCACCCGATCGAAGTCGGCGATCGCGCCGACGACCAGCTCGACGCGGCGCGACCCCGCCGAGGCGGCGACGCGCGACCCGACGCTCCACCCCATGCGCTCCGCCCCGCGCCGGGACACGGCGATCCACCCGGGCGTCCCGAGCGCCTCGGCCAGGTCGACGCCCGACAGCGCCGACGGGCCCGCGCGCGGCGACAGGAGATCGACCCCGAGCACGTCGAGGCCGCCTGCCGCGCGATCCGCGAGCGCCACCTCGACCCTGACGAGCGGCTGCGCGGCGGCGACGCCACGCTGCGGAAGGACCTTCCCGAGGAGCGCCTCGTCGAGCGAGGCCGCGACGGGCACGATCGACAGCGCCGCGTCGCCGCTCACGGCGCGGACCGTGCCGCGGAACGCGGCGAGCGCGTTCGCGTTCAGCAGCTGGATCGAGAGCACCGCACCGACGCCGAGCGCGACGCCCAGCACCGCGAGCGCGAAGAGGCCCGGCGCGGCCCGCAGCCGTGCCGCCACGGCGCGCGCGGCGTACGAGATCACGCGGGCTCCAGCGCGCGGGCGAGCGGCTCGACCGCGCCCGCGTGGACGAGCCAGATCTCGTCGGCGAGCTCCGAGACCTCACGGCTGTGCGTCGCGTAGAGCAGCGCCGAGCCCTCCTCGCGCGCGAGCCGCAGGAGCAGCTCCATGACGCGCTCGCCGGACTCCTCGTCGAGGTTTCCGGTCGGCTCGTCCGCGAGGAGCAGCCGTGGTCTCCGCAGCAGCGCGCGGCAGATCGCGACCCGCTGCATCTCGCCTCCGGACAGCTTCTGGACGGGATCGCGCTCTCGCCCGCCGAGGCCGATCCGCTCGAGCAGGTCGCGAGCGCGCGCCTCCGCGGGCCCGGGCGCGTCGCCGGCGACGAGGGCGGGCACGAGCACGTTGTCGAGGACCGGCAGGTGCGGCAGCAGGTGGAAGAACTGGAAGACGAGGCCGACCGCGTCACGGCGGATGCGCGTCCGCTCCCCGTCCGTGAGCGCGCCGAGCTCCCGTCCGAGGAGCCTCACCTCGCCCGACGTGGGAGCGTCGATGCCGGCGGCGAGGTGGAGCAGCGTCGACTTCCCGGACCCGCTGCGTCCGACCAGCGCGACCACGCGGCCGCCGTCGACTCGGAGGTCGACGCGCCGGAGGACCTCCCGCACGCCCCCGGCGGACGCCGGGTAGCTCTTCGAGACCTGCTGGAACGCAAGCACCTCGCTCACGGGAGGCGCTCGATGACGGCCACACGGCCGTCGTGACGACGGATTTCAGCCATCGGTGCGGCAATGCGCCCCGATGGGGCCATTCGACCCCCACCCGGGGCCTCACGTGGTGTAGAAGGTGGCGCCCGCCCGCCCGGCGGCTCGGAAAAACGCACCTTTTCAACGGAGGCAGGAGCAACCCCGATGCGCACTTCGATCCTCTCTCGTCTCGCCGCCGCGGTCGTCTCCCTGACCGCCGCGACCGCCGCCCAGGCGGAAGGCTTTGCCACCGCGAACGTCCAGGTCCTCCAGGGATTCAATTTCAAGGACGTGTCCGGCAACGGCAACAACACTCGCGCCGGCGACATGAACACGGTCACGTTCAACTACTACGGTACGCACGCGTACGGCGACCTCTTGTTCTTCGCGGACCTGACGCGCACGCGCGGAGCGTTCGTCAACGCGTTCACCGGCGGCCCCGACGGCAGGACGAACGTCTACAGCGAGCTTCAGCCCCGGTTCGGCTTCGGCAAGATCTTCGGCAAGAATCCGGTGCCGTTCTTCAAGGACTTCGGCCCGGCGTTCGAGCTCAACCAGGGCTACAACTTCTTCGCGTACCTCGGCGGCTTCGGCGGTGACTTCAACCTCCCGGGTCCGTACGTCGCGGGCATGAACCTGTACTACCGGTACGATCAGTTCAGCTATCACTCGTGGCAGGCGACGCTGTACTGGGGCGTGCCGTTCAAGGTGGGTCCGGCGAACATGGTCCTCGCGGGCTTCGCGGATCTCTCGGGAGCGAAGAACCCCAACGACGGAAATCTCGGGCTCGACATCATGACGCAGCCGCAGCTGCTCGTGGACGTCGGCGCGCCGTTCGGAGTGCCCAGCCGCTTCTGGTTCGGCACCGAGTACTACATCCACCGCGCGCCCGGTCACGCGCTGAGCAGCGCGCCGCAGCTCATGGTGCAGTACACGCTGCGATAGCTCTTCCGCGACCGTCGCTCGCGCGTTCGCGGCAGTACCCCGCCCCGGCTCACGCCGGGGCGTTTGTTTTCGAGGAGGCAGCGCCCTCGCGTTTGCGCTAATCAATCGCGGCCATGACCCAGGAACTGTCCTTCTTCCAGCGCCTGCTGCTGGCCTTCGTCGCCTTCTTCGCCGTGCTGTTCAACCGCGAGTTCGCGAGCGGCGTCCACGCGCTGCGCGAACGCCAGCGCACCGCGCTCCCGCCCGGCGCGGGAGCGACCGAGGCGCCCACGGAGGGCCTGCAGCCCGCGCGCGAGGCGGAGATCGCCGTCGAGCCGGAACGTCCGACCGCCCCGCGCACCGCCGCGAACGGGCCCGCGGCCTCGGCAGCCCCTGCGAGAGCACCGACGCCGATCCCGCCGCCGGCACCCGCACCGGTCGTCGCGCCGGCGCCGACGCCGGTGGCCGCGCCCGTACCCGCGCCGGGCCCGACTCCCGAGCAGCGGGAGCAGGCGGCCGCGCTGCACATGCTCGGCGTGCTGCAGCGCGACGGACGCCTCGTGGACTTCCTCTCCGAAGAGCTCACCGGGTTCTCGGACGCCGAGATCGGCGCGGCGGCGCGCACGGTCCACGCCGGCTGCAAGAAGGCCGTGTGGGCGTACCTCGACCTCGAGCCCGTGCTGCGCGAGCCCGAGGGCGCGACGACGACGGTGCCGACCGGGTTCGACGCCGGCACGATCCGCCTCGCGGGCAACGTGGTCGGGCAGCCGCCGTTCCGCGGCACCGTCCGCCATCACGGCTGGCGCGCGCTGAACGTCCGGATCCCGCCGCCGCCCGCCGGTCAGGACCCGCGCGTCCTCGCGCCCGCGGAGGTCGAGCTGTGAGTGACGCGCGGTACGCCGTCGGGATCGATCTCGGCACCACGAACTCGGCGCTGTCGTTCCTTCCGCTCGAGGGCGACGCCACGTCACCCGAGGTGCTCGCGATCCCGCAGCTCGTTCATCCGGGAGAGGTGCAGGCTCGCGCGCTGCTGCCGTCGTACCTCTACCTGCCGCACGGCGCGGAGTTCCCGCCCGGCGCGCTCGCGCTGCCGTGGGACCCCGCCGCGTCGGACACCGTCGGCGAGCTCGCGCGCGCGCAGGGCGCGCTCACGCCGGTTCGCCTCGTGTCGTCGGCGAAGAGCTGGCTCAGCCACCCCGCCCTCGATCGGCGCGCGGCGTCGCTCCCCGCCGGCAGCCCGGCGGAGGTGCCGAAGGTGTCGCCGCTCGAGGCGTCATCGCGTTACCTCGCCCACCTGCGCGCCGCCTGGGACGCGCAGATCGCGCGGGGAGACGCCGCGGTCGCGCTGGAGCGGCAGCGCGTCACCCTGACCGTCCCGGCGTCCTTCGACGCGGTGGCGCGGGAGCTCACGGTCGAGGCGGCGCGCGCCGCGGGCCTCCCGGAGATCACGCTGCTCGAGGAGCCACAGGCCGCGCTGTACGCCTGGGTCGAGGCGATGGGCGATCGCTGGCGCAAGGAGGTGAAGCCCGGCGACCTCATCCTCGTCATCGACGTCGGCGGCGGCACGACCGACCTGTCGCTCATCGCGGTGGTCGATCGCGAAGGAGATCTCGGCCTCGAGCGCGTCGCCGTCGGCGATCACATCCTGCTCGGCGGCGACAACATGGACCTCGCGCTCGCGTACGCGCTCGAGCGCAAGCTGTCCGCGGCGGGCCGCTCGCTGGACCGCTGGCAGATCCAGGCCCTCACGCACGGCGCCCGCCAGGCGAAGGAGGCGCTCTTCGCGAACCGCGCCGTCCCGGGGCAGCCGGTCACGGTGCCCGGGCGCGGCTCGGGCCTCATCGGCGGCGCCATCCGGACCGAGCTGACGCGCGACGAGCTGCTCGGGACGCTCGTGGACGGCTTCTTCCCGATGGTCGAGTCCTCCGCGCGCCCCGCCGCGCAGCGCCGCGCCGCGCTGACGACCCTCGGCCTGCCGTACGCCTCCGACCCCGGCGTCATGCGCCACCTGGCGGCGTTCCTGTCGCGCCAGCGCGAGGGGATCGGCGCGTCGTCGATCCCGGGCGTGGAGCTCGCCGGGAGGGCGTTCCTGCATCCCACCGCCGTGCTCTTCAACGGTGGCGTCATGAAGGCGACCGAGCTCCGCTCGCGCGTCATGGACGTGCTGTCGAGCTGGGTCGCCGCCGAGGGCGGCGCCGCGCCGCGAGAGCTGCCCGGCGTCGACCTCGACCTCGCCGTCGCCAAGGGCGCGGCGAGCTACGGGCGCGTGCGCGCCGGCCACGGCATCCGCATCCGCGGCGGCACCGCCCGGGCGTACTACGTCGGCATCGAGACCGCGATGCCGGCGGTACCCGGCATGCCGCCGCCGGTACAGGCGCTCTGCGTCGCGCCGATGGGCATGGAGGAAGGCACCGCCGCCGAGCTCGACTCCGAGCTGGGCCTCGTGGTCGGCGAGCCGACCCACTTCCGGTTCTTCGCCTCCTCGCTCCGGCGCGAGGACCGCGTCGGCACGGTCGTCGAGCGCGAGGCCGAGCTGGAAGAGCTGCCTCCCATCGAGACCACCCTGCCCGCCGAGGGCGACGAGGTCGGCCGCGTCGTGCCGGTGAAGCTGCGCGCCGACGTGACCGAGATCGGCACGCTCGAGCTCACCGCCGTCGACGAGGGCGGCCGCGCGTGGAAGGTCGAGTTCAACCTGCGGCAGGACGGTGGCGCGGCGGCCGGCGAGGGCGCCGAGACGGCGCCGTGACCGACTCGCGCTTCATCGTCGGGATCGACCTCGGCACGACGAACTCCGCGCTCGCCGCGATCGACCTCGGCCGCGAGGGAGATCTCGTCGAGTCGCTCGCCGTCGTCCCGGTCCCGCAGCTCGTCGCCGCGGGCGAGCTCGCGGAGCGCCCGCTGCTGCCGTCCGCCGCGTACGTGCCCGGCGAGCACGAGCTGCCGCCCGGCAGCCGCGCGCTGCCGTGGGGCGAGCCCGAAGTGGTCGTCGGCGAGTGGGCCAAGGTGCAGGGCTCGCGCGTCCCCGGCCGCCTCGTCGCGAGCGCGAAGAGCTGGCTCAGCCACCCTCGCGTGGACCGCACCGCGCCGATCCTGCCGTGGGGCGCGCCCGAGGGCGTCACGCGGCTCTCGCCGGTCGATGCCTCGGCGCTGTTCCTCGGCCACCTCCGCGCAGCGTGGGATCACGCCCATCCGCAGGCGCCGCTCGCGGCGCAGGAGGTGGTTCTCACCGTCCCGGCGTCATTCGACGAGGGCGCCCGCGAGCTCACGGTGCGCGCCGCGCGCCAGGCGGGCCTCGCGCGGCTGACGCTGCTCGAGGAGCCCCAGGCCGCGTTCCACGACTGGGCAGCGAGACATCGCGCCGATCTCCAGGCGGCGCTCGCGGGCGCGTCGCTCGTCCTGGTGGTGGACGTCGGCGGCGGCACGACCGACTTCACGCTCATCCACGCCGCGGTGAAGCAAGGCACCCCGACGCTCACGCGCATCGCGGTGGGCGATCACCTGCTCCTCGGCGGCGACAACGTCGACATCACGCTGGCGCGGCGGGTGGAGCACCGCCTCGGCGCACGGCTCGACGCGGTCCAGTGGTCGACGCTGGTCCAGGCTTGCCGCGCCGCGAAGGAGGCGCTCCTCGCCGAGCGCGCCCCGGCGTCGGCGGGCGTGAGCGTCGCCGGGCGCGGCAGCCGCCTCGTGGGCGGGACGCTGTCGGCCGAGATCACGCGCGCCGAGGTCCGCGAGGTGCTGCTCGAGGGGTTCTTCCCCGCGATCGGCCCCGAGGACGTGCCGCGGCGCGCCGGCCGGGCGGGGCTGCTCGAGCTGGGGCTCCCCTACGAGTCGGAGCCTGCGATCACGCGCCACGCGCTCGCGTTCCTGCGCGATCACGCGACCGAGGTCGCCGAGGCCATCGGCAGGCCGGTCGCGACCCTCCCCCGCCCCGACGCGATCCTGCTCAACGGCGGGGTGTTCACGCCGCGCGAGGTGCGCGAGCGGCTGCGCGACGTCATGTCGAGCTGGTTCCCCGGCGAGCCGGTCTCGCTCCTCGAGAACGCGCGCCTCGACGTCGCCGTCGCGCGCGGCGCGGCCAGCTCCGGGCTCGTGCGGCGCGGCGTCGGGCTCCGCATCGGCGGCGGCAGCGCACGGGCGTACTACGTCGCGGTCGACGCTCCGGGCGAGGCGGCACGCGCGCTCTGCGTCATCCCGCGGCACCTCGAGGAAGGGCGCGAGATCGCGGTCCCGCGCACGTTCTCGCTGCTCGTCGATCGCCCCGTCAGGTTCCGGGTGTACGCCACGCGCCGGGCGCGCTTCGATCAGCCCGGAGACCTCGTGGATCTCGACGAGGCGGCGTTCCAGCCGCTCCCGCCGATCGAGACGGTGCTGCGCGCGCCCGGAGGAGGAAAGGCCGAGATCCCGGTGCGGCTGCACGCTGCGCTCACCGACATCGGGACGCTCGAGCTGTGGTGCGTCGCCGAGGACCGCGACGCGCGCTGGAAGCTCGAGTTCCAGCTGCGGGGCACGTCGAGCGACACGGGTCCGACCGAGGTCGAGGCGATGCCGCGGCGGTTCGCCGATGCCCGCGCCCTCGTCGAGCTCTATTACGGCAAGAAGGCGGCGGCGGTCGATCCACGCGCGGTGAAGGGGCTCTTCCGCGAGCTGGAGAAGGTGCTCGGGCCGAGGGACGGCTGGACCACGCCCGTCATCCGGGAGCTCTGGGCGTCGCTGCACGCGGCGATGCCGCGGCGGCGCCGCAGCGCCGATCACGAGCGGCTCTGGTGCAGCCTCACGGGGTGGTGCCTGCGACCGGGCTTCGGCGCGCCGCTCGACTCCTGGCGCGCGGCCGAGACGTTCCGCGCGTTCGGCGAGGGGCTGCAGTTCCAGTCCGAGCCGCACAACTGGCAGGCGTGGTGGATCCTGTGGCGACGCATCGCGGGCGGGCTCGACGAGGCGGCGCAGGCGCGCATCCTCGAGCTCGTCATGCCGTTCGTGCCGCCGGCCGATCCGCGGAAGGCGAAGCCCCGCGTCGCGGGCGTGCGCGCGGAGGCGATCGACGAGCTGATCCGCCTCGCGGCGAGCCTCGAGCGCGTCCCGGCGGACCGCAAGCGCGACCTCGGTGAGGCGGTGTTCGCGCGCGTCGAGCGCGAGGGCGCCGCGCCGCACCTGCTCTGGGCCATCGGCCGCATCGGCGCGCGCGTGCCGTTCCACGGGAGCGCCCACACGTCGGTCCCGAAGGAGGTCGCGGAGGACTGGATCTCGCGGCTGCTCGCGCTGCCGACCTCACGCGCCGAGCTCGCGTTCCCGCTCTCCCAGCTCGCCCGCGCCAGCGGCGATCGCGCGCGCGACGTCGAGCCGGAGGTGCGCGACGCGGTGCTCGCCGCGCTCGCCCAGGCGAGAGCGCCGGAGGACGTGATCCGTCCGGTGCGCGAGGCGGTCGCGCTGGGCGCCGCCGAGGAGCAGCGCATCTTCGGCGACGCGCTGCCGGCGGGCCTGCGGCTCATCGCCTGAGGCGCCATGCCACTGCGCGTGCTCGTCGCCGGCAACGTCACCCTCGACCGCTACGGCGACGCGTGGCTGCCGGGCGGCTCCGCCTACTACGCGGCCCACGCGTGGCGCGCCCTCGGCGCGTCCGTGCGCGTGGTGACCGCGGCGGGACCGGACTTCCCGCACGCGGCGCTCGCGGGCGCGGAGGTCCGCGTCGTCGCCGACGGGCTCACGACGCGCTTCGTGAACGAGCACCACGCCGACGGCGCGCGCACGCAGCGGGTCGCCGCGCGCGCCGGGAGGCTGTCGCCGCAGTCGCTCGCCGGCGGCTGGAGCGATTGCGACGTGCTGCACCTCGCGCCGGTGCTCGCCGAGATCGACCTCGACGCGTGGACTCGCGCCGTGCGCGCGCGGTTCGTCGGCGTCGGCGTCCAGGGGTGGGTGCGGGAGGTCGCCGCCGGCGGCGAGGTCGTGCAGCCCGCGTGGCGACCCGACCCGGCGCTGCTCAGCACGCGCGTGTCGGCGGCGTGCCTCGGCGAGGACGACCTCCTCGGCCAGGCGGGCCTGCTCGAGCTGCTCCGCGGCTCGGTCCCGGTGGTGGCGCTCACGCACGGCGAGCGCGGGGCGGAGGTCACGGCGCACGGGGGGACCTCCGGCGTCGGGGTGTTCCGGACGAGCGCCGTCGATCCGGTGGGCGCGGGTGACGTCTTCTCCGCGGGGTTCTTCTTCGGGCTCGCTCTCGGCGAGGCGCCGCTCGAGGCCGCTCGCCTCGGCGCGGCGGCTGCGTCGATCGTGATCGAGGCGCGCGCCGGAGAGGCGCTGGATCGCCTCGGCGAGGCGTTCGCGCGACGCGCTCGCGTGGCGTGAGCATCGCGACCCCAGAGGTACTGGCCGGGCTCCCCGTCTCTGCCCTACCCGGAGGGATTCGAGACGAAGGAGGGCGCTGCGATGCCCCACGAGACGGACGCTGCTGTGAAGAAGCTCCTGCGGGTGCTGGTCGCGGGCGGCCTCGCGCTGGCAGGTGTCGGCGGCGCTCGCGCCGACGACAAGGGCGCGTCGACCGAGAAGCCGGACAAGGCGAGCGAGACGAGCCAGACGGCGAAGGAGCAGAAGGACGCCACCACCGAGCAGGGCGACAAGGCCGACAAGGATCAGAAGGAGCGGCAGCAGCACGCGAAGCAAGGCAAGTCGGACGACGGGAAGAAGAAGGCGGAGTCGGAAGGCGACGGAGTGAAGGGCTGGTGAGCGACGGCGCGCGACCAGCCTCCGGCGTGCGCGCGCTGGCGGCCTCCGCGTGGGCCTTCCGCTGGCAGGTGGAGCGCGAGGCCGAGGTCCGGTTCGAGACGCTCGCCGCGCGGCTCGAGGCGCTGGACGAACCGAGCCACCTCGTCGCCCTGGCGCGACGCGCGTCGGCCGACGAGCGGCGACACGCCGAGCACTGCGCCTGGCTCGCGGA
>DASSQI010000285.1:0-7935 GCA_035702585.1 Anaeromyxobacteraceae bacterium
CCTCTGGCCCGATTGGGGTGTAAAGATCCGATTCTACCCCAGACCGATGAGACGTCTAGCTCCCCGTCGCGGCGGCGGTCCCCTGCGGCGGCATCGTGCGGCGCGGTCTCGTGCGGCGACCGTTTCGGAAGCCCTGCCGACGTCGCTCCTCGCGGACGGGGAGCTCGGTCGGACGGGCGCGCTTGCGATGGCCGCGAACGACGCCGGCCTACCGCCGCCGGCGTCACTCCTCAGCGGATGCTGAAGCCTTGGGACAGCGCCTGGCCAGGGCTGAACACGTACACCTGGTCGTCCTGGTACGCGGTGTAGAACCGGATCGGCTCGTCCTCCCCGATGAACGCGGAGCGGTCCACCGGCGCGATACCGAGCGGCAGCGCGCCCGACCCGACCGGCTTCCGCGACATCGGCGAGACACCGGACTGCGTGGTGACGATCACCTGCTCGCCCGCGACCGGATGATCGCCGGTGCGGACCGCGCTCTTCACGTACCCCGCGCGGAACGACAGCATCGGGCCCGGCGTCATGGGGTCGATCTGACCGAGGTCCGGGCAGGTCGTCGTGGCGTCGCACTTCTCGGCGCCCGGGTAGTAGAAGCGCCGCAGCTTGCGCTTGACCGCGAGTTCCTCGCCGGTGAGGGTCGTCTCGTCGCTCCACCGCAGCTCGAAACGGATGTCCTGCTGCGGGCGGCCGAGGTACCCGAGCCGCTCGCCGTAGAGCAGCAGGTCGCTCGAGCGGATCGTGAACGACGCCGTCGCGAGCCCGGTCGCGCTCTGTGCGACGGCCGCCTCCCAGCACCCGGCACCGGTCGCGAGCGGCGCGAGCACCACGGCGCCGCCGGGAAACCGCACCGGATCTGGCGGCAGGATCTCGGCCACCGTGGTCTCGGGAAAGACGCCGTTCGCGTCGACCGCGCAGATGGTGCTGCCGCCGGTCGTGACCATGAGGACGGCGTCGCCCACGCGGACGCCGTTCGCGGGATCGGAGAGCCTCGGGCCCAGCGCCCAGATGGTGTTGCCGGTGGCGGGGTCGCGTCCGGCGTCCGCCTGGGCGGCGAGGTAGAAGCGCCCGTCCCCGAGTGCTCCGATCACCGCGCCGCGCGCCTGGATCTCCGGCAGCGGGATCTGGAACCCGATGTGGAACGTCTCGCTCGGCGTGTAGCCCGGCGTCACCCGGAACCACTTCGTGAGGTCCGTCTGGCTCGCGGTGAGCACCGCGTTCTGGTCGTCTCCGTTCCAGAAGCCGAGCAACGGAGCGATGTCGGTCGCGGGGTCGACGAGCGGCCGGGATAGCGTCGCGCCCGTCGCGCGCACGCGAGAGTTGGTGCGCAGGATCGAGGTGTCGTTCGGGGGGCTCCAGCGCCCGAGGTCGTACACGTACACGAACCCGTCCGACGAGGTCACCGCCGCGACGGCCGACGTGCAGCGCTGACCGGTGCCGGGGGCGATGAGGAGCCGCGCCTTGGGGAACGGCGGCGCGGCCTCCGGATTCGCGGCGCTGAACGCGTCGTTGCAGACGCTCGGCGCCGGGTTCACCGGCTGCGTCGCGATCGTCATCCCGAGCGGCACGCCGTTGATCGGCATCGGCGCCCGATGGTCCATCTCGCCCGCGGGATCAGGGGCGAGCGTCCGCGTGACGGGGTCGAGCGTGACGAGGCCGCAGTTCATCCGGCGCTGGAGTCCGCAACCGGTCGGGTCGAGCGCCGCGTAGACGCGCAGCGGCGCCTCCGCCTGGAAGTCGTCCGGGCGCATCTGGCCGACGACGCGCTCCGCGACCTCGGCGGCGCCGACGAGCCGAGTCGGGGCCCGGGCGTCGAGCGCGACCGGGGTCCAGGCGGACGGGTCTCCCGAGATCTCGATCTGCGCGACGCCGAACAGCTCGGCCGCGCCCGGGTCGAGATCGTCTGGCGTCGCCGCGAAGAGCCACAGCCCCGCGGTGGCGGTGGCGGTGGCGCTCGACCGGGCGACGGCCAGGTCCACCGCGTCGAAGCCGACGTCCCGGACGACGGCCGGGTGGACCAGCGCGATCGAGCCGTCTTCCGCGCGGGTCGCGGTGACGACGACGAGCTTCCCTCCCGAGAGCGCCGCGATGACGCGCGCCTTCCCCGGGGGGCCGGGGACCGGAGCGGCCGCGAGCGCGAGCACCTCCGGCGCGGATCCCGCCGCCGCCTCGACGGAGAGGTCGTACGTCTCCGAGATCTTGTTCTGCTGCCCCCACGTCAGGACGAGCTCGATCGTCGCGGAGCCCGCGCTCGACGCGACGAGCAGGTCGGCCTTGTCGTCGCCGAGCGACGCCGCCGCCAGGCGAACGGGCCGCGGCACCGACGGGATCGACAGCGGGAACACGACCGTGGGGCCGAGCACCGCCTTGTCGGAGGCGAGGTCCACGATCCGGAGCTCGTTGCCGCGGCCGGACGCGACCGCGAGGTAGTCGCGGACGTCGGGAGAATCGACGGTGATGCCGCGGAACGGGACGACGTCGGTCGGCCCCGAGAACTGGGCCCCGACGTTCGGCGCGCTGCTGCCGCACCCCGCGAGGGCGGCGATCGCGACCGCGAGGAGACCACGGCGAATCACGGCTGCCTCCGTCCGAAGCGCTTGAACACCTGGGCCGCGGCGGGCGCGGCCGGATCGATGCGCACCTCGGCGACGAAACCACGGTCGAACGAGCTCACGTAGAGGCGGATCCTTCCGTCTGCCATCGGCTCGGAGGCGAGCGCGAAGGGCTTGTCTCCGAAGAGCTTCTCGCCGACCCGGTACGCGGCCGGGTCGCGCTGCGCGGACTCGGGCGCCCGCGGGTCGGTGATGTCGATCGGGAGGAACGGGCCCGGCGCGACCGTGTCGGCCGAGGCGGTGGCGAGCACCCGCACGATCGTCCCCCGCGTCGCGTCGTACAGCGCGATCGAGCCCTCGTCGCTGCTCACCGCGACGATCTCCTCGCCCGAGACGCGGCCTCCCGCGAGCGGCAGCACGTGCACCTGGCTCGCGCCGATGCCGACCGGGACGATGCGCGTCACGCGAGCTCGCGGGTTGCCGGTCGCGTCGTCCGTGATGTCGAGGACCATGAGCGCGCCGGCGACGTCCGGCGTGCGGGCGCCGAACGTGAGCGCGAGGTCCTGGTCGAAGACGCGCGCCGCGACGTAGGCGCGCGTCGCGAAGCCGGTGCCAGGGGCGGGTGCGGCGAGCGCGATGCCGCGCGTGTCCGCGCCGCGCAGGAAGCCGTTCAGGTCGGTCGTGCCGAGCACGACGTTCGGGAACGCGAGGTCGATCCAGCTCATCGGGGCGATCCCGATGGTGGCGAACCGCGTCGTCACGTACAGGCGACGCCGCGCGGGATCCCACACGACGTCCTGCGTGGGGGTCGGCGCGAGCTGGACCGACGTGCTCGCCTGCGATCCGGAGAGCAGGTCGAAGCGGCTCACCACCCCGACGTTGTTCGGAGAGCCGAGGTGCGTGACGTACGCCTGCGCGACCGGGCCGGTCCCGGGGTCGAAGCACGCGACCGCCACCGCGTACGTGTCGATGAGGTCCGTCCCGAACACGGTGCGGCAGTCGGCGGCGCAGGAGATCGTGCCGTCGTCCGCGAGCGAGAGCCGGTACAGCGCGTTCGCGCCGCGGGACGCGACCAGGATCTCGTCCGATCCCGGCCACTGCGCGCACGTCGGATCGACCGCCGCGGTCGCGGACTCGTCCCGGCTGGAGAGGATGGCCGGTGCGCCGCCGAAGCTCGAGATCGGGAACGCCGACCGGACCGCGAGGGCGTCGCCGGAGGAAACCTCCGGATCGACGACCATCACGCTGCCGCCGCTTTCCACGTCGTAGCGGAGGTCCGAGTTGGACGAGACGACGATGAGCGCGCGCGTACCGTCGCCGAGCGTGTGCAGCGCGAGCCCGGTCGGGTACGTGAAGCGGTCGAGAGGAGCGGGCTGCGTCGACGGTCCCTCGCCGCACGCTCCGAGCGCGAGCGCGAGCCCGAGGGGCGCGAGGGTCTTGCAGATCTTGGGCACTGGGGCGCGAACCGTATCGGGCGGGGGCGCCGAGGGTCAAGGGCTTCGCGCGCCTGCGCGAGAGCGCCGCGGCGGGCCCCCCTCGGCTCCTTCGTGCGGCTACGGCCGCAGCTCGGCCTGGATCTTCCTGAAGTCGGCGATGTCGGCGAACAGGGCGCCGGCGCGCTTCATCAGGCCGAGCCGGTTGTCGCGGACGGCCGGGTCCTCCGCCATGACGAGGACGTCGTCGAAGAAGCGGTCGACGGCGGGCTTGAGGCTCGCGACGACGCGCAGGATCTCCGGGTATTCCCGCCGCTCCCGCAAGGACGCGACCTGCTGCTCGACGCGCTCGAGCTCGCCGGCGAGATCCCGCTCGGCGCCCTCGGTGAGGAGCTCGTTCTGCACGCGCTCGGCGCCGGCCCCGAGCGCCTTCTCCTGAATGTTCGCGACGCGCTTGAACGCCACCGCGAGGGGCACGAAGTCGGGGCGGGCCTTGATCTCCGCGAGCGCGTCGAGGCGGCGCTTCGCGTCGACGAGGTCGTCCCCGCCGGCGGCGAGCACGGCCTCCACGAGATCGGCGTCGGCCCGCTCGCTCCAGAGCGCCTTCACGCGGCCGCGCACGAACTCGAGCACCTGCGCCTCGAGCGCCTCGCGCGGCTGCGCCAGCTTCACGCCGGAGAGCGCGTCGATCGCGGAGCCGACCGCGGCGCGCAGCGACATGGACCAGCCGCGGTCGAGGACGATGCGGACGATGCCCAGCGCGGCGCGCCGGAGCCCGAACGGATCGGCGGCGCCGGTGACCTTCTCGCCGACCCCGAAGATGCCGACGAGCTGGTGGAGGCGATCGGCCGCCCCGACGACGGCCCCGAGGTCGCCGCGCGGCATCTCCTCGGAGGCGCCGACCGGCTTGTAGTGGTCCTCGATCGCGTCGGCGACCTGCGCGTCCTCGCCCTCGAGGCGCGCGTAGTGCGCGCCCATGATGCCCTGCAGCTCCGGGAACTCGCCGACCATCCCGGTCCCGAGGTCGGCCTTCGCGAGCCTCGCGGCGCGGACGATCCGGTCGCGCTCGACGCCGAGACCGGCGGCCTCGGCGAGGGCGAGCGCGATCGTCTGGACCCGCTCGACCCGCTGGAGCTCGGTCCCGAGCTTCGCCTGGTAGGTGCGCCGGCCCAGGTCCGCGACGCGGTCCTCGAGCCGCCGCTTGCGATCCTCCTCGAAGAAGAACCGCGCGTCGGCGAGCCGCGCGCGCAGCACGCGCTCGTAGCCGTGGCGGGCCACCGCGGGATCCTTCACCGGCGTCCCGGAGACCGCGACGAAGCGGTTCGTGAGCGCGCCGTCCGCGAGGAGCGCGAAGTAGCGCTGGTGGTTCCGCATCTCGGAGACGACCACCTCCGGCGGGAGCTCGAGGTTCGACGCCTCGAACTCGCCGAGGATCGCGGTGGGCCACTCGACGAGCCAGTTGACCTGCTCCACCAGCGACTCGTCGGGCCGCACCGACGCGCCGGCGCGCTTCGCCGCGGCCGCGAGCTCCTTCTCGACGAGCGCCCGCCGCTCGACGGGATCGACGAGCACGCTCGCCTTGCGGAGCTTCTGGACGTACTCCTCCGGCGAGCCGCGCAGCGTGATCGGGCGCGGCGCGAGGAAGCGGTGGCCGTGCGTCGCGATGCCGGACTCGACGTCGCCGTAGCGCACCGGCACGCGCTTGCCGCCGAACAGCGCCACCATCCAGCGGACCGGCCGCGCGAACGTGACGGTCTCGTCGCCCCAGCGCATCGCCTTGCGGAACTTGAGCCCGGCGACGAGCCGCTCGAGGATCGCCGGCAGGACGTCCTGCGCCTTCTGGCCGTGCTCGACCTTCTCCACGCCGAGCCGCTCGCCCTTCGGCGTCTCGATGCGCTTCAGCTCGGAGACGTCGACGCCCTGGCTCTTCGCGAAGCCGAGCGCGGCCGCCGTGGGGTTCCCCTGCGCGTCGAACGCCGCCGCGACGCCGGGCCCGAGCGCCTGCGTGCGCGCGTCTTCCTGCTTCGCCGCCACGTCGCGGGCGAACACCGCGATCCGCCGCGGCGTCCCGAGCGCCTTCACCTCGCCGTGCCCGAGCCGCGCGTCGCCGAGCGCCTTCGCGAGGTCGCCCTCGATCTGGCGCAGCGCCAGCGGCATGAAGCCGGCGGGGATCTCCTCGGTGCCGATCTCGAACAGAAGGTCTGCCACGTGCGTCTCCTGGTTCAGCGTTCGAGCTCGGGGATCACCGCGCGGCGGAGCGTGACGCCGTCTTGCCGCCGCGCTTCGACGCCGCGGAGGTGCCGCGCTTCGCCTTCGACGTCATCTTGGCCGTCGCCTTCACCGTCGTCTTCGGCGCTGCCGCCCTGGCGCGCTTCGACGCCGCCCTGGGGGCCGCGCCGGTGGCGCGCTTCGACGTCGCGCTGCCGCGGCGGGCGGTCGCCCTCGCCTTCCCGCCCTGCGTGCCCGTCGCCTTCGACCTCGCCGCCGACCTCGGCTTCGGCGCGGCCGCGGCCTCCTGCGCCGCCTTCAGCATCGGGAAGCCGAGCTGCTCGCGCGTCTTCAGATAGCCCTCGGCGCAGCCGCGGGCGAGCGCGCGGACGCGCCCGATGTACGCGGCGCGCTCGGTGACGCTGATCGCCCCTCGCGCGTCGAGGTTGTTGAAGGTGTGCGAGCACTTCAGGCAGTAGTCGTAGGCCGGCAGCGGCAGCCCGAGCTCGAGCAGCCGCTTGCACTCGCCCTCGTACTTGCCGAAGAGGTCGAACAGCAGCGCGGCGTCCGAGGCGCGGAAGCTGTACTCGCTCATCTCCACCTCGTTCCGGTGGAAGACCTCGCCGTACTTGACGCCCTTCACCCACTCGACGTCGTAGACGTTCTCGACGTCCTGCAGGTACATCGCGATGCGCTCGAGCCCGTAGGTGAGCTCGGCCGCGACCGGCTTCACCTCGAAGCCGCCAGCCTGCTGGAAGTAGGTGAACTGGGTGATCTCCATCCCGTCACACCAGACCTCCCAGCCGAGGCCCCACGCGCCGAGCGTCGGGCTCTCCCAGTCGTCCTCGACGAAGCGGATGTCGTGCTCGCGCGGGTCGATGCCGATCGCCCGCAGCGATCCGAGGTAGAGGTCCTGCACGTCGGGCGGCGACGGCTTCAGGATCACCTGGAACTGGTGGTGCTGGTACAGCCGGTTCGGGTTCTCGCCGAAGCGACCGTCGGCGGGGCGCCGCGAGGGCTCGACGTACGCGACGTTCCACGGCTCGGGGCCGAGGCAGCGCAGGAACGTGGCCGGGTTCATGGTGCCGGCGCCGACCTCCTGGTCGTAGCCCTGGGCGAGGATGCAGCCCCGGCTGCCCCAGTAGGCTTGCAGCTTGAGGATCAGGTCCTGGAAGTACAGCACGGCTCCTCCTGTGAAGCCCCGTTCGTCCTGCGCGCGGGCCCCGCGAAGCGGGCAGGTTCCACGGTTGCGACCGCGGACCGTAGGGCCGGGGGGCGAGCGGTGTCAACCTGTTCGCGGCCGCGTGAGCGCGCTCGCCGAAGTGAAACATTCGCGATGCGACGCCGCTCGATCCGTCACGGGCGCCGGGCGATCTCGTCGAGGAACTTGCGGCTCTGCAGCCGCTTTCCGAGGTGGTGCTCGATGTACGCGGCGAGCGCGTCTCGCGCCTCGATCGCGGACGCCTGAGGGAGCGGCGCGTCCGCGGCCGCGTCGAGCTCGCCCGCGAGGAGGCGGTTCAGCGCGGCGGCGGTGTCGGCGCTCACGATGGGCGAACGCTCGTGCGCCGGCCCGCAGTCGCCGCAGAGCACCCCGCCCTCTCCCGGATCGAACCGCAGCCGCGGCGCGGTGAGCGCGCCGCCGCAGCGCACGCAGGCGTCGAGGCGCGGCAGGACGCCGGCCGCTTGCAGCGCGCGGAGCTCGAACGCGCGGAGTCCCGTCGGCTCGGCCGGCTTCGCCTCGAGCC